>SVSN01000039.1 GCA_015064285.1 Oscillospiraceae bacterium | reverse complement strand
GGAAACCGAACCCGTAGCAGAAACCGAAGTGGAAATCGTAGTGGAAGTGGAAGAAGAAGACACCATCCAGATCAGCGACGAAGACATTCCTCTGACCGACATTCCCGACGAACCCGTTCCCATGACCAACGATTCCATCGCATGGTACATCTGCAGTGTATTCGCTGCTATCGCCCTGTTCGTTCTCACTCTCTGCGACAAGAACAAGAAGTTCAACGCTTAATTTTCATCCTATCACAACAGAATAAAGCTGAGGTTGGTTTCTGCCGGCCTCAGCTTTTTGTTTTGTCCGACTCCGCCAAGCCTCTGTCAGTTCCGTTTATTCCACTAGTATACTATTCAAAGAACTAACTATAAACCGTGGTGAAGTATATAAAACACCTGCCGGCTTAATATGTAAAAATAATGCATTTTGTTGAAATACTTCATGAAATGCCTTGACAAGAGAACAATTTAGGAGTAGAATATATACAATTCCTTTTATGATCGGATATCAGTTGCTTGCTGGCAGAAGGAGGTGACATCCGATGAATCATACTGTTCTTCAGGTACGTATGCTGGGAAAATTTTCGCTGACCTACGGGGATAAGCAGATCAGCTGCGACAACAACCGTTCCAGACAAATATGGAATATTCTTGCCTATCTGATTTATAACAGAGGGAAAGTTGTGTCATCGGATGATCTCATGGCTCTTATGTGGAATTCTGAAAAGAGTGACAATCCTCCCGGTGCCCTGCGAACCGCAATGCACAGAGTCCGTTCCCTGCTGGAATCCCTGATGCCCGAGTTCGGCCGAAAACTTTTGCTTTACAAAAGCGGCGGCTATATGTGGGATCCCGAGATCGAGGTTTTCCTGGACATCGAAGAATTTGAAAAGCAGATCGCCCTGCTGAAAAGCGAAGAGGCAGCCGATGATATAGAAGCCTACATTGCCGCGCTGAATCTTTACGAAGGCGATTTTCTTACTATGCAGTCTTCCGATGCCTGGGTGGTGCCCGTTCAGGCCTATTATCATAATCTTTATGAAAGCGCCATTGAAAAGGCTATGCCTGCCCTGCAGAAGACCGGTCGTCACACAGAAGCAGTGATTATCTGCCGTAAAGCGCTGGCAATCGACCAGTATTCCGAGCCCATGTACCAGCACCTGATGCGGTTTCTCCTGGCTATGGATAAGCGACAGGATGTTGTTACGGTATACGAAGATATGAGCAAGCTGCTTCTGGCGACCTTCGGGGTCATGCCGGACCAGGAAAGCAGAGCACTCTACCGTGAAGCCCTGCAGACGGTCAACAGCCGCGTGATCTCCCCCGAATGGATGATGGAGCAGCTCAACGAAAGCGGCGAAATCAAGGGTGCGCTGATCTGCGACTATGACTTCTTCCGTATGCTGTATCAGGCCCAGGCAAGAATGATCGTCAGAACCGGGGACGCCATACATATCGCTCTCCTCAGTCTCAAGAGCCGAAGCACGAAGGAAGTTTCGCAAAAGAGTATTGCTCTGGCAATGGACAACCTGGAAGCACACATGAGCCAGTCCCTACGGAAAGGCGATGTGATCACAAGATGCAGCGCTTCCCAGTTTATCATTATGCTCCCGCAGGCCAATTACGAAAACAGCTGCATGGTATGCAGACGGTTCATCTCCTCCTTCGAGAGGAAATACCCCCATTCTCCGATCTATGTGGAGTTTTACGTAAAGTCTCTTCTGCCGGCTACCAATTCGTGATACAGAAACAAATACCATAGGAACTCCCGCAGATTCCATGCGGGGGTTTTTACATGGCGGAAATGGACCATTGCCCCAGACAACCATAGATATATCTGAATTCTGTACCGCAAAACACAGTATTATCGTAATTTTCCGAAAAAAGAAAATAAACTGAACGAAAAAGAGGAAAATGTAACGCAATTTGTAACAGGTGTTTAGTATAATGTACTTGCAGAATGACATCACAGGAATAGAGGTGAAGTGGAACCGATGAAGGGTGAAATGAACAGGGTCATCATGGTATATGTGGACTCCTATACCGATGAAGTCCCCCAGGGACGGTTCTGTGTCGCTGCATGTAATGAAATTCAGACATTTCAGAGCCTGACACAATTGCTAAAAAAAATCAATGAAGGTCTGGACAAAGCAAACTTCCCCCAGGCTTTTGAAGCTATCAGAAAATTTCAAGCCCCACGGCAGCCGCTTGCGGAGGATGATGACTTATGTGACACCCGCCCCGGCGCCGCTGCCACATTTGCCATCCGGATCCTGTTCCGGCAGAACGCCAGCTGGCAGGGATCCATACGATGGATGGAAGGTGCTCAGGAAGAAAGCTTCCGAAGCGTTCTGGAACTGATCATGCTTATGGACAACGCACTCAGTTATTCCGGGGACAGAAAGTAAAGAATCCCAGAAGCACAAATTATTTTCTAAGTCACTTAAATAATGAAGGGTTTGCGTCGAAATGTAACAGTTTCTGTAACACCTGTATGCTATAATAGTGTCAACAAAGAAACAGAAACCAAAACGAAACGGAGATATACACTATGAAAAACCTCAAGAAAGTATTGGTACTCCTCCTGGTTGCCAGCATGTGCGCCGGCACGCTGAATCTGCCCGTATTCGCAGAAGAAGAAGTTGAAGAAGTAGTAAATGATACCGTTGAAAATACCGATGGTACTGTAACAGACATCACCACTACCACTACCACGGAAACTGATCCCGTGACCGGAGACAAAACCGTTGTTATTGAAATCCAGAAGGATACCACCGGTACAACCCAGGAAGGTGCTCAGATTTCCGGTGCCGAAAGCAGCAAAGAAACCGTTGTAACCGACAGCGAAGGCAATCTGGTAAGCGGTTCCTCTGAGGAATCCGGCTCTACTATCCAGACCAATCCCGACGGTTCCCAGACCGCAAGCGGTTTTTCCGGCGGCAGCACAACTACCACGGAAGGCGTAGCGCCCAACGTAACGGTTGATGTTCCTTTAACCACCGACGATCCCCTTACGGATGAAAACGAAGCACAGGAAGAAGCTACCGGAAATCCTGCCGGCACCGTGATCGACCAGACCGGTGTGCTGCCCGGCACTACTGAAGACGGCAGCTACGATTACACCACTGACACAGTAGTTACCCCCGGCAAAGTTACCATTACCACCGAAAGTGTTACGGTTACCGAAAAGGTTACCGGCGAAAATACCGAGCTCGATTATGTAGCCAGCGAAACCAATCCCACCGCTGACAACGACCTTACCCAGCTGCCGGAAGCGAACGGCGGTGCGCCTGAAGCTTTCCAGCCCGGCTATGATGGGGAAATCACACCTCCCGCAGGCGTTGAAGGTTACGATTACATCTATGTAGGCTCCGGAAACACCAGTAAGTTCTTCCCTGCGATTGTATTTGACAAGCCTCTGTCCGATGAAGACAAAGTGGCACAGTACGGTGATGACGCCTACATCAAGAAAAACAGTGTCACCTACTATTATGTAAAATGGCTGAAGGACGAAGACAAACAGCGCATTGCTTACGATGAAAGCGGCAACTATGTTACCGATGAAGAAGGTTATATCCTTGACAAGGAAGGCAACCGCATTCTGAAGGAAGAACGTACTGAAACAGGTCCGAACGGCGAAACCACTTACCTGCACCGGTTCGACAATTACAACAGCAGCCTCAAGATAGAAGGTTGGTATGAAGACGGTGAATGGGTGGAAGAACTGAACGGCAAAGGATATACCGCAGTATGGGGCGGCGTACAGCAGTTTGTACTGGTTGACGCTGACGGTAATGTGATTACCGCTTATTGTGCAGACAACGCTACTCCTACCGAAATGGCATTCGGTTACAATGTAGAAAATCTGGAAGACGCTACCTACTACAGCGAAGAAGAAGCTGCTATGATCCGGACCATCGCACTGAACGGTTACTGGGGCACTGTTGGTACCGAAACCGATGAAAACGGAAACGAAGTCCCCGAAACCGGCAGTCTGGACGCCATGAAGCAGAAGCTGCTGGCATCCGGTAAGTTTACCGAAGAAGAACTTGCTTCCCTGAACGACGGTGTTGCTGAAACCGCAACCCAGATGGCTATCTGGACCTGCAGCAACAAGATGTCCGGTATCAAGTTCGTCGGCTCCCACTACTCCAACTGGGGCGTAGGCGCTGTTCCCACAGAAAAGGAAGACGAAGTAAAGCTGATGTTCAAGCTTTATGATTACCTGATGGCTCTTGAACCTACCGAAGTTACCAATACCACCGCAAACACCATCATCAACGAAGACAACTTCCTGAAGGATATGGATATCACCGTCATCGAAAAGGCTGAAGATCACGTAAACAACCAGAATGATGACGACACGGACGACGCTTATGTTACCGACATTGTCTTCTCTCTTGTAGTAGAACCCAGCACCGAAAACGGTGACGACCTGATCGTCAAGGTAATCGGTTACGACGAACACGGTGTAGCTTACGAAGCTGCTTCCGGACGTATTGCCGGTGAAGCCAAGGAAGGCGAAAATGTTCTCATTCCTGACGAAGAAGGCAACTACAAATTCTCCGGTATCACCATCACCGAAGGCGATAAGACCTTCAACATCACCCTGGAAGGTGTTCAGAATCTCGATCACGGTGTATACCTTTACACCTCTGAAGTAAGAGACGAAACTTCCTCTCAGACTCTGGTAGGTCTTGCAGAAGGTTCCCGTGCCGTTAATGTAGACATGAGTATCCGTTTCAACCTCAACGTAGAAGACGAAGTTGTTGCAACCGAACATGTATGGCACACCGAATGGGAATACGATATCATTGAAACGGAAGAAGAAACCGAAGAAGAAACCGAAGAGGAATCTGAAGAAGAAGAAACCGATCCTCCGCAGGAAGAAACCGATCCCATCGAAGAAGAATCCACCGAAGAATCTGACGAAGAAAAGTACGAAACCGAAGTGGAAATTATAGCAGAAGTGGCAGAAGAAGAAGACACCATCCAGATCAGCGACGAAGACATTCCTCTGACCGACATTCCCGACGAACCCGTTCCCATGACCAACGATTCCATCGCATGGTACATCTGCAGTGTATTCGCTGCTATCGCCCTGTTCGTTTTCACTCTCTGCGACAAGAACAAGAAGTTCAACGCTTAATCCCCATACTCGTACAACAGAATAAAGCTGAGGTTGGTTTGACCTCGGCTTTTTGTCTTGATAGATTCTGGATATTACCGGAGGTTTTCCCATGATTAACGGCCGTCTCAAGAAAATTCTGACCATTCTGCTGCTTGTCATTCTGATTATCAGTATCTGCGGCGTGGTGATCCATGAAATCAATTATTACCGCGCCCGGAAATCTTACTCCCAGGCTGCCAGTATGGCCGCTGCAACCTCTGATCCGGAAACCGAGACAGAACCGGAAACAGAAACCGAAACAGAAGCGGAAGTTGAAACGGAAACCGAGAAAGAAACAGAAACAGAGACAGAGTCCGAAACGGAAACAGAGACAGAGACCGAAACGGAAACAGAAACAGAGACCGAAACGGAAACGGAGCTCAAACCGCAGCCGGAGCCCGAAACGGACAGTGTTGCCCAGCAGCTTCTGGACACAGACCTGGATGCTCTCCGAAAGGTCAATGGTGATGTTTTCGGCTGGATCACGATCCCGGACACCTCCGTATCCTATCCCCTGCTCCAGGGAGATGACAACAGCTATTATCTCAACCACTCCTGGGAAGGTCTGTGGAATCCGGTAGGATCCATCTATCTGGACTATCGCAATGCGCAGGATTTCTCCGACTTCCACACAATCATTTACGGACATCGCATGTACAACGACTCCATGTTCAACTCTCTGCAGTACTACAAGGATGCCTCTTATCTGGAAGAACATCCCTATGTGTATGTCCTGAATGATGACGGTGTTCTCCGTTACAGAGTTTTCTCCGCCTACAAAGCCACGACAGACAGTCCGGCCTGGCGTCTCGGTCTCACCAAACTGAAAGATCAGCAGCTCCTCATTGACTATTTCATCCAGGAATCCGTAGTGGACGCCGATACCAGACCTCTCGCCATCAACCATGACAATGTTCTCACCCTTTCCACCTGCAGCCAGGCCGGCCCCAGCGAAAACAGATGGGTGGTTCACTGTTTCCTTGATACTGCATTTCCGCGTGAAAACCCGTAAGTGATTACTGAAATACCATCCCCGGACAGCCTTCTGGCAGTATGTGCTGTATTATCCGGTCTCCCGTATCGATTTCTGATGCGGGAGTTTCTCTTTTGTAAGGATATTCATAAAATGCAATTATTATTTGGAATCAATTTCAAAATAATGAAAGAATATCGCCAATATGTAACAGAAAATGTAACTGGCATTTGCTATAATATGGGTACATGGAGTAGGTATGCCGGTCACAGACGGTATATTTATTCCGCTTTGTCGTTCCACTCCGGAGGGAACGGCAGAGAAGGTACAGGGAGAAAGTAAAAGCTCCGTGTACCGTCCTTCTCTATCGCAGAAACTTGAAAAAGGCAAACCACCCGAAAGGATGGGACGCAAAGCAAGGGGTCTACGGCTTGCAAAAGCTACGACAGCCCGGCCGCCAATGTTTCGATTTTACCTTTCAATCATATGAAAAGGAGAAAGAAAAACATGGCAAAAAATTTTAAGAAAGGTCTTTCCGCAGTATTGGCGCTGCTCATGTGCGCGAGTTCGATGAGCACGGCGGCGTTTGCGGAAGGCGGAACAAACACCAATTTCACTCCGATGAGATTGGAAAACATTGTGCCCGGCAGCGATGGATATAATTATATGATCGCGCAGGATCTGGACAACGAAATTTATTATTACGAGACCAGCAACCACTCAGTAAAGATCCAAAATGCCGGTGCCGTGCATATTTTCCCTGTGATTGATACCACCCGCGATGTTGTGGACGGTGTCTGGGAAGCAGACGGCGTTTATGTCAGCGGTGAAAGCAACTATAATGTTGTATACTGCTGCGATTTCGCTACAGGAACAAGAGTGGATGATGAGGATGCAACCAAAACATACTACAAGCGTCTGAACCTCGAAGACAGCGAATACTTCAGCGATGAACAGGCAGAACGTCTCCGCGCAATTCTTTCGGTCACTTATCCTTCCCTTTCTGTTGAAGACGCGCAGAAGGCTCTGTATGACGCAGGATTTGAACAGGCGTATGACCTCGACCGTTCCGAACTCATTTCTGCTACGCAGGGTGCGATCTGGAGACTTGCTAACGCAGATAGTATCATTGATGGTGTTACCGATTTCAGATACCGTACAACTGTAAATACTGCCAGAAAACAGGGCTGGGGCGGGTATATGCACAATTATACCCTGAATTCCGATGAACCCATGAACTTTACCGATGGCAAAAAAGATACTGCAATCGACGAAATAGGCAATCGTATCAACGCGCTTCAGGATTTCTTCCTGGAAGATCTTGAGGCAAGTTATGCTCCCGCAAATCAGGTCATCATCACCAACCTTGACGTTTCCGCTCCCAAGATGGTAGAGGAAGGCGTTTTTGAAGTTGATGTAGACGTTCTTCTCAACGGCAGCGGAAGCTCTGCCAACGATGACATCGCTCTCAATATTTATGTTGGCGATGAAGTTGTCAGCACGCAGGAAATCGTGCTCGGTACCAAGGAATACAGCGCAACCGTTGAAGTAGGCGCAGGTCAGACCATCAAGGCAGTTGTATCCGGTACCCAGATTCTTCCGACCGGCGTATATTTCTACGCTCCCGAACCGCAGGATATTGACGATGACGGTATCGCTACCTCACGTGAAGTATCCCAGAACCTTATCAGCGTAGCTGCAGGTCCTACTGAGGTTTATGCCGAAAAGGAATACACGATCGAAATGCTCACCGTTGACCTCAAGGTCAGCAAGGTTGACGACGAGAACAACGCTCTTGAAGGCGCGGAATTCGCTCTCTATAAGAATGAAGCTCTTGTTGCTGAAAAGACCGTAGACGAAAACGGTGAACTTGTATTCGAAGACCTTATCCCCGGTACTTATGAACTGGTGGAAACCAAGGCTCCCGAAGGATTTGTTCTTCCCGAAAAGGCTATTGAAATCGAAGTAACCAAGGACGGTTATGTTACATTCGACGGCGAAAAGATTGAACATTTCCGGAGTGAAGCGGTAGAAGGAGAGCCCGTCAGAGAAACCCTTGACGGCGATGCTCCCAAAGTTACTGTTGATCTGACTCCCGGCAAGACGACAGTAGAAAAAGTTGCGACCGAATTTGGTCTGGTAGAAGAAAACGGCGCTTACGACAAGTATTCTTCTGCTGTCCGTGAAGTGAAAGCAACCACCACAGAAGTTGCGGTGACAAATAAGGTTATTGCTTCCGGTGACCTCGAAGCCCCTCAGTCTGTCCTGAAATTTGACAGAAACAATTCCGCTGACCAGACTGTTCAGCGGAAAGTACGCGATCTGTACACCGACAATGGACATTTTACAGATCCTGATTCTGTTACTGTTACCGGTGCTCCCGAAGGATATCCTTTCCAGTACATCGGTACCGGTGACTACAGCGGACACTATGTAAGCCACATCCGCGTTATCTACGAACGCGATGAAGCAGGCAACGCAAAAGTCGACGAAAATGGTAATTATATTATCAAAGAACTGCAGCATTCCAACGGTACCACTCTTACGATGGGACTTGAGCCTACATTAAGCTTTGACGGTCCTTACGAACAGACTACAGGTACCAGACCGCTTCAGTTCCTTCTCAAGAACGAAGTTGGTGAAACCGTATATGGATACTGTATCGACCTTGAGACAGGCGCCGAAACCAGCAAATGGTACAGAATTGCCAATCTGGAGGACAACGATTATTATGCTTCCGAAGAGGCAGAAAATCATGTCCGCAACATCGTCATGAACGGTTACTGGGGAACCGAAGAAGGTAAGACAGGCAGTCTGTCCATGCTGAAAGCAGCTCTCAAAGCAGCTCTCAAAGCTGGGACAATCGACGCCGAATACGATGTTCATATGCGCAACAGAGCCAAGAATACCGGTCAGGAACTTGCTGACAATGAGTATGCAAGTGAAAATTATGTTTACACCAAACTGTATGAACATATTACCCTGACTGACGAAATCATCGACGGCCTTACCGAAGGGGAAGCACTCGACGCAATGCAGAGTGCGATCTGGTCCTTCGCAAACGGTTCCAACGCCAATCTTGACGGTACTGATCGTATGATCGTCGGTGACATCTACTACGCAAGCTCTGCAATGGGCGACTCCAGAAATGGTGTAAACGACTATGAAGGTGCTGCGAGAACCAAGGCACTGTATGAATATCTGATCGGTCTTGATGAAAAAGTGGATTCCACCAGTATTATCAACGACAAGACCTTCGCAAAGGATATGACCCTTACCGTGGGCAACGAAGTATCCGAAGGTATTTATGAAGCCGAGCTGAACTTCACTCTGGATGCTGAACTCTCTGAAAAGGATGATCTGACAGTTGCACTCACTTATGTGAATGCAGACGGTGTAGAAGATACTATTACTGAATCACTGACTGGCGAAAACGCTCTTGAATCTGAAGGCGGCTACTATACGCTTGCAGGTCTCAAGCTCAGAGCGAACGAAGAATTCAATTTTGCACTCAATATCCTCGGAGAACAGTATCTTAAACAGGGAGCCTATATCTTCACTGCTGAAGGCGGTACAGGCGCTTCCCAGACCATGGTCAGCATGATGGAAGGCACCAATATCGTTAACGTTACCAAGTCTGCCAATATTACCTTCACTGTTGAAGATTATGCAGAAGCAAGATATGATCGCTATAACTACACTCTCGTAGTTGAAAACATCCCCGAAGAATCCGTTCCCCCCACCATCTCCTTTGACTCCGGTGACGCCTCCAACATCAGCTTCATGCTGATCGACAGAGCAACCGGTGCAGTGGAATTCCTGTACAAGATCGACATCGGAAGTGAAACCTCCTTCGAAATTCCCGTTGAAGCAGGCAAGATTTCCGCTGTATTCGTGAAGCAGTCTACCTCCGGTATGTTCTGGTTCGCAGAAGAAGTAGATGAAGAAACACAGGATGCAGTGATTGAATGCCTCAAGGCCAACAATCCTTCCTACAAGGGTCACAACGCTGTAGCATTCGGCGAAGGCGACCACGACCTCGAGTTCAAGAAGAACAAATTTGTTACCTACACCTTTACCGGTATGGAAGCTGTTGATACCAATAACACCGCAGCTAAGGAAGACAACGAAGATGTTGACTCCAAGGATGAGGAAGACAGCGAATCTGTTGACTCCAAGGATGAGGAAACCAGTGATGTTGTTACCCCCCCTGAAGCAGAACCTGCCGTTTTCGATCTCTATATTGATCTTGTAAATGCAGAAATCGCTTCCTGGCTGTACATCAATGAAGCTGGCGACATCATTGAAGCCGGTGCAGAAGAAAAGCCCGTAATCAAGGAAGGCTACATTACCGCAGTATATGTCAAGACCGATTCCAAGAATGTACCCAATGCGATCTGGACTTCCGCAGAAGATGTAGATGCAGATGCACTTGCTGATGCATTTGATGCCTCCAATGCGGAACATATCTACGGTGCAGGCCAGTTCAACCTCAAAAAGAACAAGAACCACTATTCTGTTCTTACATTCGATAGTGATGCATTGGTAACAAAGGTCATTGATATCAACGCTTAATTACTCTGTTATGCATTACTGCTGATATCCAAAACGAAAAAGGACTGTTCTGTGAGACAGTCCTTTTTTGCGTGGTTAAAGCGTATCATCTGTACTTTCTGTACGGGCGATACGCTTTTTCTGCTCGTTTGTTCGTGTTTTCCACTGTATTTTTCCACAGGTTGTTGAAAAGTTTCTCTTTCCCCTTGTGGAAATTGTTGTCAAAATAGAGATCCTGTGGAAAAATAGGGGTTACACCAAAAGAATCTCCCGGGTTATCAGCCAGTCCGCTATGGAACGCAGAATTCCACCGGTTTCCGTGTCCACTTCCCCGGGAACCGGCAGATACATGGGGGAGCGGCCGGTTATCACGGCATAGAACAGACAGGCGGCCAGATATGTCCCGGCTGGAGAAGGATGATAGGCGTCCGGGTTATACAGCTCGATCTCCGGATGCAGGGCATAGATCTCCGCGAACGCACGTCCTACAGGCACCGTACCGCCTTCTGCAGCCTTTGCAGCACTACCATAGGAGGCAATCATCTTCGTCAGCATCTCCGCATAGGTAAGCGCTGTGCCTGCCAGCTTATCCGTTCCGTCTTTATACGCCCAGGTCTGGTAGAAGAGAAATCTCTGTTCCGGTCTGCAGAGCGCCTTTACCGCCAGTGCCGCCTGCCGCAGACCTTCCGGATCCTTCACCGGGTGAAAACTCTGATCCTGGAAAACCACATAGTCCCAGATTTCCTGCCGGTATTTCGCCTGCCAGATGTCATACAGAGCATCCGCAGGATCCGCAAACTGATGCAGATAGGCGCCGCCACGGGTCACGCTGTCCGTTTCCAGCGGCACACCGGTTTTCTCAGCCAGCCGCTGCACCATACCGGGCAGATCATTGAAATACGTAAAACTGTTGCCAAGAAACAGTACTTTCATAAAATCCTCCTTTTTATGCGGTCACATTCTGTCAGACAAATATATGCCCCATCGCCAAAAAACAGAACGGCTTTCCGCAGAAAAAGCTCTGCAGAAAACCGTTTGTTGTGAATCAGTTTTTGCCGTAGGAGTTGATGTCCATGCCCACCAGCACCTTTTCGGTATCGCTGATGATCTTGTCCATCAGATCCACGTAGCAATAGAATTCCCCTACCCCATTGACGGTCACGAATGCACGTCTGGTGGTGTACTGGTAGAATTTGTATTCCGTGGTTTCGCCGTTGTGCGTGGTGTAAGAGAAGGTCAGCAGCAGCTTGTCCTTATCAGAAGTCAGCGCTTCCTTTTCTTCCTCGCTCAGAGGCGTGTATTCCTGCAGGATCAGAGACAGAAGCGTCTTATAGAACTGCCGGAAGTTGTAGATATTGTTGTTGTCGATATGCTGACCGTCGCTGCAGTCCACTGCAAGGGTGGCATTGCCTTCTTCATTGGTGCCGTGGGTGAGCTTGAAGGAAGCATTCAGAGACCCGTCACCGGAGATAACGGTCATGGTATCCACGCTGGTCACATATGCCTGGAAGGGATACTCGGAAATCCACTTGAACAGACCGTAGTCCACGAAGCCCAGCATAGCGGCATCCACCTTGGCAACCAGCTGGTAGCCGTACAGATTGGAAACGGCATAATAGGTGCCGTCCTTCTGCAGTTCAGACACAAAGATATAGAACGGAATATCCTGGAAGGTATAGGAAATGGTGTATGCCGGGTTGGCAAGACCGTACTTTTCCAGTTCTTCCTCAGAAGGGCCGATCTTTACCGTTTCCGTACCCTGCAATGCCATGAAATTATACAGAATTTCATAGTACAGATTGGAATTGGGAACATAGGGTGCCGGATAGGTCATCTTGGTTTCCACGATGGCATCCGGATTGGTCTTTTCGGATTCCTCCTTGTTCACCAGACGCAGGAACAGTTCTTCCCCGTGCCAGATCGTAAAGTTGTTGGCTTCGAAATAATTGTTCTGGGACATACCGGCAGTCAGCAGAGGGGTAATCATCTTTTCTACCGGCTTGAGCATAGTATCCGCCAGGGTAGTAGACAGAATATACACCGTGTCACGGCCTTCGTAAGAGCAGTAGTAACCACCCTCGGTGACCAGGATATCCCCCACATTCACCTGATGCACATCCCCTTCCGTGGTGGTCAGAATCCAGTATGCCTGGGGCTTGTCCAGACCGTATTCTTCCATCTGTTCGGGAGTAGCATCGTCCGTTACTTTCATCATGGCAAGGGTATACCCGGCAGAAACCACAAAGGAAGCAAACAGTTCCTGGTCATAGGCCATGCCTTCGTACCCCTTCAGCACGAAATTGTCGGAGGAATCACGGTAGAACGTATATCCGCCGTATTCGTTGTGCACTTCAATGGACTGTATGCCGGACCGTTCCACCTGGGGGAACATCAGATACCGGCTGTTGGAGCCTTCCGCTTCCCCTTCCACGGTTTCCAGCGCCACGGTTTCTTCCGGTTCTTCCACAAGCAGCGGTGCAACCACTACAAAGTACAGCACCAGCATCACCACAAAGGCGATCCCGAAACCAATGGCAAATTTTTTTTGCTGTTTGATCATGTTTTCAATCTCCCCTGTGTTTTTATGCGTGCTTTCTGCGGATCACAACGTAAATGCCGCACGCAGAAACGATCAGCGGGATCACCAGTGTCATAGCCGCGGTCCAGTTATTGGCTTCTTCCGTGGTGATGGTGATTTCGTCATCGTCGAAGGGCTTGAAGTCCAGAACTGCCAGCACTCTTTCGCGGCCGACCGCTTTCATGGCAGCGCTGAGGATGTCCTTGTTGGCATAGGAATTGGAAACCACATAGGCACCGTCAGAGAAAGTGGGAGAACCGGCTGCGATCACATAGGAATAGTAGTATTCGTTGTCCACAATTCTGGTTTCCCGGGAGATGGTCATAACATTGTAGGCACCCACTTCAGTCACTTCGCCGTCTACCACCAGTTCAGAAGTTTCATGGGACTTCAGAACGGGGGAAACATCACGGGAGCCGGACAGGTCGCCGCCGGATTCCCACAGAATGTCGATGGGCATGGACTTGTAGATCATAGCCTTGGGGGGTGTTGCCAGAGCGGACAGTTCGGAGTAAATGGAAGCGCCCAGGGTTTCGGACTGGTATTCGGTAACGATACCGTATCCGTCGATGGTCATGGCGTGTTCCTTATCGCGGATGTAGGTGTCGCCCACATAGGAGATACCCCATTCTTCCAGGAACTCGTTCAGGTTGGTCAGGTTATCCACGTATTCGGGTTCGGCGAATACCAGCAGACAGCCGTAATTATCAAGGAACTTGTCCAGTTTCTTGATTTCGTTGAACTGGTCTGCATCGGCTTCGCTGCCGGTGAAGTCATAGCGGGGATTGTAGATCACCAGGATTCTGCAGTCGTCGCTCAGTTCTTCGTTGGCCAGATTCACGGTCTGCACTTCAAAACCGTTGTCGGCAAAGATCATGTTCAGGTTGGCCGCACCGCTGTTGGTGGTCAGGTCTTCTCCGTGTTCGGTAGTGAAGGCTACGATAGGCGTATCGGTCTGGGTCACCTGCATGATCCCGGAGATCAGCTTGTATTCCCCGTTGTATGCCCATACATACTCGTAGTTCTCGTTGAAGGTGAAGAATGCTTCCGCCTTAAAAATACGCACTTCGCTGCCGCTGACTACCACAACGGAGTCAGAGTCGATGTCGGTATTGGTGGTATTGTAATACCCGCGGAAGTAAGAGGGGTGCTTCAGTACATTCACGCATTCCACATGGATGTTGGAAAATTCTTCTTCCAGCTGCAGTGCCGTGGTATATACGTAACGCATGTAATCGGAGTCAGCACCGTTCATCAGCACGTCCGGTTCGGAAGCGAAGATAATCTGCACTTCGTCGGTGATATCGGACATGATTTCCTTGGCTTCGTCGGACAGGGTGAATACCTGCTCGCCGGTCATATCAATGAACCAGTTGTATCGGGAAGCAAGGGCTGTGAAAATGATGTTGAAGATGACCACGATGGCAATAAAACCGATGGTGAATGCGGTGGCCATGGAGCCGTATTTGAATTTTCTGCTCTGATAAAAGCTGTTTTTCATAGTACCAGTCTCCTTCCGTGATCAGGCGTACCGTCTTCTCTCATACACACGGACAGCCAGGAAAAGGAAAATCGCGGTGATGGAGAGGTAGTACAGGGTGGCAGCGATGTCGAAGATCCCGTAGGTGAAGTTGACGTACCGGCTGTAGATGGAAATCCAGCTCAGAACATACCGGATCACGTAGGTATCGATCAGATTATTGAAGATGGCAGCGCCTGCAAAGCCCACCAGGATCCCCATGGTACCGATGGATGCGGTTACGGGAGATTCGGTCAGGGTGGAGACAAAGATCCCCACGGCGATAAAGCACATGCCGATCAGAAGCATAGCGATAAAGCAGCCCACTGCCTTGGGTACGTTGGGTTCCCCATACTGGAACAGCGGAATGTAGTACAGGCAGCTTGCCAGAACGGTTGCGAAGAACATGGTAAAAGCGGCAAGGAACTTTGCCATGATCATGCCGGTAATAGAAACGGGAGAGGTCATCAGGATCTGTTCCGTTTTGGCACGGCGTTCTTCTGCAAAGGAGCGCATGGTCAGGATCGGGATCATTACGATATACCCGAAGATCATCAGCTGAAAATACCCGGAAATGTCAGAGGTCTGGGACTGCAGGGTGCTCACGGCAAAGATAAATCCGGAAACCGCAAGGAACACGGCAATAAACACATACCCCAGAGGAGTTGTGAAATATGTGCGCATTTCCTTTTTATAGATTGCTAACATAGTTTTATATACTCCGTACTTTTATTTTATCTTTTTCTGGCCAGGTCAGCGTCCATAATCTTGATGAACACTTCTTCCAGATTCATGCCCACGGCTTCCAGACCGATGATGGGCCAGTTATGTTCGCTCATGGCGTAGAACAGAGCCTTGCGCAGGTCGTTGCCCTTTTCGGCTTCCACCTGGAAGGTATAGCTGTCTGCGTCTCTTTCGCCGGTGGCTTCCACTTCCACCACGCCGGGAATCCCCTTGATAGCGGCCTGCACTTCTCTCTGGGGACCGCAGACTTTCACATTGTACTTGCGGTTTTCTTCCACAACGCGGGTGATGTTTTCTGTCTTTTCGTCCGCGATGATCTTGCCTTCGTTGATGATCACGATGCGGTCGCACACTGCCTGTACTTCGGACAGAATGTGGGTGGACAGGATTACGGTATGGTTCTGCCCCAGATTCCGGATCAGGTTCCGGATCTCGATGATCTGCTTGGGGTCAAGGCCCACCGTAGGTTCGTCGAAGATGATGACCGGCGGGTTGCCTACCAGTGCCTGGGCAATCCCCACACGCTGACGGTACCCCTTGGACAGATTCTTGATCAGACGATGGCGCACGTCATCGATTTTGGTGACCATGCGGATTTCCATCAGATGCTTTTCCCGGTTCAGCTTGCAGTGCTTGATCTCGTATACGAAGTTCAGATATTCGTCAACGGTCATGTCCGGATATACCGGGGGCTGCTCAGGCAGGAAACCGATGAGCTTCTTGGCTTCGTAGGGATTTTCCAGGATATCGATGCCGCCGACCTTGGCTTCGCCGGAGGTGGAGGACAGGTATCCGGTCAGGATGTTCATGGTGGTAGACTTCCCTGCCCCGTTGGGACCCAGGAAACCGACGATTTCACCCTTTCCTACCCGGAAGCTGATGTCGTCAACGGCAAACTTGGTGCCGTAGTTTTTCACCAGATTGGTTATTTCTATCATAGCGGATGGCTCTCCCTTTTGGATTTGTCAGTGCGTATTTCCCGTATCAAAACAAAGAAATGATGCAAAAACCATTTACAAATAGTATATCACAGATTTATAAATAAATCTTGAACAAGGCAGCAGAATTCACGGTTTTCTGTGTTTTTTATGTGATTATTTGCAGATTTGTTCGTGAATCTTTCTGTCAGAGGTATATTCCGATCACGGCGCCCATGGCTCCCCGTTTGCCGCCGGTGGCTCTGTGGGAATGGAAAACAGCCGGATCGCACATAGTGCAGTGGGGCGACACGTCAATCTGTTCCGCCGGCACCCCCGCTTCCCGCAGCCAGTGCAGATTCATACCCGTCAGATCAGCGGTGTATTTCTGTCTGCCGGCATCGTCGATCCATCTGGGACGGCAGCAGGCCTTTGCAAAAGCCTCCCCGGCCATATCCGTCACCGCTTCCAGCAGGTCTTCTCCCACCTCGTAGCAGCAGACGCCGATATGGGGGCCGATGGCGGCATGCACGCTTTCCGTCAGCACACCCAGATCCCGCATCTTTTCCACAGCCGTCCGGACAATCCCGGCACCGCTGCCCCGCCAGCCTGCATGAACCGCGCCCACCACAGGACTGCCGTCGGATTTTCGTCCGGCCAGCAGAACCGGTGTACAGTCCGCCACCCGGATCACCGGCAGAACACCGGGCACATCGGTCACAAACCCGTCGCAATCCTCTCCGGCCGGCACGGTCATGCCTTCGCCCCTGTTTTCCGCCGTCAGAATCCGGACGATATCGGAATGGATCTGGGAAGCTGTCACCAGGTTTTCCTTGTGCATCCTTCCATCGGACACAAGAGATGCGAAAATCTCCCCGTTCCGGCGCACCGTATCATCATCGTCTTCCCGTCCCATAGCCAGGTTCATCTCCCGGGTATAGGGATGGGTGCTGACGCCGCCCTCTCTGGTGGAAAAACCGTGGCAGATACCGGGCAGATCCAGTAAGGTACTCCGGAAAATCACGCCGTTTTTCTGAAACATAAACCCTCACAAACGCAGGAAAACCGGCAGCCCCACCTCCGGCAGGCACCGCCGACTTTCCCTGGTATTTCTTACAGATTACAGAAACTTACTTCAGCTCGATCAGGCTGTCGTCCCACATTTCGGGCTTTTCATAGCCCAGCAGATTCACAACGGTACCTGCTACGGAGGACAGACCGAAGTGGCCGTCGTCTTCCTTCACAGTATATGCGCCGCCGGTCACGTTATCGTACAGGATGCAGGGCACCTTGTTCAGGGTGTGGCTGGTCTTGGCCTTCAGGCTGCCGTCCTTGTTGCGCTTGGGTGCGCCGGTTTTCTTGTCCACTTCGGCCATTTCGTCCGCGTTGCCGTGGTCAGCGGTGATCAGTGCCACAGCGCCTACCTTATCCACAACGTTCAGGATGCGGCCCAGCTGCAGGTCCAGGGCTTCCATGGAGCAGATGGTGGCTTCCAGGCTGCCGGTGTGGCCTACCATATCGCCGTTGGGGAAGTTGACACGCAGGCAGTCGTACTTGCCGGATTCCAGGGCTTCGATCAGCTTATCGGTGATTTCGGCGCACTTCATCCAGGGTCTCTGTTCGAACGGAACGATGTCGGAGGGAATTTCCACATAGGTTTCCAGCTCGTCAGAGAACTTGCCGCTGCGGTTGCCGTTCCAGAAATAGGTTACATGGCCGTACTTCTGGGTTTCGGAAATGGCATACTGGTTGATACCGGTGTCTGCCAGGTATTCGCCCATGGTGTTGGTGATTTCCGGAGGAGATACCAGATAACGGCTGGGAATATGCAGGTCGCCGTCGTATTCCAGCATACCGGCGTACAGCACATTCGGCACGCGTACTCTGTCAAACTTGTCAAAGTCTGCGCCGGCTTCAAAGGTCTTGGAGATCTCGATGGCACGGTCGCCGCGGAAGTTGTAGAAGATCACGGAGTCGCCGTCTTCGATGGTGCCCACAGGCTGACCGGCTTCCCCGATCACGAAGGGATCCAGATCCTGGTCAATGGCGCCGGTTTCGGCACGGTAGGTTTCCACAGCTTCGTGCGCGGATGCAAACAGTCTGCCTTCGCCCAGCACGTGGGTCTTCCAGCCGGCTTCCACCATAGCCCAGTTGGCTTCGTAACGGTCCATGGTGATCTTCATTCTGCCGCCGCCGGATGCGATCTTCACGTCACAGTTTTCGTCCCGGAGAGAAGCGAGGAAATCTTCAAAGGGATCGATATATTCAAAAGCGGAGGTTTCGCCAACGTCACGGCCGTCCAGCAGGATGTGGATGCGGATTCTGGCAACCCCTTCTTCCTTGGCATGGGTCAGCATAGCCTTCAGGTGGTCGATATGGGAGTGTACGTTCCCGTCAGAGAACAGACCGATGAAGTGCAGGGTGGAACCGTTCTGCTTCACGCCGTTCACCAGAGTCTGCCAGGTTTCGGAAACGAACATTTTGCCGGATTCAATAGAGTTGGAAACCAGCTTGGCGCCCTGTGCGAACACCTGACCGGAACCCAGTGCGTTGTGACCTACTTCAGAGTTGCCCATGTCATCGTCAGAGGGCAGACCCACTGCGGTACCGTGTGCTCTGAGCTGGATCATGGGATAGTTGGCCAGCAGCTTGTCCAGATTGGGAGTTCTGGCAAGAGAGACAGCGTTGGCTTCTCCGGCAGGCGCCAGACCTACACCGTCCATAACAATGGTCAGCACCGGACGAACGCCGGCAAAATTCTTTGCTTTGACTAAAGTTTTCATTCTCGGTTTCTCCTTGGTTCTTTGTATATAAATATTTTTTTGACGTGATGCGGGAAGACGGATTGTCAGTCCGCCGGGGAATACAGATTATACACAGGCATGCCGGCTTTTTCCGCCAGACGGACAGTCTGGGCCGTACCGCCCCGGGCGACACCGCTCCAATAGGCGATGCACCGGCTGGAATGCTCTGCCATAAACCGGTTCCGCTCTTTCATACAGCCTTCTGTATAAAAATCGGTCATGTATATCACGCTCTGGGCTTTCGCCTTCACATTGTGGTATCTGCGGATGGTATCCAGTCCCTTTTGTTTTTGCTTCCCATACAGCCAGCGGGCGGTCTGATCCCGGCAGGGCAGCGCCATCACCAGCCGCACGTCCCGCTGAAATTCGTACCGCAGCAGCGCCACCGTTTCCGCACAGAGCAGATCAAACCCCATGGCGCCGCCGTTCAGGAAATACAGATACCCTTCTTCCGCCATATGCAGAATACATTCCACAAGGGGGGTATACATTTTCCGCAGCTGTTTCTCGGAGAAAAAACGGTGTCCCGTAAAGAAGCAGGTATTGCCCGGATGCATGTCTTCCGGCAGAAAAATGGGAGAATCCATACGGCTGCACCGCCTCTCATACTGGAATGGGTATGCTTGACAAATCCGCCGGAGGTATGGTATACTGAACACAGAACATCCATACCCACAGAACGGCAGGTGAACCATATGCAGATCCATATCCACACGGGCGACGATGCCACCGATGCGTTGCTGCAGGCAGCTCTGCCCCTCTGGGAAGCACGGCTGACAGCACTTTCCGGCGACGGAACCGTATGCATCCTGAGCGACACCGGCGTTACGGAACAAACAGCCGACGAAGCCTCTGTTCTGCTGGTCGTATACCGGTCGGAAGGCTGGCCGGGGGATCCGCTGCACAAACGGCTGACCGATGCTCTGCCCTATGGAGCTGTGTCCTGGCCTGTATCCCTTGCGGCTGTGGAAAAAGCCCTGCTGCAGATGGACACCGGTACGGTGAGGGAATCCCATGCGGCGGCGATCCGTCTTCTTCCCGAGGAAAATCTGGTAAAGTGCGGCGGCAGATCCGTGCGGCTCACTACCCGGGAATTCCAGCTGTTTTCTGTCCTGTACGAACACCGGGGACAGCCTGTCAGCCGGGATATCCTGCTTGCGGCCGTCTGGCCTGAGGGGGTGGAGGGCAATGCCTGTGAAGTACACATGACCCATCTGCGCCGGAAGCTGACTCCCATTCTGGGAGAAGGTATGCTGGCCGGCATCCGGGGAAAAGGCTACATTCTGCACTGACCGCGATTTTTTCATACCACTCTATATTATACCATAAATTCCGCAGGTTTTACAAGAGTTTGTCAATATTCTTGCGGGATTTTTTGTTTTTCTTTTGCCCCAGGTGGTTTACAAAACCGTTGTAATGGTGTATAATATCATTGGACGATGATCGGAAAGAATCGGGATACGGGTTTCCTCCAGAGAGCGCCTGAAACGGTGAAACAGGTGCGGTTTCCCCCCGGCTGTGCATCCGGTCGCTGCGGACATACCACGAGAGTCTCATTTTGTAATGAAATGCGCCTGACCCCCGTTAGAGGGTACACTGAGAGAAACAAAAGAGTGGAACCGCGTACTGCGCCTCTTTTCCGTTGTGTCCGTCCGGCACCGGAAGAGGCTTTTTTATTTCCACGTGAGGTGTTTTATGAAGACAAACATCACCATACAGCAACAGGCGGAGAAACCCGTTCGTGTACAGTTCATCTGCCAGAACAAGCTGGAACGGGCACTTTGCAAAACGGTACGGTATATTCTGGAAGAAGCCGATTCCATCTGTGAGAGAGACCCTGCGGCACTGGGTCGGGCTGAAGTACTGCTGATGTACTCCGGCGTACATGCGGTCATGTTTTACCGGATCGCCCATATGCTCAACGACAGGGGACTGGTGCTGTCTGCCCGGGCCCTGTCCCAGCTGGCACGGTTTCTCACCGGTGTGGAAATCCATCCGGGAGCCACCATCGGCAAGGGTCTGTTCATTGACCACGGTTCCGGTGTCGTGATCGGGGAGACTGCCATCATCGGGGATTACTGCACCATTTATCAGGGCGTAACCCTGGGCGGTACCGGCAAGCAGACCGGGAAACGGCATCCCACCCTGGGCAACAATGTCATGGTCGGGTCCGGTGCCAAGCTGCTGGGTAACTTCACCGTTGGCGACAATGCCAAGATCGCTTCCGGCGCCGTGGTGCTGGGGGATATTCCGGCAAACTCCACAGCGGTAGGGGTTCCTGCCAAGGTAGTACGGAAAGACGGCGCCAAAGTGGTGGAAAGAGAACACCGCCGTCCCAGTTCCGACCTGGACCAGGTACACATTCCCGACCCGGTGGAAAATGAAATCACCTCCATTGCACGCCGTCTGGAAGCTGTGGAAGCGCTGCTGCGGGAAAAAGAAAACGAAACCCCGTAAAAAAGTCACGATTCGGACAAATCTGCAGGGGGAAATCGGCAGACTGCCGCGGTATACTATAGAAAAACAGAACTACAATGTACTGGAAAGGAGCGGGCAAGCACCACCGGATCTCCGGAAAGGTTCTGCCCCAGGAATTGTCATGCGATGTCCCCGCTGTCAGCAGGAAAATCAGGAAAACACCCGGTTCTGTATCCGCTGCGGACTGCCCCTGGCCGATGAAGCACAGGCGGCAGGGTATCTCCGCCGTCAGCAGCGCCGGGGAAACACAGGCCGTTTTCTGGCCGGGATCGGCAAAGCAGTATGCTATGTACTGCTGTTTATGCTGATCCAGTCTGCCGTAATCGGTTTTTACGGAATATTTTATGCCGCAGGAGAGATGAGCAGCGCTGTCACCGGCGGGTATAACAGCTTCCCCGGCTACGGTATGGCGGAAGAATACGTCTACGATCTCTCGGAAGATCTGATGAAAGCCGTGTATGAAAACATCTCTCTGCTGACGCTGATTTCCGGTGCGGTCACCCTCCTGTTTCTGGCGGTATTCTTCGGTCTGCGCCGGAAAAACCTGTTTGCCGAATGCGATATCCGTCCGGTGCCGCTGCGGAAACTGCTCTGGTGCGCGCTGGCCGGTACAGCCCTGAATATCGTGCTGTCGGTCATCATTTCCCTGCTGCCTCTGCCGGAAGCCTGGTATGCCGGTCTGGAAGAACAGTACCAGTATCTCGGCACGGAAAACATTCTGCTGGAAATTCTCTCCACCGCCCTTATGACCGGTCTGGTGGAAGAAGTGATCTTCCGGGGACTGGCGGAATCCCGGATGCGCCGCGGTATGCGTGGCTGGCTTTCCATGCTGCTTTCCGCCATCCTGTTCGGCATCTGCCACGGAACGCCCATTGCCATCGGCTACGCTGCCCTGCTGGGGCTTCTGTTCTCCCTCATGAACCGGCGCTTCGGCTCCATTCTGCCTTCCGCCGTTGCCCATATGTTCTTTAACGGCGCGGCGCTGTGGTTTGTCACGGAAGACACCCTGCTGGTATTTGCCGCTTTCCTGATCAGCTGCGGCGTGCTGCTGGGCACCCTGTACCTGTATTTCCGCCGGGAAGAGTCCGCAGAAGTGTCTGCTCCTTCCTCTGCCGGCGGCCCCACTGACGAAATTCAATAATCCGACTATCATCAAGGAGATTTATCATGCAGTTATACAACAGCCTTACCCATACCAGAGACGAATTTATCACCCACGAACCAGGCAAGGTGGGTATGTACACCTGCGGCCCCACTGTATACCACTTCGCCCACATCGGCAACCTGCGTTCCTACATCATGGAAGACGTGCTGGAAAAGTACCTGCGGTACGACGGCTATGAAGTGAAGCGGGTTATGAACATCACGGACGTAGGTCATCTGTCCAGCGATGCGGACACCGGCGAGGACAAAATGCTCAAGGGTGCCAAGCGGGAAAAGAAAACCGTCATGGAAATCGCGAAGTTCTACACCGACGCTTTCTTCGCCGACTGTGAAAAGCTTCACATCAAGATTCCGGACATTGTGGAACCTGCCACCAACTGCATCCCGGAATTCATCACCATGGTGGAAGGCCTGATCGAAAAAGGCTACGCCTATCTGGCAGAAGGCAACGTGTACTTTGACACCTCCAGGCTGGAAGAATACTACGTGTTCAACAAGCAGGATGCGGAAGATCTGGCTGTGGGTGTGCGGGAAGGCGTGGAAGAAGACACCGCCAAGCGGAACAAGACCGACTTTGTGCTGTGGTTCACCAAGTCCAAGTTTGAAGACCAGGAACTGAAGTGGGATTCCCCCTGGGGCGTAGGCTACCCCGGCTGGCACATTGAATGCTCCGCCATCAGCCTGAAGCACCTGGGTGAATACTGCGACCTGCACTGCGGCGGGATCGACAACGCATTCCCTCATCACACCAACGAAATCGCCCAGAGCGAAGCTTATATCGGCCACGAATGGTGCAAGCAGTGGTTCCATGTACTCCATCTGAACACCAACACCGGGAAGATGTCCAAGTCCTCCGGGGAATTCCTGACCGTTTCCCTGCTGGAAGAAAAGGGCTACTCTCCTCTGGTATACCGTCTGTTCTGCCTCCAGTCCCACTACCGGAAGTCCCTGGTGTTCTCCTGGGAAGGCATGGACAGCACTAAGACCGCCTACAACAAGCTGGTGGCAAAGATCGCTTCCCTGAAGGACGACGGCGCTGCCATTGACGAAGAACAGTTTGCTGCCCTGAAACAGCGTTTCACCGACGCCATGGACAACGACCTGAACACGGCATTGGCCATCACGGCTCTGTATGATGTGCTCAAGGCAAAGACAAACGACGCTACCAAGCTGGCGCTGATCCGGGACTTTGAAACGGTACTGGATCTGGGGCTCGTGGAAGAAGCCGCCAAGGTGGCCGCACTGCAGGCTGCCGCCAAAGCTGCCGCTGCTGTGACCGAATGGGTCATCACCTGCGAAACCCCCGGTCTGGACGAAGGATTTATGGCGGAAGTGGAAGGACTGATCCAAGCCCGGGCCGACGCCAAAAAGGCCAAGGACTTCGCCAAAGCCGACGAAATCCGCGACCAGCTCACCGGTATGGGCGTGACGCTGAAGGATTCCAAGGGCGGCGTTTCCTGGACGAAAGCCTGAAAAGCTGAAAAATAACACAAAAACCGGAGTTTCTCCCCTTTCGGAAGAGACTCCGGTTTCTTTTGCCGTATGGATTTATCCGAGCGGTACGACCAGTCCTCCGATGGTGACAGACTCCACCTCGTCCACCGGCAGTTCTGCATCAAACGTCAGAATGCAGTGACCGTAGTACGGAGCTTCGTGTCCTTCTGCCCTGCCGCCTTCATTCCGGCCGGTAATGGAAACAGCGGTTTTTTCTTCTTCCCCGGCAGGACGCCATGTGCCGTCTTGCTCCAGTTTAATCAGACCGTGAACCGCATCATACAGGATATCCTGTTCTTTGGTGATCACGGTGCCGTCCCGCAGGGTCACGGTGCAGCCAAGGGGACTGTTTTCCATGGCAAGGTTTTTGTGTTCCGTATCCACCATCCAGTACACGCCCAGGCTCAGGGGGGACATACGAACCTCGTACACCTGTGCCGGTACGCTGACCAGATCCGCTTCCGTGATTTCCTCAGGCAGGAGCATCTGGCTGCAGCTCATCAGTTCCCCGGAAGTATCCGCAGCGATAACCTGGGTCAGATCCTTATAGTTCAGACCGAAGGCCAGATTCCATTCCCCTTCCAGCAGCATGGTTTCCGTCTCGGCATTTTCCTCCCGGACCCGGATCCCGCTGCATTTCACGGCATATTTGGAAGCCATTACTCCATCCCGGCTCCGGATTGTCATTTTACAGGAGAAGGTAGTACTGCCGTCCGGGTTTGCTCTTCTGTCCAGATCCCCCCAGGCGGAACCGTAGCTGGAAAGACCTTTTTCCCAGGGCAGACCGGTGGGTTCCAGCTTCATGTCAAGGATATAGTGTTCCGGCAGAGAAACATCCGCCGCCACGGTCACATCCACAAACGCAACAACCGTCTGACTGTCTCCCATAATCCCCTTCAGTTCCAGTGTGATTTCCTCCCCGGAAGAACGGTATGCCACATTGTCCGGCATGGCAGTCATTTCGTCCAGCATGGCATAGGAGTCACCATAAGCAGCTTTCAGATAAAACCCCAGATCCACCGGGGCGATGGCGTTGACCGTGAGCATCATCCCTGCCATCATTGCGGCGGCCACCGGAATCACGATCCATTTTTTGCGGAGGCGGGTGTGCTTCTTCCCTTCCCCGGTCTGTGCGGCTTCCTGTATGTACATATCTTTTACCCCCGTCAGTGCGTTCTCCATATTTTCTCTTTTCATATGACTATCCCCTCCTGTTCCAGATACCGCTTCAGTCTGTTTTTCAGTCTGGTCAGCCGGACTCTGGCATGGTTTTCCGTGATGCCCAGCCGCTTTGCAATTTCCGGCACCGGATCTTCAAACCAGTACCGCCGCAGAAACAGGATCCGTTCTTCCGTCCTCAATCCTGCCAGAAAACCGTTCAGGGCATTCTGCAGCAGTGCTTCGTCCGTGTCCTGCCTGTCGTATACTGCCATCTCTGCCAGTATATCTTCCCGCTCTTCCTGCACGGTTTCCAGAGACAGGTTTTCTCCGGCGTACCGTTTCTTCGCCATAGCTGCCCGGCGGCGGTTCAGGGCAATGTTCCGGGTGATCCGCAGGACATAGGGCAGCAGAGGGTCCGGCTTCTCCGGTGGGATCCGGTTCCACACGGCATCCAGCGTATCGTTGACGCATTCCTCCGCATCTTCCGGACTGCCCAGAATATTTTTTGCCACACCAAGACAGAGTCTGCCGTACCGGTCCTGCAGTACCGTCAGGGCCTCCTCCGTCCGTTCGTACAGCATTCCGATAATGGCATTGTCTTCCATACTGTACCTCCTTCTGAATCCGATCGTCTTCAACTATAGTCTACCGTTTTTCCGGCGGAAATTACAGATATACAAAAAACCGAAGGTCATTTTTACATGACACTCCGGTTTTCCTGTGACTTATTCAGCTTATTCGTACATCTGATAGATCTTTTCCAGTGCGGTTTCGATCTTCTTTTCGGATTTGGCATACTTGGATACCAGATCCGTGTTTTTTTCGTTGAGGCAGCCACGGAACATATAGGGCAGCATTTCCAGATACGTGCCGTACATGAAGGATACGTCAAAGGCAGCGCCGCCGGCAATCAGATCCACCATGGCTGCGGTGGCTTCGTCCTGGGAATACTTGGACTTGAGCGCCACGTCATAATATACCGGGTACACATTGATGTAAGTCTCTGCTGCCATGGCTTCCGTAATCATGGAAACAAAGTCTGTATCCTGCACTGTGGTGGGCATACCGATCACGAAATACCCGTCCGCTACGAGGCAGTGGTAGGTTTCCTGGCTTTCGTCATACTTGGGATTGGGAACCACACCGAAGGGGTCTTCCATATCCCGCAGTTCGTTAAAGGCATTTCTCAGTTCGCCGGGTGCGAAAACAAACAGACCGTCCATGAATTCTGTCATCAGACCGTCCCAGGATTCCTTGTAATACACACCTTCGTTTTCGAAGTAAAGCTGGTACACTCTGGTAAGTGCGTCGTAGGTCTTTTCCTGCATCAGTTTGATTTCCAGCTTGCCGTCTTCACTCTTGCCGGTAACCGGAATATCAAAGGCCGCTGCCCACGGGTCGGAGTAGAACATATTGGCGCCGTAACCATACTGGTCTTTTTCATCCCGGATGCCGTCCCCGTTTGTATCTTTATACATGCCTGCAACGGTGGTATTGAGATAGTCCAGCGTCCAACCGCCTTCCTGCACCAGAGCATACAGTTCATCCTGAGAGGTGCCGTATTCCAGCAGACGGTTGGAGTTTACATATGTTGCAGTGGTAGAGGTCATATAGGTAACGGAAAACGCACCGGTCAGGGCAAACAGCTTGCCGTTGAAGGTAGCATTCTCATTGATGAGCTGATTCCACCACGGCTTTTCGGCCTGGAAGTATTTTGTATCATACCAGTTCTGGTAAATCCCGGCGGCGGTGGCAATGTGCATGTTCCATACCTCCTGGGCAGCAACCTCACAGAAATCATCTCCGGCTGTTGCGTATTTCACCAGTGTTCTGTAGTTCCCGCCGGCACCGTCTGTCATGGGAATGGCTTCAATGGAAATATTGAACCGTTCTTCCAGACGAGCATTCCGGTGGAATATGGCGTCGTTTTCAAGCTCCCCTGTCAGTTCTTCCGCATAAAACTCATCCTGATACCCTTCAAAGGCAGCAATCCGGTAGCTCCGGCCGCCGCAGTCCGTATCCGGCAGATCATCGGTAAGAGGGGGTTCCGTTTCGGTCTCAGTCTCGGTTGCAACGGCAGCTGCAGTATCGGTCACTTCGGTTTCCGTTTCCGCACCTCCGCAGGATGCCACAGACAGCAGCATAGCCGCCACTAAAAGCATGGTGATCCATTTCTTCATGGTACAGTTACTCCTTTTCTTATATGATTTT
>SVSN01000038.1 GCA_015064285.1 Oscillospiraceae bacterium | reverse complement strand
ACCCCCGAGGAAATCCTGCCCACCATCGACGGATTCAGCAGAAGAAACTGTCAGAAGATGGAAGCACAGCTGTAAGCGGGAGGGCAAGAGATGGAACAGAACGATATCCGCAAGAATCTGCTGGCCAAAATTGCCGACCTGCATGAAATGCCCCAGGGGGCGTACAACATCCGGGAAAACAGCAAATCCGGCGGCAGAAAGAACACCAAAAACATCATCATCACCACCAAGACCGGCAAACCCGGCATAGACATCGTGATCCTGCCCGGCACCAAGAAGCAGTCGGTGCACATTCCCGTGCTGATCACCGAAACCGGCATCAAGGAAATGGTGTACAACGATTTCTTCATCGGGGACGACTGCGATGTGATGATTGTGGCCGGCTGCGGGATTCACAACGAAGGGGACGAAGGCTCCGCCCATGACGGGATCCACGCCTTTGCCATCGGGAAGAATTCCAGAGTCAAATATATCGAAAAGCACTACGGCGAAGGCAAGGGAACCGGCGAGCGGGTCATGAATCCCACCATGACGGCACGCCTTGGCGAAGGTTCTGTGCTGGAGCTGGAATCCGTACAGATCGGGGGCATTGACTCCACGGTGCGGAAAACCACCATCATTGCGGAAGCCGGTGCGGAAGTGAATCTGCAGGAACGGCTGATGACCGACGGCGTACAGAGCGTGACCAGTGACACGGAAGTGGTGCTGGACGGTCCCGGCGCCAAGGCACGCATCAACTCCCGTTCCGTAGCCAAGGGTGACTCCACCCAGGTATTCTACCCCCGGATGGTAGGCAACGCAGACTGCTTCGGCCACGTACAGTGCGACTCCATCATCATGGACAACGCAAAGGTGCGCTCCATTCCCGAGATCGCCGCAAACTCCGTAGACGCCCGCCTGATTCATGAAGCCGCCATCGGCAAGATCGCCGGGGATCAGATCAACAAGCTGATGACCCTGGGTCTGACCGCCGAGGAAGCGGAAGAAAAGATCCTGTCCGGGCTTCTGAAATAAGAACCGGCCGCGGAGGAATCTGTTATGACAACAATCTACAAAACAGCAGAAAGCTTTCCCGCAGGAGCCAGAGTGGTCTTTATCGGCGACTCCATCACAGCCGGTGTAAACTACTGCACCCGGGTAGCGGCGCATTACAAAAAGTATCTGCCGGAGCGGAAGGTGGTTTTCCACGGTGCCGGGATTTCCGGCGGTTCCGCCACTTCGGCCATGCTGTACTACGATACGCAGATAAAACCCTTCGGCGCCACCCATGCCACGGTGATGCTGGGGGTCAACGATTCCGACCGGACAGCACTGACTCTGGCCGACAAGGAAGCCCGGCAGACCCGGCTGGACGCGGCATTTGAGAAATACTGCCGGCTGATGGGTGAACTGCTGGACAGACTGGCGGCGGATGGCGTGGAAGTAACCCTGTGCACACCGGCGCCCTATGCGGAATTTTTTGTGACAGGAGAAGAGCCTCTCCCGGGCGGTTACGCGCTGATCCGCCGGTATGCCGGACAGGTACGCCGGATGGCCGGGGAAAGAGGACTGGGGCTGATCGACTTCCACAGCTTCCTGTCGGAACGGTATCTGACCGAAGAAATCTACAACCCGGATCATGTGCACCCGAACGATATGGGACAGTACCGGCTGGCCCAGTGCCTGCTGGGTTCCCAGGGACTGACAATCGATCCCTATACTCCTTTTGAAGAGCTGAAAGAAGCAGAGCCGCTGCTGGGAGAATGGAGCACTCTGACCGGGAAGATTTCCGGGCTGTACGCTGTGGAATGGATGGTTATCAGAAACTTTGCCCTGCCCGCAGAGGAAAAGCTGGCGCTGGTTCAGTCTTACATAGACGACGGCCGATACAGCGAACAGCCCTACTTCCGGAATATTACGAATCTGTTCATGGAATATAAACCCCGGGAAGCGGAAGTTCTGAACCGGATCGACGAAATCCGGGATGAACTGTACCGGTAAATAAAAATAGTCAAAACGCAGGAGGACATACAGATATGTACAAACCTTATACCGAATATACCACCGAAGAACTGAAGCACGTTGTGGCACAGGAACAGGCCAGACTGGACAAATGGTCCGACATGAACCTGACCCTGGACCTGACCAGAGGGAAGCCCAACCAGGCACAGCTGGATCTGTCCACCGAAATGCTGACCGTTGTCAGCGACAGAGGCGACTGCTTCTCCGAATCCGGTCTGGACTGCCGGAACTACGGGATTCTGGACGGTCTGCCGGAAACCAAGCGTCTGTTCAGCGAGCTCTACGGCATTCCCGCCAGCCAGCTGCTGATTCTGGGCAACTCTTCCCTGACCGTTATGTACGACACCATTCTCCGCTGCATGCTGTTCGGTGTAGCCGGCGGTTATGAACCCTGGAGCCGTCAGGGCCGTATCAAGTTTATCTGCCCCGCACCCGGCTATGACAGACACTTCACCATCTGCCGCACGCTGGGGATCGAAATGGTGCCTGTAAAGATGACCCCCACCGGCCCCGACATGGACGCTGTGTACGATCTGGCCTGCTCTGACCCCTCTGTGAAGGGGATCTGGTGCGTGCCGAAGTTCTCCAACCCGGACGGCTACACCTACTCCGACGAAACGGTGGAAAAGTTCGCCATGATGAAGCCCGCCGCTCCCGACTTCCGTATTTTCTGGGACAACGCTTATGCAGTTCACGAACTGTACGACGAAGAAGTGAAGCTGGCCAACATCTTTGAGCTGGCAAAGGAATACGGCAACGAAGACAACATCTTCTACTTTGCTTCCACCTCCAAGATCACCTTCCCCGGTTCCGGTATCGCCGTAATGGCTGCCAGCGAAAAGAACCTGGAACAGATCCGTCCCATTCTGGCAACCCAGACCATCGGCTTTGACAAGATCAACCAGATGCGTCACGTAAAATTCTTCAAGACAGCCGACGGGATTCATGAACACATGAAGAAGCAGGCTGCGATCCTCCGTCCCAAGTTTGAAGCGGTGGAACACGCCTTTGAAAAGAATCTGGGCGGCCTGGGCATTGCGGACTGGACCAAGCCCCGCGGCGGCTATTTCCTGAGCCTGAACGTCATGGACGGCTGTGCACGCCGGGTTTACCAGATTGCCCGTTCTGTGGGTGTAACCCTGACCACGGCCGGTTCCACCTATCCCTACAGCCGCGACCCTGCCGACTCCAACCTGCGGATTGCGCCTACCTTCCCGGAAATGGGTGAGCTCAAGACGGCGATTGAAATTCTCTGCTCCTGCGTCAAGCTGGCCTGCGCAGAAAAGCTGCTCAAAGCCAGACAGTAAGTTTTTGGTCTGCCCCTCGCGTTCTGCGGGGGGCTTTTTGTTTTTTTCGTTACCGGCAAGAGAGGGAGAGGGGAGGTCTCGGAGGGTCCGGGTTCACCGAAGGTGAATCCCGAAGGGAGGGACTGCTGAAGTCCCTTCCTTTCATCCTCTGAGTCCCGTCCGGAAGGACACAAAAAAGCTTTATTGATAACCAAAACAAACCCGCTGTAAACGAAAAGAAAACAAGAAACAAAAAACAAACAGCCCCCCGCCAAAAAAGCGAGGGGCAAAGAACCCAAAGAGAAATCAGCCAAGCAGCCCGTCAAGGGTCTTCTGAATGGCGGTTTCCACCGCAGATTTCTTGGAAGCAAGAACAGAGGCAATGGCAGTGCCTTTATAGAGCGCATCGTTCACAGCAGACTCGATGTTGCCCCAGGAGAAAATATTGGCATTGTCCATCACAACGCTGGAGAGAATCAGATCCAGCATTTCCACGGATTCCTGGTCGCGGACATACTTGTCGGTCAGACAGACTTCGTAGTATGCAGGAGTCAGGTTGTTCAGGGAGTCAGCAGACATGGCTTCCAGAATAAAGCCGATCTTTTCCGGCGCCATGTTGGTTACGGGGATGGAAACCACGTTTACACACCAGCCGTCCGCGTAGCAGTAGTAACCTTCCTGGGCTTCGTTGTACTTGGGAGGGGGCAGAATCCCGATATCCACTTCGGATTCCCGCATGGTTTCGATGTGCTTCAGCACTTCCGGTGCGAACAGGGCAAGATTTTCCATGAACCGGGGAATGTTGTCGGGCTCGGAACCGTTGATGGTGGTTTCGTTGGTCATGTTGATGGTGGGGCTGTTTGCGATGGTTTCGGAAATGCCCATCAGGATTTCCAGAGCTTCTGCCGTATCGCAGGCGAAGTAGGGCATATCGTCTTCATCCTTGGAAGTCAGATGTCCGCCGGCTGCGAAGTACAGAACACCGCCCAGGGTAGGCTGCACCATGGTACCGTACCGGTCTACATCGGGATCCATTTCCCCGTCACCGTTCAGGTCGGCGGCTGCGGCTTCGTTCATGGCCATATAGGTGTCAATCGTCCATTTGTTTTCTCTGACCAGGGTATAGGGATTGTCCAGTCCCACATCGGTGACGATGTCCTTGTTGAAGAAGAACACACGGGTAGCCTGGTTGTCTACGATAAAGATATCCCCGGTGGCGTAGAACAGCTTGCCGCCCAGAGACAGGGAATCATTGGTCATGGCTGACCACCAGCGCTGGGAGAAATCGATGTTGTCCACCGTATACAGGTCATAAAGCATACCGTTTACGGCAACGGCACCGGCGTCATACACATCGCTGACAATGGCGCAGTAGGCGTCGTCCCCGGCGGTAATGAAGGTCTTCAGTTGGTTGACCACCGTGGTTTCACCGCTTTCCACTACGTCCAGCGTCATGTTGTACTTTTCTTCCATGTTGATAGTATGGGTGTAGATGGCGTCGTTGATCTGCTCACCGGTGCTTTCCTTGGCCAGAATGTCTATGGCAGACCAGGATCCCTCATAAATCCGTCCGAAGAAAGTGAAGGTTTCCCCCTCAAAATCCCGCTCCGGCAGATTGGCGGTTACGTACACAGGTTCCGTTTCTTCCGGTACGGTTTCCTGTACGGCAGTATCGGCGGCAGCCGTTTCGGAGGATGCGGCATCCCCGCAGGCAGCCATGGTGCTTCCGGCCATCAGCATTGCCAGAAACAGGGCAAAAAATCTCTTGGTCATGGTGCTCTTCCTTTCTTACGTTTATTTTTTAAGGCTGGTTTCAGTATACCAGATTTTTTCCCGCCTGACAAGGGGGATACCGGATTTTCTGCGGTACTGCTTGCATTTTCCGCAGGATTTCCCCGGAACAAAAACCCTTCATCCCCTTGCACGAAGGAAGAAAATATGGTATACTCATACCAATACAGAACATGAAAACAAGGAGACTCCCATGAACAGTTCAAACGGAAACATGGCGGAATATACCGTCGAACGGAAAGCATCCGGGAAATATCTGAAATACAAGATCGGCTGCATTGCACTGTATGCCGCCATTGTACTGGCATATTTCTGCACCACTGTAGCCCTGAGCAGCTACGGTGTATGGGTAGCCATCGTCATCATCCCGTTCGTACCCCTTTTCATCATGCTGCTCCGGCACTATGTCTGGAACCGCTACGTGAATGTGGAATACAAATACGAAATCGCCTCCGCTTACATCTACTTCTACGAAGTCTACGGCAAGCAGCGGGAAAACAAGGTCTACGAACGGCTCATCAGCGAATTCGACCTGATCGCGCCGGTGGAAGATGCCTACAGGGACAAGTACGAGAACGCCGACATCATCCGGGATTTCCGCGGCACCGAAAAGACCCCCGACGCCTACTTCATGATGGCCATGGAAGAAGACGGCAAGAAGTCCGTGGTATTCTTCGAAGCGACTGAAAAGACCCTGAAAGCGCTGAAGTATTACAATTCCCAGAATCTTGTAGCCACCAAAAAGACTACCCGCTGACCGGGAAAATACATAATGAGCACTGCCTCCTGCATACAGTAAAGTACTACTTTTCATGCAGGAGGTTCGCTTTATGAAACGGTGTCCGGCGCATCTTGCGCTGCTGCTTGTCCTGACCGGGTGTTTAACCGGGTGTTTAACCGGGTGTTCCGCCGTACCGGAGCCGGCCTATGACCCCGGCGCTTTTTCCTGTACACTGGCAATCGACAGCGTCAGTACCGGGGAGAGCGGGCATTTTGCGGCGGAATACGTCCGGCAGGACCAACAGGCAACCCTGACACTGACTTCCCCGGAGCGGCTGAACGGCATCGTGTTCACTTTCTCCGGCGAAGACTGTACCCTGTCGGCCGGTGCCTGCGCCATTCCCCTGAGCCGGGCGGTGTCGGACTCCCTTGGGGTACTGACAGGCCTTCTTTCCCTGCCGCCGGAAGAAGCTCTGTCCCGGCAGAAAACCGCCGACGGCACCGTCCTGTTTCACCATGGCGGTCAGGTGACCCTGAACGCAGACGGTATGCCTGTTCTCATCCGGACCGACACAGGAAGGCAGGCGGCCGTAACCATGCATACACCCTGAATCTGAAAAAGAAAGATTGTGAAAAACCATGACAAACCATATTCGTGCCAAAAATACGGCTCTCATCTCCCGCAGTGCCCTGGAACACAACTACCGCACCATCTGCCGGATTCTGTCTGAAAAACGACCGGATACACCGCCGCAGGTGATCTCCACCGTCAAAGCTGACGGCTACGGCCATGGGGTGGATACCGTGACCCGGGTACTGGGCGACGCCGGATGCGGTTTCTTTGCCGTATCCTCCGAAAAAGAGGCACTGGAAGTCCGTCAGCTGGAAGCCGGGCGGGGCAGACACCCGAAGATTCTGATCCTTGGATACACATTCCCGGAAAATGCGCCTGCCATGGCACGGGCGGACATTGCCTGCGCCGCAGTTTCCCCCGAACACGCTGCGGCCCTGGCGGAAGGCACCGATCTTCCGCTGACCATACACATCAAGCTGGACACAGGTATGCACCGGGTGGGTTTCTCCTGCGACACGGAAGAACGGGCAGAGACGTCGGCAGATGCCATCAGCGCCATTGCAGCCCATCCCAGACTGCGCATCGGTGGGATCTTTACCCATTTTGCCTGCTGCGATGATGAAATGCTGGACGGACTCACCCCTGTCCCGGAAGGACAGCTGACCGAAATCCAGTTTGCCCGGTACCGGCATATGCTGGATCTGCTGGAACGCCGGGGCGTTGATGCGGGGCTGCGTCATGCCTCCAACAGTGCAGCGATTCTGGGCTATGCGCCTGCCTGGCTGGATGCGGTGCGGGCAGGAATTATTCTGTACGGTATGTCCCCCGACGGAAAGCCCTGGGAAGACGACAGCTTCCGGCCGGTGATGACCCTGGAATCCGTTGCGTCCCACATCCAGACCCTGCGTCCCGGAGAACACGTCAGCTACGGCGCCACCTACACCGCCGACACCCCCCGTACCCTTGTCACGCTTCCCATCGGATATGCGGACGGCTGGTCCCGGGCGTACACCGGCGCCTTTGTCCGTTTCGGCAGCTGTCTCTGTCCCATTGTAGGCCGGATCTGCATGGATCAGTGCATGGCGGACATTACGGGCCACGAGGACGAGATCCATGTCGGCGACCGTGCCGTCCTGTTCGGCGGCGACAGAGGAGAGAGCATTTCCGCCCTTGCCGCCCGGGGAAAAACCATTGTCTACGAATGCACCTGCCGCATCAGCGCCAGAGTCTGCCGGGTGGAAACCGACTGATTTATTATTAAACGCCGTATAATTTGTGTATTGTGCACAAATACACCCCGGGAATATCGTGGATTTTATTCTTGCAATTCCACAACACCTTTGTTATAATAAAAGGCACCGAAACCCATAGGGAAATAATCATGAAGGAGGTGCTTTATCCATGAAATATGTATGCATTATCTGCGGGTATACCTATAACGAACGGAAAGGTGACCCGGACAACGGGATTGAACCCGGAACCCGGTTTGAAGACCTTCCCGATGATTTTGTCTGTCCGGAATGCGGCGTACCGAAGGAAGAATTTGAAGAAGAAACACTGGACGAAGACTGAGTTCTGGCGGGCTGTTACAGCCTGCCTTTTCTTTTTTCCGTTTTTCTTTTCCTGCGTTTGTGCATTGCGTTTTTTTCTCTGGTGTGGTATACTTTTTTCGGGGGGGTTTTGGATTTTTTGTTTGACAGTGGTTTTTTGGTTGACTTCGCTTTTGTTTTTGTCGTTTTCTGCTTACAGCGGGTTTGTTTTGGTTATCAATAAAGTTTTTTTGTGTCCTTCCGGACGGGACTCAGAGGATGAAGTGAAGACAAAAACGAAAAGCAAAAGAAAAACACCACCACTGTCAGGCGATACAGAACCAATGCAAACCGCCAAAGCCCCCCCACCGCTGCAGACAAAAGAAACCAAAGAAAAGGAGACCACCCACATGCTGCATTACCTCACCGGCCGACCGGGCAGCGGCAAATCCGAAGCCATGCTGCAGGAACTGAAAAACGCCCTCGCACAGGGGAAAACCGTGCTTCTGCTGGTGCCGGAACAGCAGGCAGTGCTGTGGGAGTCCCGGCTGGCGGAAGAACTGCCTCTTTCCTGGCAGCTCCGCCTGGAGGTCACCAACTTCACCCGGCTTGCCAATACCGTCTTCCGGCAGTACGGCGGGCTGGCCCATCCCCGGATTGATGACGGCGGCAAAAGCCTGGTGCTCTGGCGGGCCATGCTGTCTGTGTGGGATATGCTGCAGGTCTACAATCACGGCGCGGACGGCAGAGAAGACAAAGCCATCCCCGCACTCACCGGTGCCATCGGGGAACTGAAACGGAACCGGATCTCCCCGCAGATGCTGGAAACCGCCGCAGACTCCCTTGCTCTTGACGATGGAGCGGCCGGATTCGCCGGACGGCTTTCGGATGTGTCTCTGATCTACGCCGCCTACGAAGAAATTCTGCACCGGGAATACGCCGACAGAGAGGATGTGCTGGCAGCCCTGGCCGGGATGCTGGAAACCCGTCCCTTCTTTGCCGGAAAAACCGTTTTTGTGGACTCCTTTTATTCCGTGACCCCGCCGGAACTGCGGATTCTGCGGTGTGCTGCTGCCGCGGCAGAGAATCTGTGGATCAGTTTTGCCTGCGACAGAGAAGACACAGGAGAGCTGCCTTTCCTGCGGATCCGGAAATTTCTCATGCAGATGCAGCGGATTGCGGCAGACCTGGGTCAGGTTCCCGAATATATCTCCCTGACCGGGGACAGACGTCACAACACCCCCGGCCTGCAGGCCATTACTGCCGGACTGTTCCGTTATGACCTGCAGCCGGAAACCAAAGATGAAGAAAATGCACCGGCAGGCACCACACCGGAGGGGGATGTGTCCCTCTACCGCTGTGCCGACCGGTATGAAGAAGCGGAAGCCGTCGCCGCCCTGATCGAACAGAAGGTGCGCGCCGGCTGCCGGTACCGGGATATTGCCGTAGTGGACCGGCGTATGGATTCCCTGCGGGGCATACTGGACACCGCCCTTGCCCGTCACGGAATCCCCTGTTTCCTGGCCGAAGCGGATCCTCTGTCCGCCACTCCGGCTGTCAGACTGATTCAGTCTCTGCTGGCCTCGGTTTCCCGGAATTTTGACAGGCGGGATCTGATCCGCATGATTGCCACAGGTCTTACCCCTGTGACCCCGACGGAGGGAGACTGCTTTGCCATGTACACCGAAACCTGGAACATCCGTGGCCGGGCCATGTTCTGCGGCGACGGGTCGGATACCTTTGCCTGGAGCTGGAATCCCGACGGCTACCGGACGGAAGTCTCTCCCTGGGGGAAGATCTGCCTCCGGGATGCCAACCGCGCCAGAGACAAACTGCTGCCCCCTGTGGCGGCTTTCTGTGATACCTTTATATCCATTCCCGCCGGGGAGAAAAACGCCCGGAAGGCGCCTGAAGCCACTGTAGCGGAGATCTGCCGGGCCATCGTAACCTTCGCCGACCGAATTGGGCTGTACCCCCGGCTGCAGGAACTTTCCCGGGAAGAAATCCGGGCAGGCAGACGGGAAGACGGCGCCAAAACAGCCCAGGTATGGGAAAAGATCTGTCAGGCACTGGACAAAATGGTTTCCCTGCTGGGGGATGTTTCCCTGGATGCGGGGCGGTTTTCCGGTCTTTTCGGCAGGGTGATCTCCTCTATGGACATCGGTGCCATTCCCACCGCTGTGGACGAGGTGCTGCTGGGTTCCGCCGACGGCATCCGCTTCGGACAGGTGGATCATTTAATCCTGGTGGGCGCCGTGGAAGGACAGTTCCCTGCCGATGTATCGGAGGCCGGCTTCTTCCGGGACAGCGACCGGGTTCTGCTGGAAGGAGTCGGCGTGACCCTGGCCGGCAGCACGGAAGAATATTTAGCGGAGGAATACTGGATGTTCTACCGCACCGCTGCCTCTGCCGCCAAAACCCTGACGGTGCTCTGTCCCATGACAAACGGCGGTGAATCCTGTGCGCCCTCTCCGGCTGTGGAACGGATCACGGCGCTGACCGGCGTCAAACCCCTGCACTGGCGGGAAGTTCCGGCAGAAAACCGGATTTTCCACACCGCTGCCCGCCCGGAGGATCCCTCTCTCTCCGCATGGCTTCACCGGAAAAAAGAGGGCAGTCCCCGGTTTTATCCCGGGCTCATGGACGCTTCCGCCGACCACGCGGATCCGGAATGTATCGGCGCACTGGCAGGCGGCAGACTGCGGCTTACCCAGTCCCGGCTGGACAGCTTTACCGCCTGTCCTTTCCGCTACTGGTGTCAGTACGGTATGGCGCTGAAGGAAGCGCCCCATGCAGCCATCACAGCTCCCGACATCGGCAATTTTGTCCATGCCATTCTGGAGCAGTTCTTCCGGGAAACGGGAGACCGGGTGTACCCTCTGCCTGCCGCAGAGACGGAAGCCCTGGCGGAAACGCTGGTAAAAAACTATCTGCACCGGCTGGGCGTGGAGGAAACGGGACGGCTCGGGTACCTGTTCCTCCGGCTCCGGCGCAGTGTATCCGTATTTCTGGAAGCCATTATGGAAGAATACGCCCAGGGACGCTTTGTGCCCATGGCCTTTGAGCTGCCGGTGGGGCTGCCCTCCGAAGATCCGGACACTCCTGCCGTCCGTCCCGTGACTCTGACCACGGAAGGCGGGGTACAGGTGACCCTCTCCGGGATCATTGACCGGGTAGACCGGTATACGGCCTCCGACGGACAGGAATACGTCCGGGTTGTGGACTACAAAACCGGTTCCCGTACCTTCTCTCTGAAAGAAGTCCGGCAGGGACTCCATGTCCAGCTGCTGCTCTATCTGTTTGCGCTGTGGCAGGGTGGTATGCCGGGGAAAAATCATACGGCAGAGGACACAAAGCTGCTGCCGGCCGGCGCTGTGTACTTTCAGGTGCGGCCCGGGGAGACAGCCTCCGATGCCATGCTGACGCCGGAAGAAGCCCGCAGACGGGCAGTGGACGGCACTGGCCGCAGCGGCATCTGGCTCCGGGACGAAGAAGTGCTGGAAGCCATGGATGCCGGGCTTTCCGGGAAATACGTCCCCGTGACCCGCAAAAAGGACGGCAGCCTCTCCGGCAGAGCCACCCTGCAGGATCTGGCCCAGTTCGGCGCCCTATATGAAGATCTGCGCACCATCATCGGCTCCATTGCCGCCGAAATCACCGACGGCAAATCCGCTGCTTCCCCCAAAATCTCCCGCGGCGTCAGAGAATGCACCTACTGTCCCTTTGGTGCCGTCTGCCGTACCGGCCAGGCATGAACGCGCAGGACAACAAAACCAAGGAGAACACCATGAACTTCACACCCGCACAAACCACAGCCATCACATACCCGGAGGGAAACCTGCTGTTGTCGGCAGCGGCGGGATCCGGGAAGACGGCCACCCTGACAGAGCGGATCCTGCATCTGCTGGAAACAGGGCAGGCACGGCTTCCGGAAATGCTGATTGTGACCTATACCCGGGCGGCAGCGGCGGAACTGCGCGGACGGATCGGGAAGAAGATCACCGAAGCGGCCAGAGTCACCGGCAGCCGGCAGATGGCAAGGCACCTGACCGATCTGCCCGGCGCCCAGATCTCCACCATCCACGCCTTTCTCTACCGGACGCTGCGGCCATCCTTTTCCGCCCTGGGGCTTTCTCCCGACTTCACCATCGGGGATGAAGCCATCATCGAAACCCAGCGCACGGAAGCCATGCGGGACACCCTGGACGATTTCTATGCCGGGGGGGATGAAGGCTTTATCCGCCTTGCCGATGCGCTGGCAGGCAGCAGGGACACCGAAGCCCTGGACAGATCCCTGCTCTCCATCTATGCCCGGATCACCGCTGCGGGGGAATCGCCGGAAGCACTGGAACGGTACGCCGCCATGCTGGAAACCGAAGACGGCTTTTTTGCCATGCCCCAGAGCGAACCGGTCAGAGTACGGCTCCGGCTGGCGTTCTCCCATTACCGGCAGGTGACAGGCAGTCTCCGGCTGGCGTTCGATGACATCACCGAAGAAAAATACGGCCCCGCCGCCCAGTGGCTCACAGACTGGCTGGACACGGCCCGGGATGCCCTGAACTCCGGCAGCTATGATCGGCTGCGCACCCTGCTCCGGGAGTATGCACCGCCCCGGCTGGCTACCCTGTCCGCCAAATATGTCACGGATGTCTCCGATACCTTCAAGGCCGTCAGAGACGCCATGAAGAAAGATATCGTCCGGTTTGCCGACAGCTTTTTCTCGGATCCGGCAGAGCTGGTGGAAGACTCCCTCCGCCGCACCGCTGCCCTGCTGAAAACCGCCGCAAGGGTTCTCGCCGCCTACGAAAAAGCCTTCCGCGCCCGGAAAATGAGCCGTTCCCTGCTGGACTACAACGATCTGGAAGCGCTGGCACTCCGGCTGTTTATTGCCCCTGACGGCACCCCCACCGATGCCGCCAGAGAAACCGGCAGACAGTTCCGCTTTCTTTTCGTGGACGAGTATCAGGATACCAACCGGGTGCAGGATGCCATTTTCCGTGCCCTGTCCTCCGAATGTCCCCGGTTCATGGTGGGGGACAGCAAGCAGTCTATTTACCGCTTCCGGGGGGCTGAACCCTCTGTTTTTGCCAGATACCGGGACCGGTGGCCGGTTGTACATCCCGGTGAGGATACGGCGGGAGATCTCTTTGATCCCGACAAAGGCCGTTGTCTGTTCATGTCGGAAAACTTCCGGTGTGACCGGCCGGTGGTGGATTTTGTCAATCTGGTTTCCGATTTTCTCCTGCCCCGCAGCGCCATGCCCTACGCCCCCGAGGACGCACTGGTCTTCGGCAAGGAGGACACCGAAAACCATCCGGCAGAGATTGTGCTGGTGGAAGATGCGCCCGCAGAGGAAGAGGACGCACCGGACAGCCGGGATCCCGAAGCGGAATATGTAGCCGACCGGATTGCCGCCATGCTTGCGGAATCTGCCGGTGAAAAGCCCCTCTCCCCCGACCATATCGCCATCCTGCTGCGCAGTCCCGACACAAACGGCGATGCGTTCCGGCAGGCCCTTGTGCGGCGGGGGATTCCGGTACGGCTGCCCGGCGGTGAGCACCTGTTCGGCTCTCCTGCAGTCCTCTTTGTCATGTGCCTGCTCCATACCGCCGACAATCCCCTCCACGACATTCCTGTGGCCGGGGCTATGCACTCCCCCCTGTTCGGCTTTGCCACCCATGAGCTGGTTCTCCTGCGCTCCTGGAGCCGGAAAACCATGGCGGCCCGGTATAACTGGGAGGGAGATATGCCCCTTTATTACATCGTGCAGATGGCGGCGGATCCCCAGTGGACCTTCTCGCCGGAAGCAGACTCCCCGGCGGAAGATTTCCCGGCAGAAAATGCGCCGGACAGCACCGGAACCGATTCCGGCAGCGACGGGCTGCAGCTTGCCATTGACGCATGGCTGACGGAAGAACCCTGGATGACAGATATGGGCACCGACTCATCAGAGCCCATGGAAATCACCGCTGCAGAAGAAGAGCCCCTGCCGGAAGATCTTGTGGAAAAGTGCCGGGTTTTCTTTGCCGCTGTGCAGGAAATGCGCGCCATGGCCTGCGGGATGCGTGCGGATCGGTTCCTTGACGAGCTGATACGCCGGTATTCCCTGTTTGATCTGCCGGAAATCCGGGACAATCCTGTGGAAAAAACGAATCTGCAGACCCTGTACGATATGGCACGCCGGTATGAGTCCGGTGCTTTCGGCGGGGTGGGCGGTTTTCTCACCTATGCCGGTGAACTGCAGAACCAGAAGCAGGACGGCGCGGAGGATGCTTTCCCGGCGGTGACCATTCTGTCCATCCACAAGTCCAAGGGGCTGGAATTCCCGGTGGTCTTTGTTTCTGCCTGTGCCAAAGGGCGGAACAACCGGGATGAGACGGGGGATATCCTCTTTGATGCGGATCTGGGTTTCGGCATGCGGCTTCCGGACGCCGGCGGTTATGCCCGGTGCGGTACGGCACTTCGGTCTGCCATCGGTGAAAAGAAACGGCTGGAGTCTGTGGAAGAGGAAATGCGCATTGTCTATGTGGCTCTGACCCGGGCCAGAAACCGCCTGATCGTTACGGGCAAAGTAAAGGACGCCGAAATTTTCACAGAGGAATGCCGGTTCGCTGCGGAATACGCATCTCCCTACAGCGTCACGGGCAGCTGCACCTATCTGGAATGGATTCTCACCGCCGCCATTGCCCACGGGCCGGATCCCTGCTGGAAACTGATAGCAGCGGACAGACCGGCGGGCAGCGAAAACACCGGCACGGAAGAAACGGAAGCCGAAGAATGCTCCGCCGACTGGGAAGCAAAGCTGGCGGGGAATCTGGACTTTGTGTATCCCTGGGACTATCTGGCGAAGGTACCCGCCAAGCTGACCGTATCGAAGCTGTCCCCGGGCATTCTGGACACGGAAGAAGAACCCGTCCGGCTGACCTTTGACGAAACGGCAGAACCGGAGACCCCGGAGGGGATGGAAGGAACAGAAGACACACCTGCCACACCCATGCCTGCCTTTATGTCGGAGAATCCCGCCGCCCTGTCGGCAGCACAGCGGGGTACGGCCACCCACCAGTTCCTGCAATTTGCGGATTTTGCTTCCCTTGCGGAAAACGGAGTGGAAGCGGAACTGGCACGGCTGACGGAAAACCATTTTCTGGACAGCGCCACCGCCGCCGGGGTATATGTGACCCAGCTGGAGCGGTTCCGGCGCAGCGACCTGTTCCGGCGGATCTGTGCTTCCCCTGAAGTATACAGGGAATTCCGTTTCAATGCACCCATGGACGCCTGGCGGTTCACGGAAGACCCCGTTCTTGCCGAAACTCTCCGCCAGGACGGAATTCAGCTGATCGTACAGGGGGTAGTGGACTGTGTATTCCGGGACACGGACGGAGTGCTAACCCTGGTGGACTACAAGACCGACCGTCCCACCGCCGAGGAATACAAAAACCCCGCTCTGGCAGATGACCGGTTCCTTGCCCGGCACGGAAGACAGCTTTCGTACTACCGGGAAATCTGCGCCGCCATGTTCGGCGAGGAAATCGGCCGCACGGTGATCTATTCCACCGCACTGGCGCGGGAGATTGCGGTGAAGTAAGAGGTCAGAGATCAGAAATAAGAAGTATATCGTTCTGTACAGAATACAAAAGCGGCATACAGCAGGGATGCATTTCTCCTGCTGTATGCCGTTTTTTTGGGGGGATTCCTTATCTCTTATATCTTATTTCACATATCCCATAGAATCTGCGATGGCTTTGGCCAGGTCTGCCTGACTTTCGGTGTGCCGTCCACCCATGGAAATCATATACCGGATTCCTTCATGGAAAATATGGAACGTTGTGTCATACACCCGGATGGTGGAACCGTTTTCATCGAGAGACAGCGAGACAACATCCACGATCTCCGCCCGGATACCGGAAGGGGTGACGTATTCCATGGTTTCTGTCGTCCTGCCGGAATGGGTATCTTCGCCGTATCCCACGACCAGATCGTATTTTTCTCCCCAGGATTCCAGCGGAATGCTCACGCACACCGTACAGGCTTCTCCCGTTTCCGTCTCAACCGCAGCACCGGTCAGGGTCAGCGTAGACAGCTTTCCGTCCTCGTGCACATGGGCAGTCAGTGTGACCTTCCCCCATTCCGTAGCATCCTCCGTCATCCGATCGCTGACCAGCAGGCCGCAGTCCAGCCATTTTGCCGCTTCCGTCCAGGTGTCAAAGGTTTTGGATACCCGGTTTCCGGCTTGGATATCCTCCTGGGTGATCCCCAGAGATGCCAGCTCCTGCAAGGCATCTTTGTCCACCCTTGCCACACCTTCCCCATCGGTGACTTTCACCAGATAGTCGTATTTGCCGTCCTCCGGCACCGTTACAGTCAGATGCTTCACCGCCGCTGCGCACACGGTTACGGACAGCACCAGCACCGCCGCCAGAACTGCCGCAGTACGATAGAATCTCCTTGCCGGAGTCTGCCGGGGTTTCCGGCTTTCCGAACCAATCTCCGCCTGCACCGCCGCCTGTACCCTGCCGGGGTCTGCGTCTGCCGTCATCTGCATGAATGCATCGTACAGTTTATTCTTCATCGTTTTTTCCTCCTTCGTCAAGCAGTGCCGCCAGCTTCTTTACCGCCAGCGAGTACCGCTTTCTGGCCCATGTTTCCGTTTTTCCGAACCGGGCGGCGATGGTGCGGTAGGCTTCCTCCTCCACCACCCGGCTGTACACTACGGCACGGTCGGCCGGGGAAAGCTGTCTGAGCACCTGCACCGTTCTCTCCGACAGGCTGTCCGGTGCAGCTTCGGATTCCTGCAGTGCCTCCCATGCCGCCCTCTCCCGTTTCTGCCGCCGGAGAGCATCCACGCACAGCCGGTAGGCCGTCCGGTAGGCAAACACCGCCGCCGCTTTTTCGTTTGGAATCCGGCTGCGGCACCGCCATGTGCGGATCAGGGCCTCCTGCGCGGCGTCTTCCCCGTCAGCCGATCCGGCCACCGCCCCGCAGTACCGGGTCAGCGCAGGCGTGATACCGGTCAGAAAAGCCTCAAAATCCCAGGGTTCCGCCATTTTGCCGCCTCCTTTCGGTTGTGATTCTGAATCGATTCATATATAAAACGCACGGGACAGCCGTTTTGTGAAGGACAAAGAGAAATTTCCCGAAAGAAATACAAAAAACCGTCCTCCCCGCAGAAAAAACGGCTTTTGTATACTTCTTATCTCTTACATCTTACTTCTTACGTTTCCCAGTGGGTATCGCCGCCGCCAGGGCAATCGCCAGATACACGGCACAGGTGAGCATGGCTGCGGTGCCTTCCATGACGCCGCCGAACAGGACACCCACCCCTTCCGCCGACACAGCGGCAGGCGCGCCGAGCAGCCGTCCCAGTGCCCACAGAGCGGGTCTGAACCCGATAGCTTCCTGTTCCATGGCAAAGGCCAGTGCGTAAAACAGCACCGACAGGGTCAGCACCGCCGACAGCACCAGTCCGGTTCTCGGCATGGGACTGCCAAAGAGGCGGGTTTTGGTACATACCACAGCCCCAGCCCAGCAAAAAGTCACAAGCAGGCAGACACACACGTCCCAGCCGCGGCCTGCATTCCCGGCAAAGAGACTGCAGGTGGACAGCACTGCCGTCAGAACCACGGGCAGCATCAGTACCGTCAGGGAACAAAGCAGGTCTGTCAGTCCCCGGACGGATAAGGTTTTCTTCTGCATAGTCTTTTCGTTCATGTTTACTGTACAACCCCGCTGATGGTCAGAATGCCGCCGGTCTTGTTTTCCTCAGGGGCATCTATCGGTGTATCTTCCGCGTTGATGTTCAGATCCCCGCCGGAGATGTTCAGCGCCGTACCGGAGCGGATGCCGTTGTTCCGGCTGTCTACGGTGACCACGCCGCCGGATACGGTAACATCCGAGATGGCCTGGATCCCTTCGTCCCCGGCAAACACGTCCACCACACCGCCGGTAATGGTGACAACCCCCTTGGAGCCGCCTTCCGCATTGGTGGATTTGAGCCCGTCCCCGTCCGCATCCACGGAGATCACACCGCCGGTGATGGTCAGGCTGTCCTTGCCCTTGATGCCGTGGCCTACGGAGGTGATATCGTATACGCCGCCCGCAATGGTCAGGTCATCCTTGGCGGCGATGGCGTTCTTGAAGTTGGCGTCGATCACCAGCGTGCCTTCCCCCTGCAGAACCAGATCGTCTCTGGCGAACAGGGTTCCGTCCGGTTCGTCGTCGCCGGGATCAAAGGTATAGCTTGTCCCGTCGGTCAGGGTGTTTACGGTGTCCTTTGCCAGTGAAATATGGGTCAGGTCGGCCTGTTTTATGTAGATGCAGGCGCCGGTGGTGCAGGTAATGTCCGCCCCGTCCAGCTGCAGCCATACTTCGCCGCTGTCCCCGCAGTCCACCAGAATCTGCCCGTCCGCCAGGGTGCCGGAAATCCGGTAGATGCCGTGAGCAGTGATGGTGATCTGCCCGCCGTCAATCTGCACGCCGTCAGCGTCACAGGAGGCTGTAGGGCCTTCCAGCGTAATGGGGGATGCCTTGGCTGCCAGCTGATCTTCTGTGGAGCCGCAGGATGTCAGGGGCAGCATCAGTGCGGCCAGAAAAAGTGCCGCCGTCCGAACAAATTTCATAAGTCCTCCTATATCCGATATACAGGTATTTTTCAGGTATCGAAAATATTATACATGACCCGCCGGATCCCGTCAATAGATATTTGATGAACGTTTGGTGAATGGGCGGTTAGCAAAAAACAGATACGCCCCACGCGGAAGCATATCTGTTTTCTGTCAATCGCATCCGGTCATTATCCGGCGTTTTCCACAACCTTGGCAAAGTCTTCCACCAGTGCATTCAGGTCAGCCGTGGCGGCGTCAATAGCGGAAGCATAGGCAGATGCAAAATCGTTTTTCTGATCCCGCACCAGATACAGGAAGCAGGTACCCATAAGGAAGTTGTTCAGGTTCTTATCGTAGGCCAGGGTACGGGGAGAAGTGATCGTATTGTGGATCAGATCGATCATGGCAGCATCGTCTGTCCCGCCTACATATTTCACTTTCAGAGCTTCTTCGTAGTATACAGGCAGGATGGTCTTCTGGGCTTCCCGGCACATCACTTCCAGACAAACGGAAATAAATTCCAGCTCACCTGCAGGCGTTGTAACCACGATACCGCCCACTTCAGATGTGTTATGCATACTGGAAACATAGTTTTCCTGTGCGTCATCCAGCTTGGGATAGGGGGCGATGCCGATCCGGAATTCCGCATCCCGCATCTTTTCCAGATCTCCCAGACGCTGATACCCGGCGAACACGGCCTGCCGGTTCATGAACAGGTTCAGTACGCCCTGTGACGTAAAGTCTGACGGCTGTCCCAGGGTGTTTTTATTCCAGTACAGGCGGTTGATGGTGTCCAGCACCTTCACGGAGCGTTCGTTGTTGAAGCAGTAAACAGGCTTGCCGCCGGATGTATCAATGGTATCCACATCCATGGCAATCAGCACGGGCATCAGTGCCCCCCAGGGACCGGTCAGGGCATACCCCATCAGGTCGCCTTCCTTCATGGTACCGTCTCCGTCGGTATCCTGTGCCGTCAGCTCCATGATCTCGATCATCTTGTCTGCGGTCCAGCCGTCTTCCAGAACAATATCCTGTACGGCATCCGGGCTGCCCATGGCATCATTGATAATGTCTTTGTTATAATACAGCACGTGGGAACTGGCCAGAACATCCATGAACAAATCGCCGATCAGCAGGAACCGGGCGCCTTTCACCAGTTCCAGATCCTCCATGGCTTCTTTGTACCAGTAGCTCTTTGTGAAATCCATGACCGGATTGTTGGCAATGCTGTACAGATAACCGGATCTGGCACAGGTCGTCAGACCGCGCAGGTCGTTGATTACCACCTCAAAGCCGCAGTCCCCCGACATAACCAGACTCTCCAGTTCCGGGATACAGGTATCGTATGTCCAGTCCGTTTCAATAAAATCCAGCTTCACGTTCAGAAGTGCCATAACCTCTTCATTCCGCTGGAATACGGCATCGTTGACGATTTCGCCATTGGTTTCCCCAGTACCGGCAATCAGACGGTGGGCGTTGGTGGAATCATATTCATTAACGGAGGAGGAAATGCGGAGTGTTTTGCCGCCGAAGTCGTATGCCTCATAAGGGTCGCCGGCTGCCGTTTCGTCTGCGGCTTCCGGGGTTTCGTTGTCGATGGTGGTGTCCGTTTCCCCGCCGCAGCTTACCATAACGGAACCGGTCAGAAGCAGTGCCAGAAGCAATGAAAACATTCGTTTACCCATACAAAAAGCCCTCCCGCATTTTATGTATTTTGCACATTTATGTGTTAGAACCATCTGCATTATACCACAAAATCCCGATATATGCAAGAGAGAATGGTAATTTTTCCGTCTATCTCTATGCAACAACCGCTTTTTGTGGTATACTATATGTGCAATTATCCTCATCAAAGGAGTTTCCCCCGTGAATGTATATAAAAAGCTCTTGTCCGATACCCTGCTCATTGCCCTGAGCACCTTCGGCTCCAAGCTGCTTGTTTTCCTTCTGACGCCTTTCTACACCGCTATACTGTCCACCGAAGAATACGGGATTATGGACAATGTGGTGCAGCTGTCCAATCTGCTGATTCCCATTGCCTCCGCCGGGATTGCCAATGCAGTGATCCGGTTCGGGCTGGACGGGGTCACGGACAAAAAATCCGTCTACACCTTCGGGATTGTGATTACGGCGCTGGGTTCTGCCCTGCTGCTTGCATTCTATCCCCTGCTGGATCTGATTCCCTACACAAACGGCTACACGCTGCTTGTGTGCTTCTATGTCATCGCATCCAACTTCCATGCGGCCTGCGCCCAGTTCTCCCGTTCCTGCGGAAATGTACGGCGGTATGCGGAAGGGGGCATTCTCTGTACCGCCACAGCCATCGGGCTGAACATTCTGTTCCTGGCCGTGTTCCACTGGGGTGTGGCCGGATATGTGCTCTCCAGCATTCTGGCGGACGTGGTCTGTTCCTTCTTCTACATCCTCATGGATAAACAGTGGAATGCGTTTGACCTTTCCTCCATCCGCGGGAAAGACCGGCTGGCCACCGACTGGGATATGCTCCGGTACGCCATTCCCCTGATCCCCACAACCGTCTGCAGCTGGATCATCAATATGTCCGACCGGTTCATCATCACCGGGATGCTGGGGGAAAGCGCCAACGGGATCTATTCCGTAGCCAACAAAATGCCCACCATGCTGATTGTGGTGTCCAACATCTTCACCTACGCATGGCAGATCACTGCGTTCGCCAACCAGCCCAAAGAAGAAAGAGAACGGCTCTTCTCCAATGTGGCGCGGGTGTATCAGGCCATCACCTTTGTGGGTGCCGCCTGTCTGATCGTGACGGCCAAGATCTCCCAGACTCTGCTGTCTGGCCCGGATTATTATGAGGGATGGCGGTATGTCCCCCTGCTGTCTCTGGCCACCGCTTTCTGCTGTCTGGCCAACTTCCTGACCTCCGTCTACATGGTGGACAAGCGGAGTGTGGCAACCTTTGTGACCATCCTGATCGGTGCGGTGCTGAATCTGACGGGTAATATTCTGCTGATTCCGGTGATGGGAGCTATGGGAGCCGCCCTCTCCACGGCTATATCCTACTTTGTGATGTTCCTGGCTCGGGTATTCCACAGCCGTTCCTCTGTGGCAATCTCCTGGGATCTGCCCCGGTTCATCATCAGTGCCCTGCTGGTCACCGCGCTGACTGCCGTCATGATTCTGGAAATCCCCGGCTGGCTCTGGTTCTCCATCGGCCTGACCGCCGTCATTCTGGTGCTGAACCTGAAAAACCTGGTCATCGCTCTGCTTTCCCTTCTGAAAAAACGCAAGATCCACGAATGAGTTTTTCCGGCCCCGGCTTTGCTGCTGGGGCTTTTTTTGTTGACAGTGGGGGAGTAGTTCTGGGCGTACGGGTGGAGTTACGCGGCTTTCTTGAAAGAAAGCCTGGCAAAGAACTTTAAAAAGGGTATGGGCAGGATATAGTTTCTGCAATTCCATGTGCATAGGGAATTGGTACAGTCCAAGACCTGAGGAATAGTTGAGCGAGCTCCCAGGGGCCGGCAACCCTGGTCGCCGTAGCCGGTTTTCGATTGCGAGATGTGGTTTGGCGCAAGATGTTTGGGGTACTGTTGACTTAATGAACGGTTTTCGATAGAGTAAATCTGCATCCAACCAATGCCGAGCTTGACCGCTCTCCTGACAGGCCCAAACAAAGCAGCGCGCAGCCGCTTATTCCTCTACTCTCTTGGCAGGCACTCCCCTATTCAACCCGAACAGCCCGAAACCGTACGTCACCGCTGTCAGTTCGAGAGCGCTCTGCCTGCACCGCACGAAACCGCTGTAACTATTTAAGAAGTTTTGCCAGGCTTTTTCAAAAGCCGCGTCTCTCCTCCCAAACGCCATGCACCTACTCCCCCGCTGTCAACAAAAAAAGCCCCAGCAGCTAAGCCAGGGCTTGAATATTGCTTTGGAGCGCGGGGGATTAATACATACCGCCCATACCGCCGCCCATGCCGCCTGCGGGAGCTGCAGGGGTTTCTTCGGGCAGGGAAACTACGAGAGCTTCGGTAGTGAGAACGGTAGCGGCAACGGAAGCAGCGTTCTGGAGAGCGGAACGGGCAACCTTGGTGGGGTCAACAATACCCTTTTCCATCATGTCGCAGTATACTTCGTTGTAAGCGTCGAAGCCGTAGCCCTTCTTGCCGGAGGATACGATCTTGTCAACGATAACGGAGCCTTCAAAGCCGGCGTTTTCAGCGATCTGACGAACGGGAGCTTCCAGAGCCTTCACAACGATCTGCACGCCGGTCTTTTCGTCGCCTTCTGCGGTTTCCAGCAGCTTGGCAACTTCGGGAATCACGTTCAGGTAAGCGGTACCGCCGCCTGCAACGATACCTTCTTCCACAGCAGCGCGGGTAGCGTTCAGAGCGTCTTCGATGCGCAGCTTCTTTTCCTTCATTTCGGTTTCGGTAGCTGCACCAACCTTGATCACAGCAACACCGCCGGACAGCTTAGCCAGTCTTTCCTGGAGCTTTTCACGGTCGAAGTCGGAAGTGGTGGTTTCGATGGCAGCCTTGATCTGAGCGATACGGCCTGCAATTTCGTCCTTGTCGCCGGTGCCGCCTACAATGATGGTGTTGTCCTTGTTTACCTTGATCTGGCGAGCCTGACCCAGCTGGTCGATGGTGGCTTCCTTCAGATCCAGACCCAGTTCGTCGCAGATTACTTCACCGCCGGTCAGGATGGCGATGTCACGCAGCATTTCTTTTCTTCTGTCACCGAAGCCGGGAGCCTTAACGGCAACGCATACGAAGGTACCGCGCAGCTTGTTCAGAACCAGAGTGGTCAGAGCTTCGCCTTCAACGTCTTCAGCGATGATCAGCAGCTTCTTGCCGGACTGAACAATCTGTTCCAGCAGGGGCAGAATGTCCTGTACATTGGAGATCTTCTTTTCGGTGATCAGGATGAGAGCGTCGTCCAGAACTGCTTCCATCTTGTCGGTATCGGTTGCCATGTAGGGAGACAGGTAGCCGCGGTCGAACTGCATACCTTCTACTACTTCAGAGTAGGTTTCGGCAGACTTGGATTCTTCTACGGTGATTACGCCGTCAGCGGTAACCTTTTCCATAGCGTCAGCGATCAGGGTACCGATCACTTCGTCGCCGGAGGAAACAGTACCTACGCGGGCGATGTCTTCCTTACCGTCTACAGCCTTGGAGTTGGCGGCCAGAGCGGTTACAGCCTTGTCAACAGCCTTCTGGATACCCTTGCGGATTACCATGGGGTTGGAACCGGCGGTAACGTTCTTCATGCCTTCGTGTACGAATGCCTGTGCCAGCAGGGTTGCGGTGGTGGTACCGTCACCGGCTGCATCGTTGGTCTTGGAAGCAACTTCACGGATCAGCTGTGCACCCATGTTTTCAGCAGCGTCTTCCAGTTCGATTTCCTTGGCGATGGTTACACCGTCGTTGGTGATCAGGGGAGTGCCGTACTTCTTGTCCAATACTACGTTGCGGCCTTTGGGACCCATGGTGATCTTTACAGTGTTAGCCAGCTTGTCTACACCGGCGATCAGCGCGTTTCTCGCTTCGATGCCGTACTTGATATCCTTTGCCATGATTCTTTTCTCCTTTTTCTATGGGGGGATGCGGCTGGATGGAAACTTTTGGGAAAAGTTTCCCCCAGACCCCCTTCAAAACTTTTTGATCTGTTACAGATACGTTTGTTGGATGCAAAGCCAGGTGCGCTCGACGTTTGTATTTGCAAATTTGTTATTTCCGAACTGTTTTTGTACAGCGGCTTCGCGTTTTTTGACCTTGCATTATCTCCGTGCTTCGCACTGGTTTGGGCTGATTAGGGAAGCAGTCAAACACCTTTTTCTGTGTTTTCACTGATTCAGGACAGACCAAAGAACAGCTTTGAAGGCACGTAATAATTCTTACTTCTTAATTCTTAATTAGTCTTCAACGATGGCCAGAATGTCGCTCTGACGAACTACGTTGTATTCTACGCCGTCGCACTTTACTTCGGTGCCTGCGTACTTGCTGGTGATAACCTTATCGCCAACCTTAACGATCATGGTAACTTCCTTACCGTCCACGTTTCCGCCGGGGCCTACAGCAACAACTTCGCAAACCTGGGGCTTTTCCTTGGCAGTGCCGGGCAGAACGATGCCGGACTTGGTGGATTCTTCAGCTTCTACAGACTTTACAACAACTCTGTCAGCAAGGGGTTTCAGTGTCATTTGAGGTGCCTCCTGTATGATACCTTATATTTTTACAATACTTTATGTTTGCCGGGGGCTTTCGCCATTTAGCACTCACATCAATCGAGTGCCAACCCCGACGGTATTATTGTACCCCCAACGGGTGGAAAAATCAAGTGTTTTTTCTATAGTTTACATTTAATTCACAAAGAAGATACAGGGTGAGTGCTAAAAAAAGCACCTACTGCAGGGACAGTCCCACAGAAAACAAAAACAGGCACCGGAATAGTCCAGCACCTGTCTTAATTTGGTTCTGTAAACCTCACTTCGGGAAAATCCTGTTCGGCGAAGCCGATGACGGATGGTTGGTCCCATCCGGCAAAGGATTTTCCATGACGCAAATCCGCTGCCCGAAATCCAAGCAGTCAAAAACCATTTGCGTCAGTCAACCAGCTTGATGAGAGCCATTTCGGCTGCGTCACCACGACGGGGCCCCAGCTTGTAGATCTGGGTATAACCACCGTTGCGGTCAGCGTACTTGGGAGCTACTTCGTCGAAGAGCTTCTTCACAACATCTTCCTTGGTGATATAAGCAAGAGCAGCGCGGCGGGTAGCCAGGGTGTTCTTCTTACCGAGAGTAATCATCTTTTCGGTGATGGAACGAACTTCCTTGGCGCGGGTCAGCGTGGTTTCGATGTAACCATTTTCGAGAAGATAGGTTACCATCCCACGGAGCATAGCATTTCTATGAGCCGTCGGTCTGCCGAGTTTTCTGGTACCGGGCATGATCCATGTCCTCCTTAAAGCTTGTTTGGTTCCGATTTGTCGCGAATCGCTGCGACAGTCGGGCAATCCCCTTCACGATCCGTAGACCGTGCCGATCCGGGACGATAAAATCTGTCGTTTTGTTATCCTGTGCAGTCCGCCCGCCGGAATGTTCCTTCCGACCACAGCGGTACTGTGCATCCGAAACCCTTATTCTTCTTCCTTCTTGAGGTCGAGGCCCAGGGAATGGAGCTTCTGGATAACTTCTTCCAGCGATTTCTTACCGAGGTTACGAACCTTCATCATGTCGTCCTCAGTACGGTTGATCAGATCTTCTACAGTATCGATGCCGGCCCGCTTCAGGCAGTTGAAGCTGCGGACAGACATGTCAAGCTCCTCAATGGTCATCTCAAGAACCTTTTCCTTGATGGTTTCTTCGCGTTCAACCATGATTTCCGCATTCTTTGCTTCGTCGGAGAGATCGACGAACAAATTGAGATGCTCGTTGAGTATCTTGGCGCCGAGCGAAATCGCTTCCTTCGCCAGGATCACGCCATTGGTCAGCACTTCCAGCGTCAGTCTGTCGTAGTCAGTATTGCTGCCCACACGGGTGTTCTCGACGGTGTAGTTTACGTTATAAACCGGAGTGTAAATCGAGTCTGTGAAGATGGTGCCGATGGGAGCTGCTACGCCCTGGCTGTTTGCCAGATACAGCTGCTTGTTCTTTTCCTGCGACACATATCCACGGCCATGATCGAAGGTCAGCTCCATGTAGAAGCGAACATTGTCACCGACTGTGGCGATATGGTGATCCGGATTCAGAATTTCGATGTCCGCATCCTGCTTGATGTCGGCAGCGGTGATATCGCAGGCTCCGGTGGTATCAATCACAACGGTCTTGGGGCCGTCGGTGTGGAGCTTTGCGGTGATGCCCTTCACGTTCAGCACGATTTCCGTTACGTCTTCCTTGACGCCGGGAATGGTGGAGATTTCATGCAGGACGCCGTCGATCTTGATGCAGGTCACAGCAACGCCGGGGAGAGAGCTCAGCAGCACACGGCGCAGAGAGTTGCCCAGTGTGATCCCGTAGCCTCTTTCCAGAGGTTCGATGATGAACTTACCGTTTCTGCCATCTTCGCTTAAATTGATTGTCGCAATATTCGGCTTTTCTATCTCAATCATGTAATAATAACCCTCCGTTTTTCAATATTTGCAAATCCACATGAGTATAAAACCTTGACTTTTGCAAAATGCTGTTCTGCTCCGTTATTTCTCAGCCGGCCGCCCGGCGGAAAATCTTTCCAGTCAGGCTGCCCGCAAAGAAGCTATATCCCACCGCACCCAATCTGCCCAAAGGGTCGGGAGCACAGTCCACGGAGCATTCTTTGGGTAGATTATTACTTGGAGTAAAGTTCGACGATGAGCTGTTCTTCGAAGGGGAAGTCCACGTCTTCTCTCTTGGGCATAGCGATCATCTTGGCGGAAGCATTTGCCAGATCGATTTCCAGCCACTTGGGAGTAACTGCGGTTTCTGCGGTTTCCAGCAGAGCCTTGAACTTTTCGGAACCCTTGCTCTTTTCCTTCAGTGCAACGGTATCGCCTACCTTGCAGATGATGGAGGGAATGTCAACCTTCTTGCCGTTCAGAGTGAAGTGTGCATGGCGAACCATCTGACGGGCTTCCTTACGGCTGGATGCCAGACCCATTCTGTATACGATGTTGTCCAGACGGCATTCCAGGATGGTCAGCAGGTTTTCACCGGTGATACCAGCCTTCTTGTCGGCGTGAACATAGTAGGTCTTGAACTGCTTTTCCTGTACGCCGTAGTAACGACGGGCAGTCATCTTTTCTCTGTGCTGGAGTCCATATTCCTTGATGGTCTTACGGCCTGCGCCATGCTGTCCGGGAACGGTTGTCCGGCGGGCTACTGCGCACTTATCAGACAGGCAGCGATCACCCTTCAGGAACAGCTTCTTGCCTTCACGACGGCAGAGCTTGCAGGAAGGACCAGTATATCTTGCCATTGTAATTTTCCTCCTAATATTCGTTCTTCTAGCGCGAGATTATACTCTGCGGCGCTTCGGCGGACGGCAGCCGTTGTGGGGGATGGGGGTAACGTCCTTGATGAGGGTGATGTCAAGACCGGTGGTCTGCAGTGCACGGATAGCAGCTTCACGACCGTTGCCGGGACCCTTTACATACACTTCAACAGTCTTCATACCATGATCCATAGCAGCCTTGGCAGCGTGTTCAGCAGCGGTCTGAGCAGCGAAGGGAGTGTTCTTCTTGGAGCCCTTGAAGCCCATTTCACCGGAGGAACCCCATGCGATGGTGTTGCCCTGTACGTCAGTGATGGTTACGATGGTATTGTTGAAGGTAGAGCGGATATGTGCATGACCTTTTTCAATATTCTTCCGGTCACGACGCTTCTTAATGACTTTCTTAGCAGCCTTTGCCATTTCGTCCTCTCACTCCTTTT
>SVSN01000130.1 GCA_015064285.1 Oscillospiraceae bacterium | reverse complement strand
CCAAGGGTACTGTCGTAGCCGTCCAGAGCAAGCTCCCCCTTGTAGGTTTTCTTCATTTCCTCGCCGTACACGTTGGTATAGGGCAGTTTTTTGCTTTCCACCGTACCTTTGCCGGAGAAATTCACGCCGTATTCCCTTGCGGTTTCCCGGATCACCTGGGCGGCTTCGTCCTCCGACAGATACACCGGCGGCAGTACGCTGTCGCATCCGAAGCTGCCTCTGCCTTCTCCGTGGACAAACAGGGGCACCGACAGCTTTTCCGCCCGGGGCGTTTCTTCCGCCGTTTCTTTTCCGCCGCCGAACAGTTCCAGATACCAGGGCGTTTTTTCGCTGCCTGTATCCGTTTCCGCCTGCTGTACTTCCCCTGCCGGTTCTGTAGGCGCGATGGTGCAGGAGCACAGTCCGCTCATGGCTGTGAACAGCAGTACCTGTCCCACCAGACGCTTTCCGCGCCAGCGCCGGGGCATATACCGGGCTGCGTTTTCCCTTTCATGAAACTGTACCGCCGTGGGATACCGGGGCACGGGATAGGAACGGACTCTTTCGATCTGCATGGGATGCCTCCTGCGTTTTTCATATTCTCTCCGGTATGACGACAGATATAGACATTTTGTTCCCGGTTTGTCAAAAGTTTTTCAAAAAAGTTTTTCTGATAAATTGATATGGTCAATCTCTTTGATTTCTTCAAATGTCTATTGACAACGATTGAATTTTGTAGTATACTTTACATATAGAAAACTGCAAAGGAGGTGTGCGGATGATGAAGATGCATCGGGGGTATGCGGGACGGGGACGGCGGTTCTGGTTTTATCCTCTGCGTCTGCTGAAGAGGCGGCCGGTTACGCTGCTTTCCGGGGCGGCAGTCCTGTTCTGTCTGTTTTCCCTGGTGAGCCTGTCCCTGTTTCTGGCGGAAGGCAGTTATCTTTCCGCCATTGCCGAAGGGAATGCAGGCAGGCATTATGCCGTTTTTTACCGGCTTACCCGATCCCAGTACCTGACCCTGACAGACATGGCGCCGGCGCTGGAAGCGGAATTTATCACAGTCCCGGTGTACGCCCAACTGGAGGATATTGAAAGCAAAAAATCCCTGTGCGGCGTTACGGTACTGACCCGGTCTGCCGCCGACTGGTACGCTCTGTCTGCCGGAGAAGGTACACTGCCGGATGACGGAGAAATTCTGCTGCCCGGCTGGCTGGCGGCGAAGGAACCCTATTACCGGCTGGGCAGGGAATGCCACTTTTTCTTCCATAAAGCGGAGGATACAGGCGAGCTGTCCGTCACCCGTCCTCTACGGTATGCAGGCACGGCTGCCGCCAACGACAATGCTCTGCCCTATGCCTTTGTAACCCAGGAGACAGCAGAGGACATTCTTTCCGCCGCGGAAGGGGAAATTCTCTATGATGTGTATTTCACCACACCAATCCCTTCCGATTACGCCTGTGCACAGATCATTGACACCCTGCTGCCGGCAATGGACTGGCCGGTGGAGGACGGGGACCCCCGAGAAACCTACGATGACGACATCCAGCGGCGCTATAAATCGGAATCCCGCCGGATCCGGTATCAGGATTTTGTCAACTACAATCTGCTGGATCTGCTGAACCGGGAATACATGGACGATCCATTGTTTTTCTTCATGATTCTGCCGGTGATTCTGGCGGCGGCGCTGGGAGCCTCCGGACTTCTGCGGGACGATGTGGAGGAGCATCTGGGGGAATACGGACTGCTGAAAGCCAGCGGCGCCGGGACGGGTACGCTGTACGGTACGCTGTACACCGAAGCCCTCCTGATGCTGGCGCTGGCATCCCCGCCCGTTTTGGTCAGCACATTCCTCATCGCCCGGCCGTATCTGAAACAGGTGGAAGCCATGCTCCTCTCCGGCGGCATATCCCACAGATTCGGGCTGCCGGTTGGCAATCTGGTGACGGTATTTCTGTATATCCTGCTTCTGACCTGTCTGTTTGTTTTTCTCCACGCCCGGCGGCTGTTCCCGGCTGTACCCACTGCCCTGCTCCGGCATACAGCGGCGGAAGACACACCGGAAGTCCGGATTTCCGCATGGGAAGCACTGAATGCAGCGGATCCGGTGCGATATATGGTGAAAACTGTGCTGGGCCGGGAGCGGAAACGGCGGCTTCACGGGGCCTTCACCCATGCTTTTCTGATGGGAGTCTGCGGCTACATGATCGTCCTGCAGCTTTACGGCGGTGCGGCGGAAGGGTTGTACATCGTCTGGCTGTACGGCGCGTATCTGCTGCTGGCAGTGCTGGGAGCCTTCGGGGAAATCCGGCAGAACCGGCGGGAATATGCTCTGCTCCGGCAATGGGGCACCCCCGATGAAACCATCCTGCGCAAAGCACGGCTGACCCAGTTTTATGCCGCGAAACAAGGGCTTCTTGTCATGGTCAGTATGTTTGCCGTTCTCTTTCTCCTGCCGGTATTTCTCTCCGGCTGGATATTTACAGGCACACCGCTGTCCCGTTTTCTGCTGTCTCCCCCTTATACGGCAGGGGTAATTTTCTCCTGTCTGGCGGCGGTGGTGCTGCAGCTGGGGAACTTTGCCATCGGGCAGCTTGTGATCACATTCCCCATCCGGCGGATGCTGCGGCGGGGAATCCTGGACGACCTGCGGCGCGTGGAATAAGCGGAACGAAAGGAGGATTCTATGAGCCAGATATCTGTACTGAAGACAAATAATCTGATGAAAACCTACAAACAGGGCGAGAACTATGTGTATGCGGTAAACCGGCTGACGGTGGCGTTTCCCTATGCAAAGCTGTCGGCCATCATCGGCCCTTCCGGCAGCGGCAAATCCACGCTGCTGCACATTCTGGGCGGTCTGGACATTCCCTCCGGCGGTGAGGTATGGGTGCGGACGGAGGACGGCCTTGAGCAGAATCTCTACGCCATGACTCCGGCACAGCTGACAGCATTCCGGGGAAAGCATTTCGGCTTTGTCTACCAGAACTACGAGCTTCTGCCCATACTGACCGCCATGGAAAACATCCTGATCCCCTGCATCTACGGCGGTGCGTACTTTGACGAAGACTGGTTCCGCAAACTGGTGGACATTCTGGGACTGGGCGACCGTCTTCACCATCTGCCCTCGGAGATGTCCGGCGGAGAGCAGCAGCGTGTGGCTATGGCCCGTGCGCTGATTCACCGTCCCCGGATCCTGTTTGCCGACGAACCCACCGGCAATCTGGATTCCGACAGAGCCAGAGAGCTGATGGATCTGCTGCTGTTCATGCGGGATGAATACAACCAGACCGTAGTGATGGTGACCCACGATCTGTCGCTGGCCGACCGGGCGGACACAGTATTCCGGATCCGGGACGGGGCTGTGGAATAACAAAAAACAGAGTATGCCATCCCTTATGGGAACACGCATACTCTGTTTCTGTTATTCCGTTTTATTTTGCCTTGCTGACATCAATCCACCCGAGGGAACCGGAGAGTTCTTCCAGCTGGGCAGGGGTCAGTTCGATGGCGCTGTTGGAGCTGCCGCAGGCCGGGAAAACCGTTTCAAACCGCTTCAGCGATTCGTCCAGCCAGACCTCCACGCCTTCGTTCACAGCAAAGGGGCAAACGCCGCCTACCGCATGACCGATGAGCACGGGGGCTTCTTCAAAGGCCAGCATCTTCG
>SVSN01000129.1 GCA_015064285.1 Oscillospiraceae bacterium | reverse complement strand
GACAGAATACTTCCGTTTCTTCACCGTCCACATACACTTTCCAGCCCGCATCGTAGGGGATGGAGGTGAAAACGGTGGTTCTGTCTTCCGCAGCAGTGATGGTACCGGTGATCACATCGTCCCGGCGGCTGTATGCTTCCATGGTTCCGGGCTGCAGTTCTGCGATCACTTCCCGGAAAACATCTTCGTGGAAATACCAGAAGAACTGGCAGCCGCTGGCAAAATAGATGGTATCCTCTTCCAGATACAGGGAAAGTTCATGTTCGCCGGATTCCAGAATACCCAGTTCCTGGATGCAGAAGGAATCATCTTCAAAGAAGGTACCGATCTTTCTGCCGTCCAGCTTCATATCCGCATCTCGGGGGTATTCGCTGGGGAAGTACACATATACAGGCAGGTTCTGATCAATGTCCATTTCAAAGACAACTTTTGCCGTATGTCCGGAGTCGTCCACTTCGTACCCGGTGTGTCCTGTGGTAAAGACAGGCTCAACCCCCTGGGTGTCCGATTCATCAGCGTCTACCTTTGTGAAGACTTCCACTTCCCGTCCCAGCATGGTGGAGAACATGTGGTTCATCATCTGGAAAGGGGTTTTGAATTCCACGGCATCTTCATACTGCTCGCGGATATAGGGAAGCCCGTTTTCTTCCAGTTCCCGGTCGTCGTCTTCGTTGTATTCCGCATAGGTACGCATGCCGTCGGATACCGCAAACGCTGTCCCCAGATTGAAGGGGTTTTCCCAGATTTCGATCTCGTCATCGGACGTGCCGGCCAGGGTATACAGCTCTGCCATATATTCCGGCATGGCACTTTCCGTGCCCTTGTCAGCCATGACATACCGCAGACCCAGCAGGGAATCGGTCACCGGATTGCCGCCGTAGTACATGGACCAGTGGGAACGGGCAGACAGACCCATATTTTTCAGGAACACAATGGATCTGGCGTTCAGTGTGGAGGTGGAATTGGAGAGACCGTTGATATCAATGGCGAAGTTGTCGTTTTTCTTGCGGTGCTTGATTTTTTCCGCCCGGTAGAAGCTGTCTTCTCCATAGGTTTCATCATCCATTTCGTCCATCAGTTCCGCCGCTTCACTGAACCGATCCACAAAGGTACGGTACCCGGCACGGTTGGTAAAAGATACATCCCCATCCAGGGCATACAGCATGGCCACACCGTTGGCAATCAGCTCAAACACCACAAAGGCAACGAGAAACAGTTCCGGATTGCTGTACAGCTGGGTGTCTCCCGGTTCCTTGTCGCGCAGGGCATACGGCACCAGTGCCCCCAGTCCGAAGAGGAAGAAAATCCCGCCCCAGACAGTCAGGAAATCCAGAACATTGGTGTATTCCATAGCCTGCATGATCAGCAGAAGTACGGCAGAAAAAATACAGGAGGGAATAACCTTTTTCACGCCGGTTTCTTTCAGATGCACAAAGCTGTCATAAGTCATTACCAGCGCTATGAAAACAAACATAAACGCGAACCGGGCATTGAGCCAGTTGGGACGCTGGAAACCATGCCAGACAATATCCAGAATGCTGAAATTGAAGCTGGCCATCAGGAAACCCAGGGTTACCAGACTGCCGACCTTGTGCCGCAGACGGATGCCGGGCGCTATGAAGTACAGAGGCAGCAGCACCGGCATCAGCATACCGCAGTACAGGAATGGCATGCCGGCAGGACGCACGGTATCATAAGAACCGAAATAGGCTTTGGTGAGCATTTTCAGAAAATCAAAGAGCTCTTTCGGTTCATATTTCGGATCGGAAAATCCCAGTTTCCCGAAAGAAAGACTGTAGTAGACCGGCAGAATGATCACGGATGCGATCATGACCGCCAGCAGAGACCAGAGAAGCATCCGTCCCAGGGCTTTCCAGAATGCTTTCTCTCCCGTATCCCCGCGTTCTTCCTCGGTCATGGTAGCATAGCGGATGAAGAAATACACTGCCAGGAACAGACAGGTCATGTACCCGATGTAGAAATTGGAAATCACGGCAATGGCAAGGGCACCTGTGTACAGCCGGAAACGGCCTTCACGGATGAGCATGTCCATACCGTACAGAATCAGCGGAAAGAGAATGACATTGTCGATCCACATGATGTTATGCTGCATGACCACCACATAGGAACACAGGGCATACATGGCAGAGAAAAGCACCGTCCAGACCGGGCGCGCCATCCTTGTTTTGATCAGAAAATACCCGAAAGAGACGCCGCAGAGCCCTGTTTTGATCACCAGAAGGAGAAAAATGGATTCTGTCATCATGGCTTTGGGCAGAAGCGCCACCAGGATGGAAAGCGGTGAGGACAGGTAGTAGGCGAAAATCCCCATGAATTCGCCGCCCAGAGCACGCTCAAAAGAGTAAATCAGAGAATCGCCGGAAACCAGAATGTTCCGTAGCTTTTCAAAATAATAGACATACTGAGCGTTCAGGTCCAGTACCAGTACAGAGGATTCTCCCAAAGGCCATACCGTAAGACACAGGTACACCAGCACCATCATGACGGCAGGCAGCAGAAAACACACCCACAGAATCTTGTACATCGGCGGGATGCGGGTAAATTTTTTCCACCCCTCGTCCTCGCCGGGCAGGGTGAGATCCAGATTGTTCATAGTATCCATGTAACATCAACCTCAAAAAAATAGAATGCACACAGCGGACAGCCGTACCGCCGGACTGACTGGTTTATGTGGGGGGGACAGCGGGAAACACATGGCGGATGGCTTTTTCCACCTTTTCCCGGGGCAGTACCATATCCCGTCCGCAGCCTTCACAGACGAGCCGGATATCGCTGCCGGTCCGCATGACCAGAAACCGTTTGGCACCGCAGGGATGCGCCTTTTTCATCTCCAGAACATCCCCCGGGGCAATTTTGGGAATCTGCAGCATAATGCCTCCAAAGCTATGGGAAACACTTCCCATGTATACTGATTACATTATAGCATGGAAACTATGGAAATGCAAGAGAAATGGTGAAAACAGACGTTCTGAATTTATCCGGAAAGAAAACACCGGCATAACACCGGTGTTCCAAAGGCATATGTTTTTCAGGCACGGGCGGCGGCCAGAATCATATCCGCAACCTGTCTGGCACATACATCAGCCCCTTCTTCGGTCAGATGGATGTTGTCGTCTTTCCGGATGAACCGGTCGATGTCCGCATACATCAGGCTGTGCAGGTCGTTGATCATGATGCCCATATCGGCCAGCACCGGCACCAGCGCTTTGTTGTACCGGATGATTTCTGCATTGCTGTTGTGCACATTCTGTTCGGTAACCGGGGTGGTAGTGGCGAAAATCACTTTTCCGTGCCGCTTCTGCAGGATCTTGGCAGTACGCACCATGAAATCCATATAGGTTTCCAGGGGGGTGAAAAGACCGTCCCCGAAGATATCGCAGATGTCCCACAGGCCGTTGTTCCAGTGTACGATCTCGGAACCCTCCATATCGTGAGCCCAGTCCCACATGCCGCGAAGCGTGTACTGGGCAAAGCGGCAGTTTTCAGCCGGCTGCCAAACCGTGAACTGATCACCAAGCAGCGCGGGAACTTTGGGGCCGTAACCGATCTGTCGGATAGAGTCGCCAAGCAGCGTAACTTTTGTCATAATTGATCCTTCTTTCTCACCGGCAGACTCCGGCGTTGTTTTTTATTCACCCTTTACCAGAACATCCCAGCAGCAGCCCGGGGCAGCGGTGTACTGGATTCTGCCGGGGGCAAATTCACCCTGGTGCATGAAGTGTACGTGCCCTGCGAAAAC
>SVSN01000037.1 GCA_015064285.1 Oscillospiraceae bacterium | reverse complement strand
AGAGAGTCCTTGGTTTCCGCTTCGGTTTCCACTGCAGCATCTGCTGTATCAGTCTGGTCATTCTGTGCGGTGTCTCCGCAGCCTGCCATGGCGGCCAGCAGCATACAGAGCACCAGTGTCAGTGAGAAAATACGCCTGATCATAAATAAAACCTCCGGTTCATTTCATTGTGCAAAAAGTTGTTGACTACAGTATATCACTTTCTGACATATTCCGCAATAAAAAAACTGCTTTCCGGCATTTCTCACAATACTTTCAGCATTATTACCGCTCTGCTGCCTGCCGGGAGTACACGCAGCCGCACCAGTTCTGCCGGTACAGGCCATATTCTTCGGACAGGGCAATGGAGCGGGCATATCCGCCGTTCTTCTTGAAATCCGAAATCAGATACGGTACACCGTACTCTTCACCCAGCCGTATTCCGATACCGTTGAGCCAGTGAGCGTTTTTATGAGGACTGATGGACAGGGTGGTGGTAAACCAGTCGTATCCGCCGGCCTTTGCCGCTTCCGCTGTGGAACGCAGTCTTTGTTCGTAGCAGGCAAAGCAGCGTTTTCCCCCTTCCGGCAGAGTTTCCATTCCTTTTGCCATGGAAAAGAACCGTTCCGGCTCATAAGGTGTATCCAGCACAGTCACCGGACAACCATACTGCACAGAGGCAACCAGTCGTTTCAGTTCGTCAAGCCGCAGAGTATATTCTGCAGCAGGTGTAATGTTGGGGTTATAGAACCATATATCTATCCGACGAAAATGGGGTGACAGGGCTTCCAGGCTGTAGGAAGAACAGGGTGCACAGCAGGCATGGAGCAGCAGCACAGGTTTCTCCTCTCCGAATCCGGCAAAAACTCTTTCCATTTCTTTTACATATTTCTTTTTGTCATGATTATCCGGCATCCACTCCGGATACATTTCTTCAAATATCATCATTCACCTGTAATACGCATCCAGCCAGCTCTGCACAGCCGCCAGACGTTCTCTTTTCTGACGCCAGTCAGGAATCCGTTTTTCCACCAGTGCCCAGAACCGGGAACTGTGGTTCATCTCGGTCATATGGCACAGTTCATGACAGATCACATACTCGATAACATCCTGCGGTGCCGCCATAAGCCGCCAGGAAAAACTGAGATTTTTTCCATTCGAACAGCTTCCCCATTTGGTTTTGGCACCGGTTATCGTAATCCGCGCCGGCGTCAACCCCATTTCGGAAGCCATCATATGCACCAGCGGTATCAGTTCTTTTTTCGCCAGTTTTTTCATCATTTCCTGTAAAGCGTTTTTCAGAAAATCTTCTTCCCAATCCACAGGAGCATAAAAAAATTCCCCGTCAAAGAACAGTCCGTCTTCTGCAGCAGGTCGGATATCTTTCCAGTAACCCCTGTACATGATTTTCCGCGGATCCAGATCGGTGGGATACCGGTCCAGCATAATTTGCCGGTGCTTCTCGATCCAGTCCTTTTTTTCTTCCAGAAACCTTTCGATCTCCCGCAAAGGAAGATGTCCGGGTGCCCGGATTTCAACACTGCCATCTGTCAAAACTCGAATTGCTGTGGTCTTTCTGTCAGAGCGAATCAGGGTATATCTGGTCTCTTTCAACTTTTTCCTCCGTTTGTCTTGTATTCACTGTTTTTTATGCTATAATATATAGTATACAATATTCCGATAAATATTTCAAGACCTAAACTATAAACGGGAGACAATTATGGAAAAGAAACGACAGATCATCAACATTATCAATTTCATCCGTGCCATTGAACCGCGTAATGCTTCCATTGATCTGCTGTACACCACCAAAAAGCAGATCGAACTGATGGAGAAATACCAGTTTTCCGGCACTTTTCTGATCCAGTATGATGCTCTGCTCCTGCCGGAGTATCAGGATCTGCTGAAGTCTCTGGATCCCGAACGCTATGAAATCGGGATCTGGTACGAAGTGGTTCGTCCGCTGACCGAAAAATGCGGCATTGAATGGAACGGGCGCTGGGATTGGGACTGGCACTGCCACTGCGGTTTCCCTATCGGATACGATATCCCCCAGAGAGAAGCGCTGATTGACGAATTCTTTGCAAAATTCAAAGAAGTGTTCGGATACTGGCCCCGGGTATTCGGTTCCTGGATGTTCGATTCCCATACCATCCGCTACATGAACGACAAATACGGTCTGGACGCCATCTGCAACTGTAAGGAACAGTACGGCACCGACGGATATACCCTGTGGGGCGGTTATTACGGACAGGCGTATTACCCCGCCAGAAACAACATCTTCATGCCTGCCCAGACGGAAGATCAGAAACTGGACGTTCCCCTGTTCCGGATGCTTGGTTCCGACCCGGTATACCAGTACGACTTCGGCATGGATCCGGATTCCGGTGCGCAGGTTCAGGGTGTCATTACGCTGGAACCGGTTTACAACGGTCACGGCGGCGGCGTACCCAAGTGGGTGGACTGGTATCTGCAGGAAAACTTCAACGGGGACTGTCTGTCTTTCGGCTACGCACAGGCAGGGCAGGAAAACCCCTTTGGATGGGATTCCATGAAGGACGGACTGATCTATCAGTTTGCGCAGTTTGACCGTCTGCAGAAAGAGGGTAAGATTGAAATCGAACCTTTCGGCAAAACCGGCCGCTGGTTCAAGGAAACCTACAAGGATACACCGCCTTCCGCCATCACCGCGCACTCTGCCTACGATGATCCGGGCAAAAATTCCCTCTGGTACTGTACGAAGCATTACCGGGTAAACCTGTACGGCGACAGCAAAGCCATGCGGATCCGGGATATCCATCTGTTTGACGAAACCTATGGGGATCTCTTCAACGATGCTGTCTGCTTCGGCAATGAAGCAACCTACGAAACCCTGCCCTGGGTGGACGGAAACCGCCATTCCGGAAACGGGATTCTGGCAGGGATGTATATTCTCCGGGACGGCAAGGAGATTCCCTTCCCCGGCAGTATGGAACTGACGGAAGTTACCGAAAACTACGCTGCTGAAGTGACCTGCGGTGAGATGACATTCGGTCTGCTGAATGACATTCTGTGTATCAAAGCCCCCTGGGATTTCCTGCTGGAACAGCGTGTGGGCTATGAAAACGACCATATGCCCGAAATAACTGTGGCAGACGAAAAGACCCTGCAGCTTTCCTATGACGGACACGACTATCACGTTCAGCTGCTCCGGGGGAAATTCACTTCCGCAAGAACCATCGCCTCCGAAGACGGATACATCACCATGCAGATGAATCAGTAACACCATACAGCAAAAAACCATGTACTCTCTCTCGGGAATACATGGTTTTTCTTCTATATGGATATTTCTTACATCTGATATCTTACTTCTTATATCTCCTGCCGGTTTTCAGCAGATACCGTTCACACTGGCCGATCCAGTCGGTCTGGATGATGTCGAACCGGTCGGCGCACCAGCCCCAGCCGAATTCGGGATCGCCCATGATAGCAGCGTCATCGGAGTGACCCGCAGCCAGAACATCCCTGTAGTTGTACACAATGGTGTTCACCCAGCACAGCTTGCCGTCTTTCCGGAGCAGTTCACGGTAGGCTTCGCTGCAGGTTTCATCTTCTTCACTGGTGAAGAGAAGCTCTGTACCGATATAGTTGATATTCCGGGATTTCAGCATTTCGTGTACACCGTTGTCCGCCTTGATGATGGGCAGGAACTGGATATCCGGCGCATAGGTTTCCACGATGTCCAGCTGCTCTTTTCTCGGCGCGCATTTCAGAATGATCTGATCCTTCATGTTGTGACGCTTTACCACTTCAATGATGGCAGCCGGGTTATCGCCGAACTTGTCGATGTTGATATAGCAGCGCCCCTTCAGATGTTCCAGCACCTCATCCAGGGTGTTCAGCCCGATCTGCGTGGGCGTACCGTCGAAGTTGACCAGACGCAGTGTCCGGATTTCTTCGGAGTTCATCTGCCTGATATTGATATCTTTGCCGAACTGTCTTTTTTCCATACCGGGATGAAAGATGAACAGCTCACCGTCTGCGGATTTTGTCACATCCACTTCCACCATATCCGCTCCTTCCGCCAGAGCGAAATCGTAGGCTATGGTGTTGTTGCAGGGAATATTGCCGCCCCAGATGCCCCGGTGGGCACAGAGGATAATCCGTTCAGAGGCGGTTTCACGAATATCAAATTTCATATCCGTACCTCACTTAAAGCTGTCTGGATGCCTTGGTATCACAGTAAATACAGCGGTAGATACCTTCGTGCCGGTCTGCCAGACGGAAAATGTGGGGCAGTTCCTGTTCGGTGGTGGTGATGCAGCGGGGGTTCTTGCACTTGATTACGTTTTCCAGCTCTTCCGGCAGGGCAACGTGTTTCTTTTCCACACAAACATCGTCACGGATCACATTTACGGTAATATCGGGATCCACGTAGCCGATGGCATTGAAGTCCAGCTGCAGATTGGCGTCACCGATCTTGATAATGTCCTTCTTCCCCATTTTCTTGGAGGGCACATTTTTCAGAATGGCAACAGAACAATCCAGCTCTTCCAGATGGAGCAGCTGGTAGATCAGCATACCGCGGCCTGCTTTGATATGGTCCAGAACGATACCGTCCTTGATAGAATCAATTTTCATGGATTCACGCCTCCTGTTCGTCGATTTCCACAGCAATGTCCAGAAGCTTCATGATCAGTGCCATACGCATATACTTGGCGTACAGTACCTGACGGAAGTAAGCGGCTCTGGGATCCTTGTCCACGGCTACGGAAATTTCGTTGACTCTCGGCAGGGGATGGAGCACGGCCATCTTTTCCTTGGCCAGCTTCATTTTGTCGGCGGTCAGGATATAGCTGTCCTTCAGACGGAGATATTCTTCTTCGTTGAAGAACCGTTCCTTCTGGATTCTGGTCATGTACAGTACATCCAGTTCGGGCAGAACAGCTTCCAGATCGGTGGTTTCCTTGTAGGGTACTCTGTGGGTTACCAGAATATCCTTACGCACATAATCGGGCAGGCGCAGTTCCACGGGGGAGATCAGCACAAACTTGACACCATTGTAACGGGACAGGGCTGCAATCAGGGAATGTACGGTACGGCCGAATTTCAGGTCGCCGCAGAAGCCTACAGTCAGGTCGGTCAGTCTGCCCAGCTCGTGACGGATGGTTTCCAGGTCGGCCAGGGTCTGGGTGGGATGGTTATGGCCGCCGTCACCGGCATTGACCACGGGAACGGTTGCGTTGATGGAGGCAACATAGGGTGCACCTTCCTTGGGATGACGCATGGCAATGATATCGGCGTAGCAGCTTACCACCTTGGCAGTATCGGCAACGCTTTCTCCCTTGGAGGCAGAGCTGCTGGCGGCCTCGGAAAAGCCCAGCACATTGCCGCCCAGTTCATACATGGCAGCTTCAAAGCTCAGACGGGTACGGGTGGAGGGTTCGAAGAACAGGGTGGCCAGCTTCTTGCCATGGCATACTTCACTGTACTTGGCAGGGTGTGCCATGATATCGTCGGCCGTGTTCATGAGCTGGTCCAGTTCTTCCACGGACAGCTCCAGAATATCAATCAGACTTCTCATGCTTTTGCTCCGTTCACAGCCAGATAATTTTTGATACGCTGTACGTTTTCAGCGTTCTTTTCATCTTCTTCCAGATATTCGATGATGTCGTATACATCCACAACGGAGTATACCGGGAAACCGAATTCTTCGCCTACTTCGGCCATGGCGGACTTTTCGCCCTTGCCCTTTTCCTTCCGGTCTACCATTACGAATACAGCGGCAACCTTTACATCCTTCAGGGAGGACAGGATTTCCATGCTTTCACGGATGGCGGTACCGGCAGTGATTACGTCTTCCACGATTACGATTTCTTCGCCTTCCTTCGGCACATAACCTACAAACACACCGCCTTCACCGTGATCCTTGGCTTCCTTCCGGTTGAAGAAGAAGGGAACGTCCAGTCCGTTCTTTGACAGTGCGATGGAGGAAGAAACGGCGATGGAGATGCCCTTGTATGCGGGGCCGTACAGCACAGTTCTCTTGTTGCCTACTTTTTCCAGATAGCTCTTGGCATAGAACTCGCCCAGCCTGGCGATCTGGTCACCGGTCTTGATGTCACCGGCATTGATGAAATAGGGAATCTTGCGGCCGCTCTTGGCAGTGAAGTCACCGAACTTCAGAACACCCGCGCCTTCCAGAAACTGAATAAACTCTCTCTTGTATGCTTCCATGTTTTTTCTTCCTTTCTTAATCAGCCCACAAATTCAGCCACACAGCGTTCGTATGCAGCCAGCGGATCTTCGGCAGCGGTGATGGGACGGCCAACCACGATGAAGTCGGAGCCGATTTCCTTTGCCTTTGCAGGCGTGGTGATGCGAACCTGGTCGCCAACATCACCGTCAGCAAAGCGGATACCGGGGGTTACGGTGCAGAAATCCCTGCCGCACACATCGTGAACCTTGCCGGCTTCCAGAGGAGAGCACACAACGCCGTCAAGCCCTGCGATCTTGGCATTCTTGGCATACTGCATAACCACTTCGTCCAGAGGACGGTCGATCAGCAGTTCATTTCTCATTCTTTCTTCGCTGGTGGAGGTCAGCTGGGTTACGGCGATCAGCAGAGGACGGGTGCCGTCGGGTCTGGTCAGGCCTTCCAGAGCGGCTTCCATCATGGCAACAGTACCGGCGGCGTGGAGGTTGGTCATGTCCACACCCAGGCGGGACAGCACGTTCATGCTGCGCTTTACGGTATTCGGAATGTCATGCAGCTTCAGGTCAAGGAAGATCTTGTGGCCTCTTTCCTTGATTTCCTGTACCATAGCGGGGCCTTCTGCGTAGTACAGCTCCATACCGATCTTCACAAAGGGTCTCTTGTCTCCGAAGCGACTGAGGAAGTTCATGGTTTCTTCTCTGGTGGGAAAGTCGCAGGCGATAATAACGTCACGGTTCATGCGTGTGCTCCTCCTGTAATATCAGATAATTTTTCGATTCCGTATTTTTCCATCACCCGGGGCAGATCCAGGATGATATCCCGGCATGCACAGGGGTTGATCAGGTTGGCGGCCCCTACCTGTACGGCAGCAGCCCCGGCCATCATCATCTCGATCACATCTTCGGCGGAAGAAACACCGCCCATACCCATGATCGGAATGTTTACAGCTTTATAGACTCTGTACACGGCAGCCAGCGCTACGGGGAATACCGCAGGGCCGGAATAGCCGCCGGTCACGTTGGTGATGATGGGTTTTCTCTTTCTTTTGTCGATCCGCATCCCAAGCAGGGTGTTGATCATGCTGATGCCGTCCGCACCTTCCGCTTCCACGGCTTTTGCGATTTCCGTGATATCGGTCACATTGGGGGTCAGCTTGATGAAGATTGGCTTGTCGGTTACTTTCCGTACAGCTCTGGTTACTTCCGCCGCGGAAGAAGCCTGAGTACCGAAGCCCATGCCGCCGCCGTGCACGTTGGGACAACTGATGTTGATTTCCAGAATCCCCACATTGTCGCAGGCCGCCAGCTTTTCACTGCAGGTCACATATTCGTCAATGGAAAATCCGCCGATGTTGGCGATGACGGGCTTGCCGTAAATCTTTGCGATGTTTGGCAGTTCTTCCGCCACAACCGCATCCACACCGGGATTCTGCAGACCTACCGCATTGAGCATACCGGAGGCGCATTCCGCAATTCTGGGGGTGGGGTTGCCGAAACGGGGTTCTGCTGTAGTGCCCTTGATAGAGAAGGAGCCCAGGCAGCGGATGTCGTACCATTCGGTAAACTCTCTGCCGTAACCGAAGGTACCGCTGGCGGGGATCACAGGGTTGTCCATTTCCACGCCGCACAGATTGATTCTGGTGTCGATTACCATATGATCTCCTCCTTTACCAGTACCGGACCGTCCTTGCAGATCCGCTTGTTGCCGTATTTGGTTTTGCAGCTGCAGCCCATGCAGGCACCGAAGCCGCATCCCATCCGTTCTTCAAAGCTGTATTCCCCGGTGCAGGTCAGTGTGTCGTACACGGCCTTCAGCATGGGGATGGGACCGCAGGCATAGCTGCAGGTGTAGTCGCCGGTCAGCAGTCCGGTCACAAAACCTTTTTCCCCGGCAGAACCGTCCACAGTGGCAATCTTCACGGTGCAGCCCAGTGCTTCCAGCTCGTCCTTCAGCAGAACATCCGCAGCGGACGCAAAGCCCATGGCTACGGTCACGGTTTTCCCTGCCGCGATCAGACGCTTTGCCAGACCGTAAATAGGAGGAATACCCACGCCGCCGCCGATCAGAACCGGATTGTCTCCGGCCTTATCCACGTCAAACCCGTTGCCCAGACCCATCAGGATGTCCAGTCTGGTACCGGGCTTCATTTCAGCCATTTTTTCCGTGCCTTCTCCCACAACCTTATATACCAGCGTCAGGGTGCATTCGTCCCAGTCGCACACGGAGATGGGACGGCGCAGGTACAGGCCTTCGATCAGCACGTTCACAAACTGACCGGGGCGGGTGATGGCGGAGGTGTCCCCGGAAAGCCGCATTTTATATACATCGCGGGCGGCGGGAACATTGTCGATTACCGTCAGGATTGTCTGGTTCACAGGATGTCTCCTTCCTTGATTCCATATCTTCTTGTCATTTCTTCGTCAATATAAACCACCCTGCCGCCGCATACGGTCATCATGCATTTCCCCTGCACGGTGTCCCCGGCAAAGGGTGTGGCACGGCCCATGGTGGCAAAGGTTTCGGGATCCACAGTATATTCCGCATCCAGATCCCACACGGTGAAGTCGGCTCTGCTGCCCGATTCCAGCGCACCGGAACCCAGAGCAAACCGGGTCAGGGGATTTTTCGTCAGTCCGTCGATCACGGTTTTCAGCGGCACAATACCGGGTTTCACCAGATTTTTATACAGCACCGGGAAGGCGGTTTCCAGTCCCACCACACCCATGGCGCTCTTTTCCAGTCCTCTTCCCTTTTCCTCAGCGCTGTGGGGAGCATGGTCGGTTGCAATGCAGTCCACAGTACCGTCCAGCAGTCCGGCTACCAGCGCATCTCTGTCTGCCGCACTGCGGATGGGGGGATTCATCTTGAACCGTCCGTCTTCCTGCAGCTGGCTGTCGCACATGGTCAGGTAGTGGGGGCCGGTCTCGCAGGTGATGTTCACGCCCCGGACCTTGGCATCGCGGATCAGGGCAACGCTTTCCTTTGCGGAAATGTGACACACATGGTAGGCGCATCCGGTTTCTTCCGCCAGCGCGATGTCACGCTCGATCATTTTCCATTCGGATTCGGAGCATATGCCTCTGTGTCCGTGGGCCTTTGCGTATTCCCCGTCGTGGATGTATCCGCCGAACAGCAAATCGTTCACTTCGCAGTGGGCGGAGATCATTTTGTCCATGGCTTTTGCCCGCAGCATGGCTTCCTTCATCATGGCAGGATTCTGCACGCCCTTGCCGTCATCGGAAAAGCCTGCACAGTCCGCTGCCATGTCTTCCAGCTCCGCCATCACTTCCCCTGCCTGCCCCACGGTAATGGAAGCAAAGGGAATTACCCGGATACAGGCGTCTTTTGCAATGGCTTCCAGCTGGAGGCGCAGATGTTCTCTGCTGTCCGGTACGGGATTCAGGTTGGGCATGGTACATACCGTAGTGTAGCCGCCCTTAGCCGCCGCCATGGATCCGGTGCGGATGGTCTCTTTATAGGAAAAACCCGGTTCACGAAAATGCACATGCACATCCGCAAAACCGGGAAAAACGGCAAGGTCGTCGAAAAACACGTCCGTCTTGCCGCCAGTGGTTTCTGCAATCATTCCGTTTTCGATGGTAAAGCTTCCCTGTTCCAGCGCTCTGCCGTTCCAGATTTTCTTTCCGCTGATCATAGATAACTCCTTTGCCATGCCGTAAAAAAACTGTACCCTCCGATCGGCTGGTACAGAACGATACACAATATTCACAGCCAATCTTGCCGGCCGCTCTGTGCCGTGCTTAAAGATCACCTTCCGATATATTGTACCATATCTGCCCCTCTCCGTCAATAGTCATTTTCAACGGAAATCGACAAAGCACGGGGCTGAGTTTGTTCTTTAAGGAAATCTTAATCTCTTTGCCACTTTATTTTTCAGAAAGTTTCTGCTACAATAAGAGCAGCAAGCATAAGAAAGGAACTGTTCCTGTCATGTATACTATCCTTGTCTGCGACGATGAAAAAGATATTGTCTCCGCCATTGAAATCTATCTTTCCGCCGAAGGGTACCGGATTCTGTCTGCCGGAACGGGAGCGGAAGCACTGGAAATTCTGGAACGGGAAGAAATACATCTGGTGCTGATGGACATCATGATGCCGGTGATGGACGGAATCACCGCCACTGTGAAAATCCGCCGGGATTCCAATGTGCCCATCCTTTTTCTCACGGCCAAAAGCGAATCCGGCGATAAGATTCTGGGACTGAACATCGGGGCGGACGATTACATCACCAAACCTTTTGATCCCATGGAACTGGTGGCAAGGGTGCGTTCCCATCTGCGGCGGTACACAACCCTGGGCAGTATGGACAGGCCTGCGGATGTACTGACCAACGGCGGTATCGAGATGGACGACGGGGCAAAAACCGTCACTGTAGACGGAGAGCCGGTGTCCCTGACGCCCATTGAATACAGTATGCTCCGGCTGTTTCTCCAGCATCCCGGGCAGGTATTCTCCATCAAGCAGATCTACAGTCAGGTGTGGAACGAATCTCCCATCGGCAGTGAAAACGCTGTGGCGGTGCATATCCGGCATCTGAGAGAAAAAATCGAGATAAGTCCCTCGGAACCCCGGTATATCAAGGTGGTCTGGGGACTGGGATACAAAATGGAAAGGGGGAACAATCTTTGAAGCAGTATTTATCTATCGGAAAACAGTGGGGACTGCGGATCGGGATCTTTTTTCTGATTCTCTTTCTGCTTCTGGATCTGGGTGTCATCTTCGTTCTGGCGGAAATGAATGCTTATATGCTGACAGCGGAGGAGGTTCGTCTGTACACATACCAGAGCATCACCCAGAGCAAATGCTATGATATGATGCGGGAATGGGAACAGAACAACGATTACGGGGTCAGTGAATACAGTCTTTCTCCGGACTGGCGGGGGAAGACCCACTTCAAGTTTGTGATAGAGGATCCTGACGGTGAGACACTGTACAGTACCCTTTCGGATCGGTATGATGCCCATTCCCTGCTGGAAGCGGCAACCGAGCACGTGCTTTCCGTGTACGAACATACTCACACAGAAAACGGCTTCACATGTACAGACCGGTATGTGTATTACGGCAGCAAAATCGACAATCAGGATACCCACCTGTTTACCGTCAGGGGGTATTACGGATACGATTCGGAAACCTTTGATGCCTACGACCTGACGGATCTGCTGGTGGATTTTATGTATCCTGCCCGGTATGTTCTCCCTGCGGTTCTGCTTCTCGGCATCATCGCTCTTCTGATTCTGTGGTACCGCATGACCGTGCATACCGCCCACCGGCAGTATCTGCCCGACCATCCCCGGTACACGGGCGAGGTGGTGCTGTCCTTCTTTGACCGGCTGCCGGGGGATCTGTATCTGGCGGCGCTGTTTATGCTGATTTGCTTCGGTTTCATACTGATGCAGCCGCTGTGGGATCTGATCGAACTGAATCTGGTGTATCTGGCGGTATGGGCGTTTGCGGGACTGATTTTGGCCATTATCGCCCTGTTTATGGCGGCCTATATCACCCTGACCGCCCGTATCAAGGCAAAAACACTGTTCAGCAATACGCTCATCTGGCTGTGTCTCCGTCTTGTATGGCGCATCTGGCTGTGGTGCTGGCGGCAGATCAGGCGTCCCTTTATGGCTCTGGGCAGAATGTGCGCTTCTGTGCCCCTGATCTGGCAGGCAGCGATTGCGGTTCCGGTGGTGCTTGTCGGGTACGGCCTGTTCTCTTCCCTGATGTGGGAGAATGCCGGTATATTTTTCCTCTGGATTCTGGCAACCCTGATTCTGTATCTGTTGCTGCTGTACGGAGCGTACTGCTTCCGGCTGCTGATGAAATCCGGGAAAGCGCTGGCGTCAGGGGATCTGAAATTCAAAACCGACACAAAGCATCTTCTGTTTTTCTTCCGGGAACATGGGGAAAACCTGAACCGGATCGGGGTGGGGATGGAAAAGGCACTGGCGGAAAAAATAAAATCCGAACGGTTCAAAACGGAGCTGATCACCAACGTCTCCCACGATATCAAAACACCCCTGACCTCCATCATCAACTATACGGATCTGCTGTCCCGTGAAGATCTGGAGGGCAAGGCGAAGGAATACACCGAAGTGCTTTCCCGGCAGTCCGCCCGGCTGAAAAAGCTGATCGAAGACCTGATTGAAGCCTCCAAGGCCTCCACCGGGAATATTGCGGTCGCCGCGGAACGGCTGGATGTGTGCCAGATCGTAAGACAGTCGCTTGGAGAATACGAGGAACGGCTTGCAGGGCACGGTCTGCGGGTGGTGGAAACCATACCGCCGGAGGAAATCTATGCCATGGTAGACGGCAGACAGCTCTGGCGGGTACTGGACAATCTGTACTCCAACGTATGCAAATATGCCCTTCCCGGCACCAGAGTTTATGTGGTTGCAGCGGAGGATGAAGGACAGGTGACCATCAGTGTCAAGAACATTTCCCGGGATGTGCTGACCACCGAAGCGGATGAGCTGACGGAACGGTTTGTACAGGGAGATGCCAGCCGTGCTTCCGAAGGCAGCGGACTGGGACTGAACATTGCCAAAAGCCTGACCGAACTGCAGGGCGGCACCTTCCGGATTCACTGTGACGGCGACCTGTTCCGGGTGGATATCACCTTCCCCACAGCGGAATAAATTCCGTCCCGGGGCTTTACAAACAGCCGAAGGTGTGCTATAATATCCCTCGCAAAAGAATAACGGTGAGTTCGTGACCATCCTCACCTTAAAGAAAACTACGGATAAGGCTGCATTATGGAGTTTTCCGTTCTGCGGCCTTTTTGATTCCACAAGGAGAAAAAATGAAAAACCCAAGCATCCGTTTCCTCGTCCGTTCCGCCATGATTGCCGCCCTGTATGTGGCACTGACCCTTGTTTCCGCCATGTTCGGCCTGTCCTCAGGGGCTGTGCAGGTTCGTCTTGCGGAGGCGCTGTGCGTCCTGCCGGTGTTCACAACCGCCGCCATTCCCGGTGTGACGGTGGGCTGCTTCATTGCCAATCTGCTGACCGGCGGCACGGTATGGGATCTGACCCTGGGGGTATTTGCCACGCTGGCAGGTGCCTTTGCGGCATGGCTGCTGCGCCGGTGGAAGTATCTGGCATCGGTTCCCACCATTCTCTCCAATATGCTTCTCATTCCGTGGGTACTGATTCTGGCAGGGTTTATTCCGTCGGGAGCGGCCTCTTATGGAATAACAGCGCTGACTGTGGGGCTGGGAGAAGTAATTGCCTGCGGTGTGCTCGGCACTGTACTGATCCGGTATCTGGACAAACACCCGAAAACCGTTCGGAAGCTGTTTGGTTGAATACAATGAAAAGCCCGGTTCATTTGAATCGGACTTTTTTCTTTGCATCAGTCGTCTTCCGGAAAGAAGCACCGGACAGAATCCACAAGCGTTTTGTACCGTTCTGTTTCTCTGACACAGTTAAACCATTCCCATCCCCGGGGATCCAGCAGGTATCTTGCCAGCTCCTCTCCCTGATTCTGTTTATACCATGTCGAAACGGTAACACGCAGGCTGTCCAGCACCGGGCTGTTGTAGGTAAGCACTGTATCGTCCGGCAATGTAAGAAAGGTTCTGTACAGAGAAAGCGAGGTTTCCAGTGCCGCAAATCCGCCCTCGATCTCCCCTGCCCCAAAACATCCCGCCGCCAGACGCATCCAGGCAAACGCACGGTCGCAGAGCCATGCATCCGTCTCCGCAGTCGGATCCCGCAGGATATCCATGATTGCCAGAATTATCTTCTGTCCTTCTATCCGGGAACGGGCATTTTTATAGGTAACTCTGTCCCGCTTGCAGAAATCCTGCAGAAACACTCTGATCAGGGTATCATACAGGTGTTCCTGAATAGTATTGTTGTAGTTTTCCACTTCCCCCAGAAAACCATACCGGCCGATCAGGGCGTCTGTTCTTGTCAGGTCACTTTCATCCAGCAGATCCAGAAGCTCCTCCAGTTTCTCCTCCTCTTCCGCTTCGATCATGGCCCGCAGAACCCGGAATCGCCATCCGTTCCATGTTTTCTCGTGTTCCCAAACGTACCGGAAATGTTCTCTGATCTCCGGCAGACCGGCTTTAGCCATTTCCGGACTGCCGCTGGTCAGAAGACAGCAGAGTCTGCCGCGCCAGAAACAATCCGACGGCATTTCCTTCACCGCTTCCCGGACAATGGCAATTTCGTCCTCAAGGGATCGTGCTTCCTGATACCGCTCCTGATACTGTTTGGATTTATACTCTACAGTCTCTGCATCCATGCCGAACAGCACATCCGTGGTCACGCCGAAATAGTTGGCTATGGCCGGAATCAGCTCCATATCCGGATAGGCATTGTCATTTTCCCACCGGCTGACCGACTGGCTGGTAACACCAAGTGCTGCCGCCAGCGCTTCCTGCGTCATATCCTTTTCCTTCCGCAGACGGCGGATCGTCTGCGATATGGTAAGTTTCATAGGCTTTACACTCCTTTTCAGATAGTCCGGCTGCGCAGTCCGTACCTTTATTATACCCCCTGCAGGATCAAAAAGCAATCAGCCATCCCGTGACCCCATCCAACCGGTACGTACATTTTGTACCTGTCAGGTACAGTACCTGCGTCCGCAAAACCACCTGAAGCCAAAATTGTCTGACAAAATCTGCCATCAAATCCAATGCTTTTCTTGACAATGACCCGGTTCTGTGTTATCATAAAAACAGAAATTTTCAGACGGGAGATTATATATAATGAACAAAGCAGATTACGGTGCGTTCCCCACCATGATTACACCCTACACGGAAGACGGACAGATTGACTGGCAGGCTGTGGAAGCTCTGACGGAATGGTACTGGAAGGAAGGCTGCGAGGGAATTTTTGCCTCCTGTCAGTCCAGCGAAATCTGGTTTCTGCCGGAAGATGACCGGGTAAAGCTGGCAAAAGTGGTGAAGGACACCGCCGACCGGCTGGCAAGGGAAGACAAATCCCGTCCGCCCATGACCATTGTTGCATCCGGCCACACCTCCGATAACCGTGAAGACCAGATCCGGGAACTGACCCGGGTAGCCGAAACCGGCGTGGATGCGGTCATCCTGATCACCAACCGGATGGATATTGCCAACACTGATGACGAAACCTGGATCCGGGAAACCAAAGCGCTGGTGGACGCTCTGCCGGACGTACCCCTGGGACTGTACGAATGCCCCCTGCCCTACAAGCGGCTGCTGACCCCTGCCATGCTGCGCTACTGCGTGGAGTCCGGCCGGTTCCGCTTCATCAAGGATACCTGCTGTGATGCGGATGAAATTAAGCGGCGGATGGAGATTCTGCGGGGTACAGACCTGCTTCTGTACAATGCCAATGCACAGACCCTGCTTGCTTCTCTCCGCTCCGGTGCTGCCGGTTACTGCGGCGTTATGTGCAACTTCCATCCCCGGCTGTATTCCTGGCTGGTACACCACTTTGACAGCGATCCCCAAAAGGCTTCCGTTGCGGCAGATCTTTGCAGCATGACGGCCTTTACCGAATCCCTGGCCTATCCCATCACCGCCAAGTATCACCTGAACCATATCGCCGGTATTCCCATGAGCCTGTATGCGAAATCCCGGAAGGCGGAGGAATTCACGCCCTATCATGCCATGTGCGTCCGGCAGATGGATGAGCTGGTGCAGGCAGCACTGAAAATGCTGGAAGCCTGAGGAGGGGGGAAACGTCAATGAAACTGCTCTGCAAAGAATTTATCTATGAAGAAAACACGCCTTCCTGCCATGCATCCACGCTGGTGCAGATGGGGGATGTGACCGCTGCGGCATGGTTCGGCGGCACCTACGAAAGCCATGATGACGTACAGATCTGGTTCGCCCGCCGGGAAAACGGTGTCTGGGAAAAACCGTTCTGTGTATCCACTGCAGAGGAGATTCCCCACTGGAATCCGGTGCTGTTTGACAACGGGGACGAGCTGCTTCTGTTCTATAAGCGGGGCAAGACCATTCCCTACTGGCAGACCATGTTCACCCGCTCCGCTGACGGCGGCAGAACGTGGACAGAACCGGTTCTGCTCTGTGCGGACGACAACGGCGGCAGAGGCCCGGTAAAAAACAAGCCCATCCGCCTGTCGGACGGTTCCATCCTTGCCGGCGCTTCCATGGAACAGGGCGACTGGCGCGCTTTCACGGATCTGTCCCGGGACAACGGATATACATGGGAAAAGAGCGGGCTGATTCCGCTGCCCTCTGAAGATGTACAGGTGATTCAGCCTACCCTCTGGGAAGACGAAAAAGGTGTGCATCTGCTGCTCCGTTCCAAAAACGAACGGGTATACCGCAGTGATTCCGCTGACGGAGTACACTGGTGCGAAGCCTATCCGCTGGAACTTGTGCACAACAACAGCGGACTGGATCTGGTGAAAACAACCGGCGGTCTGGTGCTGTGCTGCAATCCGGTGACAAAAGGCCGCTCGCCGCTCTGTCTGATGACCTCTGCCGACGGCATCACCTTCGAAAAAGCCCTGACACTGGAAGAAGAACCCGGGGAATACTCCTACCCTGCCGTGATCTGGGACGGGGAAAAGATCCGGGGAACCTATACCTGGAAAAGAGAAAAAATCGTATACTTTGAAGCGGCATTCTGACCGTTCCGGAAAGGAGTATTCTGATGAAAGGCGTTACTGCATGGAGTTTTGCTCCCTACAAACCTTTTTTGTTTGATACGGGGGACATCTACATCTGCCGTCTGTATCCCGGTGAAAAGAAAATCGGTCTGGACTGGCTGCCTGTAGAGGATGGGGAAACATACACGGTCATCTGGAAAAAACGGGGTGCGTACTGTTTTGAAGGTTCCGCCGCCGTATCCGGTACCTCTTACATGATTGAAAATCTGGAAGACCTGACAGACTACGAACTGCAGGTGCTCTGCGGCAGTCGGAAAAGCCGTGTACGTCTGGCCAGAACCGGTGCGGTGCCGGGAGATGTGGTGGTAAACTATCTCCATCCGGAAGACGATGTGTACAGCTTTTCCGGGCGGTATCTCTGTTCTCCCTCTCTGGTGCGTCTGCCGGACGGGGGGCTGCTGGCTTCCATGGACGTGTTTCAGGGCGGCGGGCCTCAGGATCTGAGCCTGATCTACCGTTCCGACGATGACGGAAAAACATGGCACTATGTTTCCGAGCTGTTTCCCTGCTTCTGGGGCAAGCTGTTTCTGCACCGGGGTGCGCTGTATATGCTGGCGGTAAACACGGAATACGGAGATCTGCTGATCGGGCGTTCCGATGACGGCGGGAAAACCTTTGGTATGCCCACAGTGCTGCTCAGAGGCTCCAGCGGCTTCAAACAGAAGGGTGTCCACAAAAACCCCCAGCCGGTGTTCGCCTATGACGGCAGGCTGTGGAACACACTGGAATGGGGTTCCTGGGGATCCGGCACCCATGCAGCCATGTGTATGTCCATTGACGAAAACGACGATCTGCTGGATGCGGCAAACTGGCATTTCACCCCGCCGGTACCCTATGATCCGGCATGGCCCGGTACAGCGGAAGGAAACAGCCCCGGCTGTATTGAAGGCTGCATGGTTGTCTCCCCTGCCGGATGGAACGGACATGATGATCCGCAGCTTCTCAACATCATGCGGTATCAGATGGGCGGCTGCAGACCTTCCTTCGGTATGGCAGTGGTCATGGGCGTGGACGGGATTGACGCTCCTCTCCGTTTTGAGCGCACCATCCCATTCCCCGGCAACCATTCCAAATTCATGATTAAGGTCAATCCGAAAGACGGAAAGTACTATTCCATCGTTTCCTATCTGACCGAAGACCATCCCGACGGACGGAACTGGCTGGTGCTGATCCGTTCCGAAGACCTGATCCACTGGGAAAAGGTGCAGGATGTGTTCGACTACCGACACCTGCCCGCCAAAGATGTGGGATTCCAGTATGTAGACTTCTCCTTTGAAGGGGACGAAATCCTGTATCTGAGCCGTACGGCATGGAACGGTGCCCACAATTTCCACGATGCCAACTACAGTGTATTCGGACGACTGAAGGTGTAATATGAAAAAACTGCTTATACTGATATGCGGTATTCTGCTCCTTGCCGGCTGCAGCAGTACGGAATCCGAAACACTTCCGGAAACGGAACCGGCGGAAACCGTCGATATTTATGCCATTCCGGACGTTCTGACGGTGAAGGAGGATGTAACCCTTCCGCTGGATCCGGCAGCATATGCGGAAACTTTCAACAAAATTCTGCTTTCCTACACTGCCGATGGGCCGCTGCAGTGCGTGTTCCGGTACAGTGCTGAAGGTGAAACTGTGGAAGACCTGTTCTATCTGGAAGAAGGTACATGGGATTTTGCCGGACTGATCGCTTCCTATGCGGACGCTGGCACCGGTTCCGCCCTCTCCGAAGTGACCTTCACCCCACTGGACGGGCCTGTTTCTCTGGAAATCCGTTCTGTCGGTGTGACCACGGTGCCGGATCTGGAAAAGGGAATCACAGCTACCTATATTGAAAACGACCGGTTCAAGCTGGGTGCTCATCTGCGCTGGGGCGGTGCCATTTCCTATGTACAGGATAAATCCTGCCCCATTGACGGCGTGAAAAACCTGGTCAACGAAGCGGACACGGGTCGGCTGATCCAGCAGTCCTGGTACGGTACCCGGGAAGAAGCACTTTACGACAACGCTGTCTACGACGGCAAAAAGATCGGCTACAACCCGGTACAGGGGGGCGACCAGTTTTTGAACCGGAGCCGGCTGATCGATGTGGAGGTCACGGACACCACCCTGTATGTGAAAACGCAGGCTATGGACTGGGGGCTGGACGGTCATCTGACCCCCAGCTATATGGAAAACACCTACACCCTGCAGGACGATGTGATTCTGGTGGACAACCGGTTTGTTGACTTCTCCGGCTGGGAACACCCCGTTGCCGGACAGGAAATCCCGGCGCTGTACACCATCAGTTATCTGGATACCTTTGTGTGGTATGACGGTGCCTCTCCATGGACAGGTGACACACTGACCACCCACAGTGAACTGAAGTTCCGTGCAGAACAGACCCCTTTCCCCCTGAAGCACAGCAACACGGAAACCTGGTGTGCCTTCATCAAAACACCGGAAGACTGGGGACTGGGGCTGTATGTGCCCGGGATCGACAAATGGAACGCCCAGAGACACAAATACGACGGTTCCCGGGATCCGAAAGCCGATTCCTGCGGCTATGTTGCGCCCACCAACCAGATTCAGATCGTATCCTATGAACCCATCGAATACAGCTATCTGCTGACCGCCGGTTCCACGGAAGAAATCCGATCCACCTTTACCGCCCACAGGGATTTCACGGACAATGCCGCCCTGGCAGCCCAGTCTTCCTACAGCCGGATTCCGGATGGGCCCATGGATTTTTCCAACCTTGACTTTACCTCTCCCGCTGCCATGGCTGTGCTGACCGCTGCGCTGAACACCGAACGCTCCTATGATGAAGCGGAAGGTGCCCTGCGGCTGGATGTCACCAAGGGGTATGATGTACAGTTCAAGCTGGATTTTGCCCTTGCCGACAGAGAAATGACCGCTGAGGAATACGGGAAAATCGTGGTGGAATACATGATACCGGACACCAACGGCCGGTTTGACTACGGATGTGAATTCTTCCTCTGTACCGGAGAGACTCTTGGTGCGGAAGGCGGCAAATCCGTCAAGGGTGAGTATATCTGTGACGGAGAGTACCACACGCTGGAGATTCCGCTGACAGGGCTGGATTTCTGGAGCGGCAGGATCAACGCCATCCGGTATGACTATTTCAACGAATCCATGGACGGGGATGTGTTCTATCTGAAATCCATCCGTCTGGAACCGTAAAACACACAAAAATGAAGACCGCAGAAAGCCGGGATTTTTCCCGACCGACTGCGGTCTTTTCGTTTTTTAGAGGTTATTTTACGGTATCCAGTACTGCCTTGATTTCCGTCAGCAGGTCTTTTTTATTGTCTCCGGTCAAAGTCAGCTGGTAAACTGCCTCTTCCTTTTTGTACAGTGCATGGGCTACCAGACCACCCTTCCGTCTTTCGGCAACCACAAGACTTACATAGGTTCCGTCCGGCAGTGTGTATTCTGACATCTCCGGCTCACTGGCAGTACCGATTACACCGGGGGTATCCAGCAGCCACACCATCATCACATCCACAGATGCTTCCGTACCAATCTGGAGACACATAGATCTATCCTCTCCTTCTGCCCCTGCTCCACTGAAACGGAACAGATTTGCTTCGTTTGCTACCGACTCCGGCAGATGGAGTTTTAAATCGAGGAAAGTTTCTATTTCCTGTAGAATGGCAGTTTCATACATGATTTCATACCTTCCGTATGGCCCCTCCGGTGTGGTGGCATACTGTGCCATATTCTCCCTTGCCGCTTCACTGAATGGATATGCCACATCCTCCTCCAGATGGTATCCGGTTGGATTAACAACAACGCCATATTCGTTTTTCAACAGGTACTTCCCGCCGCTTTGCACGTTCAGTTTCCCGCTGACCGCCGCACCGGCCGTTACACCCAGAACCACCATCACCGCCGCAATGACAATCACTGCCGCAGGACGCAGTTTTCTGCTGGCATACACAGCTTTCTCCTGATGAATCTTTTTCATAATATCTCCTTTCATATCGGGAATCTCCATAGCAGAAAATTCCTCTTTCAGTCTGTTCTCCATCATTCCTTGCCTCCCATCTCTGTTTTCGGCAGATATACCGCCAGTTTCTGCCGGGCACGCTGGTATTTTTTGCGTACATTGTCCTCCCGCAGTCCCAGATGTGCCGCCAGCACCGCATACGGTGTTTCCATGACGGCACGCTCATATACGATTGCCCTTTCCACAGGAGACAGCCGGGACAGTGCCGCTTTCATTTCATCCGACAGGGGACAGGAATTCTGCCCCTCCGGCAGCGGGATAAGCAGACGGCTCTTCCGGATCAGATCCACGGCAGCACGGTAGGTACAGCGGTACAGATATGCCCGGACAGCATCCGGATTCTTCACAGCTGTTCTGTGCTTCCACAGAGCCACAAAAGCGGTCTGTACGGCGTCCTCCGCATCCGCACAGGATAACAGAATTCCCACTGCATAGCGGTACAGTTCGGGAGACAGCGTGTCTATCGCATCAGCCAAAGCATTTTCGTCCCCTGCCAGCAGAGCCTGTGCATCAAACATAGAGTCATCTCCTTTTCCGGATTTGAAGATCTTCACCTGTTAGACGGACAAAAGAACCGATTTGTGACCGGTTTCCGCCTTTCAGAAAAATTTTTCTGAAAATATAAAAATCTGTATGACCATCCCACTCCTGGAATAGAGTCATACAGATTATTTCATGATATATTCAATTACAGTCCTGCCAGAGCCAGCACCACGGATGCACTGGTTTTTGCAGCGTTCTTTGCAAAGGTGGGATAATCCTCACAGGCACCGCCGTCGGCAGAGTCGCTGATGGCGCGCAGGATTACAAAGGGCACCTTATTTACATAGCAGACCTGCCCCACGGATGCCCCTTCCATTTCGCAGGCAATCCCGTTAAAGGTGGAAACGATCCAGTCCTTCTTTTCCCGGCTGGCAATGAACTGGTCGCCGGATGCGATGGTACCGCAGTAATACCGGATTTCTTTGGCTTCGCAGATGGCACATACCTTTTCCGCTATGGCTTTGTCCGCTGCCATTTCAATCACATTGATGCCGGAGATCAGTCCCACGGGATCCCCCAGAGCGGAGGTGTCCATATCATGCTGCACCACGGCAGTGGATACAGCCAGATCGCCGATGCCCAGCCTGTCCGTCAGGGTTCCGCCCACACCGGTGTTGATTACACAATCGGGTGCATACCGCAGGATCATGGTCTGGGTGCACAGAGCGGCAAATACTTTTCCGATCCCGCACACAGCCACAACAGCTTCGCACTGTCCCAGCTTCCCGGATACAAAGGTGATGCCGCTGATCTCTTCTGTGGTCACATCGGTCATGGCGGCTTTGATCAGATCCGCTTCAATGGTCATAGCGGCAATAATACCCAGTTTCATTTCGCTCTCCTTTATTCCTGATAGAGAAAATCGTTGTTCTTATTTTTCAGTACATCCAGATACCGACGGCATTCGGTCTTGGCGTCTTCCAGATTCAGATTGGCATAGTTGCCGCATTCCACTCGCTTTGCACCGAACATTTCCCCGTCATGGACAATGATCTTTTCGAGAGTTTCCATCACCACGGCAAGCACGGTGTCGTTGTCCAGCCCTCTTGTCAGCAAATAGAATCCGGTCTGACATCCCATGGGACCGAAGTAAATCACATTGTCCGACACAGCGGAGTTGCGGATGTAGGTAGCAAACATATGCTCCACGGAATGCATGGTGCGGTTGTCCATGTAGTCCCCGGCATTGGGGATACGGGTACGCAGATCATAGGTGGTCACGTCGCCGTCGATCCGGGAGACGTAAATCCCCGGGGTCAGCTTGTCGTGATCCACAGAAAAACTGGCAATTCTGTTCATAATATTCCTCACTGATTTTCCTGATAGGAAGCCACTACCTTATCAAGAGCAGCTGTCATGGCTTTTTCGCCCTTTTCCAGGGTGGAGGCTACATCTCTGGATTTTTTCACCAGCAGGTCACGCATGAACTGCATGGTGTTGTTGTCGTACATATGGGCGTAGCCGAAGTCAAAGCCTCTGTTTTCGATGATGATGTTGATCATCTTTGTAGCCTGTTCATCACGCATATACTTGGCCTTGACAGTCACTTCGTACAGCACATCCCATACAGAACGATAGGTTTCGGCAGCCATGGCTTCCAGAATGATGCCGGTGCGGTCTGCGTCTTCCACTGTAGCGGGAACCGCCAGCATAGCGGCGGCACCGTTTACAAAGCTGTAATATTCGTCCTGATTCTCGTCAAACTTGGGTGCGGGTACCACGCCGTAGTCGGTTTCCATATTGCGGAAACGGTCTTCCCGGAGTCCGGACAGGCTCAGCACCACCAGATGGGCACGGTTTTCACAGAACAGATCATAACACATATTGTAGCCGCTCATATTGGTTTCAAAATTGGACTGAGAAGTTACCATGATGTCGTAGATCTTATCATACAATGCGGTGTTCTTTTCCAGATTCAGATCGATCATGGGGTATCCGTCAGCACCGTAGCTCACCAGAGTACCGGCGCCGCCGTAGTACAGGGTGTAGGGGCTGTTCAGATACCAGGAGGTCACGCCGAAGAAGTCATCCGCAGCCTTGATTTCTCCATCGCCGTTCAGGTCACGGGTGGTGTCCTTGACGATATCATACATGGCATCCAGCGTCCATGTGCCTTCGTTTACCATGTCATAGGGATAGGCAATGCCGTTGTCGTCAAAGGTCTTGTAGTTGAAAGCAACACAGCTGGCGCGCAGGGCACTGTTTACCAGCATGATGGTGCTGGCAATTTTAATCTTGCCGCCTACAGTGAATGCATTCAGGCAGTCCCTGTCCCACCAGGGTCTGGTCATGTCGATATGTTCCAGCTCGTTCAGGTTATAGAAAATCCCTTCCGGAGCGGCATTGGAAGCACTGACCATGTGCAGGAACCCTGCGTCCCAGTCGTTGGAACCGGCGATCACAGACTGTCTGATGGCTTCGGTACATACGGCATAGTCTTCGTTGGGTACAAATTCGCTGACAATATCAATGTTGTACCGTTCTTCCACGGCAAGATCCCGGCGGAAGATGGCGTCGTTCAGCACTTCCCCGGTGGATTCTTCCAGACCTACCTTGTCATACCAGGTGGTGATCCGGAACTTGTATCCGCCGTAATCGGCTTCAGGCAGGTTGTCGGCCAGTGGATCTACGGTTTCTTCTGCAGTGGTTTCTTTGCCGGCGGCTGGATCCGCAGTGGTTTCCGTACCAGTTTCGGCAGAACCGCAGGCAGCAAAGGAAGAGCCCATCATCAGCAGTGCCAGAAACAGTGCGAGCTGTTTTTTCATGTTTTTATACCTCATTATGACTTTTTTCATACAGAGGTCAGTATACCATAGTTTTTTATAAAAAGCAATGGTTTCCCTTAAAAATTAACAGGATTATGTGTCCCATTCTTTTTCAGTGCATACAGGGACTTTTTGCCGCCATGCCTTGCATATTCCCATCTTTTGCGCTATAATATAAGGTACAATCGCTGACATGAGGTAAATCCATGATCGATTTTCAGAACAAAACCGTATGCCTGCTGGGTGCAGGTGTCTCCAATATGCCCCTGGCAGAATATCTGCTTTCTCTGGGGGCCGTGCTGACCATCCGGGACAAAAAGCCCCTTGACCAGCTTGGTGAAAAAGCCGCCGCGCTGGCGGATAAAGGTGTATTCTTTGTCACAGGAGACGAATACCTGCAGGATATTACGGAATCCTATATTTTCCGCTCTCCCGGTTTCCGTCCGGACCTGCCGGAGATTGCGGATGCTGTCTCACGGGGGGCTGTGCTGCTCTCCGAAATGGAGTTGTTTCTGGCAGGTGCGCCCTGTCCCGTGTTCGCCGTAACCGGCAGTGACGGTAAGTCCACCACAACAACCATCACCCATCTGCTTCTCTCCGCAGGACTGGAAGGCAGCGGACATACATCCTTTCTGGGTGGCAACATCGGTCAGCCGCTGGCACACCGCCTTCCCCTGATCCATGAGAACGACAAAGTGGCAGTGGAACTGTCCAGCTTCCAGCTGATGACCATCGATGCCCCGATGGAAGCGGCAGCCATTACCAACATCACCCCCAACCATCTGAACTGGCATCCGGACATGGAAGAATATATTGCCGCCAAAGTACGGATTCTGCGGCAGGCCAAAAGAGCTGTGCTCAACTACGGCAATGAAATCACCCGGAAGATCGGTCAGGAATGTACCATTCCGGTGACCTGGTTCTCCAGAGATCCCATTGATCCCCGAAGTCTGCGTCCCGGCGACAGCGCTGTGACCATCGAAGACGGAAACATGGTGGCTTACTGGGCCACAGAAGGCCGGGAGGTCATCATGCCCCTGACAGACATCCGTCTGCCCGGTCTGCACAATGCGGAAAACTACATGACCGCCATTGCCCTGACCCACGGACACGTTTCCACGGAAAAAATCCGGCAGACTGCCCGGACCTTCGGCGGCGTAGAACACAGACTGGAATCCGTAGACACCATAGACGGCGTTCACTTCATCAACGGATCCATTGACTCCTCTCCCACCCGCACGGCAGCGGCCCTTTCCGCACTGGGTGAACGTCCCATCGTACTGATCTGCGGCGGGTACGACAAGCACATTCCCTTTGATCCGCTGGCAGAAGCGGTGCTGTCCCGGAAAAACGTGCACACACTGGTGCTGACCGGTGCCACAGGCGATGCCATTGAAGCCGCCATGCGGGAATGTCCCCTCTGGGAAGGCAGAGTCAGCGAAGGCTTTATGCTGTACAGGGAACCGGTATTTGACAATGCGGTGCGCTGTGCGGCCAACGCTGCCTCCGCCGGAGACACGGTACTGCTCTCTCCCGCCTGCGCCAGCTTTGATGCTTTCCCCAACTTTGAAGCAAGAGGACGGCATTTCAAAACGCTTGTACATGAGATGAAAAAATGAGAATTAAGAGTTGAGAAGTATGAAATACATTGACATCTTAAAAACACTCTGTGATGCCATGACGGTATCCGGAAACGAACAGAACGCACATGACGCGGTAAAAACACTGGCCGGAGATGTGTTTGATGAAATCTATCCCGATGCGGTGGGAAATCTTATCCTCCTGCGGAAATGCGGGAAGGAAAACGCCAGACGGATTCTGCTGGATGCACACATGGACGAAATCGGCATGATGGTCCGCGCGGTGCATGACGGCGGATTTGTGACTGTGGTCAACATCGGCGGTCTGGACAGACAGATTCTCCCGGCGTCCGATGTGCAGCTCTGGGGGGACAAAAAGACCATTCCCGGGGTTGTTGCCGCCACGCCGCCCCATCTGTACGGAGTACTGGAAAACAAAACACCCGACTGGAACAAGCTGGTGATCGACACCGGCTGCACCAAAGAAGAACTGGCGGAAGCCGGCGTAAAAATCGGCACACCTATTACCTACAAAAGACAGTGGACCCATCTGCTGAACAACCGGATCACCGGACAGGGGTTTGACGACAAATGCTGCTGCGCCGGACTGCTGTACGCCGTGATGCATACCCCGCGGGAAGCTCTGGCCGGGGATGTATATGTGGTACTGTCCACCAGAGAGGAAATCGGCGGCCATGGTGCGGACTGTGCAGCATTCGGGATCCGTCCGGATGTGGCCATCGTCACCGACGTAAACTTTGCCGCCGCTCCCGGGGTTTCCGGAGATGAATCCGCTCCCATGGGTGACGGGCCGATGGTATCTCTCTCCGCTGTCACCGACCGGAAGCTGACAAAGAAAATTCTGCAGATTGCAGAGGAAGCACATATTCACGTGAATACCGTGGTGGAAGCCACCAATACCGGCACCAACGCCAATACACTGGTCTACTGCCAGTACGGCGTTCCGGCTGCCGTGGTCAGCATTCCTCTGGGGGGAATGCATTCCTACAACGAATATCTTTCCATCGACGACGGAGAAGCATTCGCAAAGCTGATTCAGGCGCTGATTGCCAATCCGGCACTGACGGAAGGCTTTGATATGGTTACGGAAAAGGGGGGACAGGCATGAAAGGTATGGAACTGCTGAAAACGCTGTGCATGGCGTTCGGCCCCTCCGGCTGTGAAGACAATGTGGCGGCGCTGATCAAAGAACAGGTACTGCCCTTTGCGGATGAAGTAACCACAGACCGGCTCGGCTCTCTGCTGGTGCTGTATAAGGGAACCGGCGAAGTCAGAGAAGGGGCACGGGTTCCCCGCAGACTGATGCTGGCCGCACACATGGACGAGGTAGGTTTCATGATCCGCTCGGTAGACGACAGAGGCTATCTCTATCCCGCCAGAATGTCCGTGGGAGAAGGCAGAATGCTCACCGGCCGCAGTGTGATCGTAGGCAACGAAAACAGCCAGACAAACGGATTCATCGGTGCGGTACCTGCCCATAAATCCGGCGGCAGCACCGATTTCGGTGCGCTGTACATTGATATCGGTGCCAAAAACAAAGCGGAAGCCCGTTCCCATGCGGATAAGGGTGACTTCGGCGTATTCCGGACGGAATTTGAGGTTCTGGGGGATTCCGATCCTCTTTGGAAAGGCAAGGCCATCGATGACCGGCTGGGCTGTGCGGTACTGTGCGACGTGCTGGCAGAGCTTGCAGAGACCGGATACCGTCCGCCCTTTGACACATGGTTCTGCTTCACCAGACGGGAAGAAATCGGCGCCTCCACAGCTGCAACCGCCGCCTATGCCGTGGATCCGGATATAGGCATCGTATTGGAAGCCACTGCCGTCTCCGATGTATATGGCACGGACGAAACATGGCAGGTTGGCAAACAGGGGGACGGCCCGCTTGTGTCCCTGATTGACGCCGGCACCATCTACGACAAGGATCTGGCCGCCTTCCTTCTGGAGCTGGGAGAAAAGGAAAGCATTCCCGTACAGGCCAAGAAATACCCCGGCGGCACCAACGACACCCGTCCCATCTCCAAGGTACGCACCGGTGTCCGGGTAGCTGCTATCTCCTCCCCCACCCGCTACATTCACTCCGCCGCCTGTGCCGTCAGAGAATCGGATTATCACAGCATGGTAAAGCTGATAACGGCTGCGGTCAAAAACCTGTAAAACAAAAATCCTACATAAAAACGAGGTAATGAAAAATGTATGAACTGATGCAGAAGCTGTGCGGTGTGCTGGCTCCCTCCGGCAGAGAATATGCTCTTACCGAAGTTCTCCGGGACATGATTGCACCCTACGTGGACGAAGTCAAGGTTGACGTACTGGGCAACGTAGTCGGCAAGATCAGCGGTACCGGTGAAAACAAAAAGAAGATCCTGTACCTTGCCCACATGGACGAAGTAGGCTTCATGGTTACCTACATCGAAGGAAACGGTTACATCCGCTTTACCAACATGGGCGGCCCCAACCTGACCTCCGCTGCTTATCAGGAAGTGATCTTTGAATCCGGCACCAGAGGGCACATCGTTCCCCATACCGGCTCTGACCACAACCTGAACTACAGCACCATGGTGGTTGATATCGGCGCAAAGGACAAGGAAGAAGCCAAGTCCATGGTCAAGATCGGCGAATGCTTCTCCGCTCTGCCCCATGTCACCAAGCTGGCCCGCACCATGATCGGCGGCCGTCCTCTGGATGACAGAATCGGCTGTGTAATCCTGCTGGAAGCTGCCCGCCTCATGTCCGAAGGCCGCAAGCCCTATAATGACATCTACTTTGCATTCACTGTACAGGAAGAATCCACCGCCAACGGCTCCACCGTTACCGCTTTCGATATCCGTCCCGATATCGGCATTGCCCTGGATGTATGCGGTACCGGCGACACCATCGGCGCTGTTCCCATGGAAACCAGATGCGGCGACGGTGCGGCTATCCTGATCCGCGACAGCACACTGGTGGCGGACAGAGATCTGGTAAACACCATGTTTGCCGTTGCCGAAGAAAAGGGCATCAAACATCAGACCGAAGTATACACCCACGGCGGCACCGATGCGGTTCCCATGCAGAAGGTAGCGCTGGGCGCCAAGGCAGGTGTTATCTCCATTCCCATGCGGTATCTGCACACCTCCGCGGAAGTGTTGGATCTGGCGGACGCCGAAGCCTGCCGGGATCTGGTTCTGGCTCTGAGCGAACACGTATTCTAATTAAGAATTCAAAAATAAGAATTAAGTCAATGATGATTATCTAAACTGTTTGTAAAAGGAGAACGCGGCTTTCTTGAAAGAAAGCCTGGCAAAGAACTTTTAACATGAGTATTAGCAAGATATAGTATCTGCAATTCCATGTGCACAGTGATATGTGTTCTTCAAGACCTGAGAAATAGTGGAGCGAGCTCCCAGGGGCCGGCAACCCT
>SVSN01000036.1:22440-29965 GCA_015064285.1 Oscillospiraceae bacterium | reverse complement strand
TGCAATCGGCTAAAAACAGATTACCATACAAGGAGGCAGACATGACAGGTATACAGAAAGCGCCGGAGACCATGAATTCCAAAAAACGGGTACTGAAAACATTCGCTTTTGAGAAAACGGACAGGGTTCCCATCGACTACTCATCCAATCCAACCATCCATATGGCGTTCTGCCGGGCACTGGGCATACCGGACGGGAACTACTCCGCGCTTTTTGAGCTGCTGGGCGTGGATTACCGTTCCGCATGGCCGCGGTATACGGGTCCCAAACTGTTTCCGGACATCGAAGGCTGTTCGGTCAATCCCGAGTACGGCTTTTATACCCGCTGGATCCCCAACAAAAACGGCGGTTATGACGATTTCTGCGAGTTTCCCCTCCGTGACGCCGATCCCGAAACCATCTTTGCCTTCCCGGTACCGGATCCGGATCATTATGACTACGAATCGGCTGCGGCTTATCTGAAAAGCCAGAGCGAATATGCGGTGTATGTGGGCAATCCGGGGGTGGGGGATATCATCAATTCCATCGGCCGGGTCATGGGCATGGAAGACACGCTGGTGAATCTGGCACTGGAGGACGAAGCCACGCTGGATCTGGTGGAACGGAAAGTCGGCCTGGAGCTGTCCATCCTGGAACGGCTTCTGGCCAAAGCGGGCGATGCGGTGGACTTCATGTGGATCGGTGAGGATCTGGGTACGCAGATTGCGCCCATGATCTCCCCTGCCCTGTACCGGAAGATTCTGCGTCCCCATCATCAGAAATTCGTGGATCTGGCAAAGTCCTATCATCTGCCGGTGATGATCCACACCTGCGGCAGCTCCAGCTGGGCCTTCGAGGACTTTATCGAAATGGGAATACATGCCGTGGACACCCTGCAGCCGGAAGCGGCCAACATGGCGCCCCGGTATCTGAAAGAGCATTTCGGAGGCCGTCTTTCCTTCCACGGATGCATTTCCACGGCCGGAGCGCTGGCATACGGCACTGTGGAAGATGTGGAACAAACCGTCCGGGAGACCCTGGAGATCATGATGCCGGGCGGCGGATACCACTTCTCCCCCACACACATGATCCAGGACAACACCCCTGTGGAAAACATCATCACCATGTACCGCTGCGCCCATCTGTACGGACGGTACTGAAGCGGCCCGGGAGGAAGGACAGCTGAAACCCGTACGGCAGATTCCCTGCAGTTTACCAAAAAAACGGAAGGATTTCCGCCCCCTTGGGGGACAGGATTCCTTCCGTTTTCTGTTGTGTATCCGGCTGCTCTGCCGTCAGATCTGCCGGGCAGACAATTTTCTTTCTTCCGGAAGCTGACGGATCCTATTACGCCTCCAACGGTTGCTTTTTACAAACGTATACAGGAGCCGGGCTGCAGAGCCACGCACAGGCACCGGTTCCGTTTATCAGAAATGCAGGCCTTCTATCAGGTTCTGGATTTCTTTTCTTTTTTGCAGGCATTCCGGCGTCGGGGTATCGGGGTCGTCATAGTTGGGGTATTCGCAGGGCATGTACTCTATCGCTTTCTGCAGATGCGCTGCGGCGGCTGCGGGATCTCCCCGGAAAATATAAGCACATCCTACAGCCTGCCAGAGCATTGCTTCGTCCTGAAACTCCCGGAGCAGCTTTGTCCCGAAGTGTATGATAAACGTATTGCTCTCCGGTTCTTCCTCAGCCATCCTGCGCAGCGCCCGGAACAAAACCAGACTCATACGGAACAGGCGATGAAACTCTCCCCAATGTTCCAGTTTACGTATATGCCAGTCCGGCTTTTCGCAGTCTTTATGCAGCTCCTCCCATAATGCAGCCACTTTTTTCCTGTACTTTGCACACAGGTATCCGGCTTTTCCCGCATCGGATCCCCATTTTTTCTCAAACTGCATATCTGCATAGATTTTCAGGTTCGTCACGGTGAGATTTCTGAAGCCCATTTCTTTCAGAGGGATTCCCGCTCCCCTGTACGGTACTGCCGCGTCCATACCCTCGGCAAATCTGCCGCAGTAATAGCATGCTTTCACATAATCCGTCAGAACACGGTTGACACCTGTTTTGGCTGTTACCGTTGCCGAAATCTGTTCGTACGTTTCTCTGTATTGCCGGCAATACCGTTCAAACAGCATACGCCCCCGGGCGGTCTGTCCGTTCAGGAGCAGGGTTTCCCCATAGTCAAACAGGATTCCCGGGGAAGCAGGATACGCCCGCCAGCATGCCTCATGAACGGCTGCCGCTTCCGCCGTCTGTCCCATGTCCCGCAGAAGGCTGCCGTACTGCCGGGAAAGTACCCATGCATCCAGGGCATTTCCTGCTCCGGAGCGGTCGGATTCTCTGTTCTGCCGCTCTTTCCGTAGTTTTTCCAGCAGGCTTTCCGCTTCGGATGGATCCCCATACCGGCTTATATACGTTCTGCAAACCTCTGCATAGCTCTTTACCCAACGAAAAGAACAGCATTTTTCCAGTGACACTTTCTCAAAAAATGCACTTGCGGTATCTGTTTCCCCCAACTGAGAAAAAAACAGTCCCTGCAGGATTCTCTTCTCCTCCTCAGGATCGCCGGAAAACAAAGAGAGATACTTCATCTGCGGTTCCCGAAGCAGTTTTACCATCGGTTCCATAACCGTTCTGCAGAGCTTTGCCGCTCTTCTCTTCCCCCGGCTCATGACAAGATACTGCAAGCCATCCTGCAGCAGAAAAGTGTCTGCCAAAAAACGATATTCCCACCCGGCCAGGATCACCCACAGCGGTTCTCCGTAATAAACATAGTCCTTTTCCCGCGCCTCCGCAAGCAGCGCACTGTATCTTTCCAGTCCGGCAGTATATTCTTCTTCCGTGAAGGTTACATAGGTGCTTTGCATGATAAATTTCTGCGCCTGATACAGGATCTGATCCGCCCGGGTCGTTTTTTCGCGGGCAAACATAGCCTTTATGTCCTCGTCACACAAGGCCAGAATCGGCTGATACAGCTCCGCAAGGGAGGCAGTATCGCCGTTTTTTTCATAATGCGTCCGGATGACACACAATACCTGCTCATACCATGGGGTTTTGTCTGTGCAGTACGGCGCAAGCTCCTCCATCACTTTCCGGAAGGCAAACACATCTGTTCCGGTTGTGGGAAGCCCGGACTGATCCTCGGGACAGTACGCCTTTGTATACCCGTTGCACCCCATATCTGCCAGCATAACGGTGCTGTTCAGGCAGGCTGTTTTCTCACTGTTTTCCCCGTTGTACCGCAGGAACAGATTATCCGGCTTGATGTCCCCATGGATGACCCTCTGCTCCATAAGATCTTCCGCATCCTTTATGGCTGTGCAGACACTGAGAGCGATATACTGCACTTCCTTTTCGGAAAAGGGATACCCATGCTGCATCCATTGTTTCAGCGTGAGGCCGAACGCCGGAGAACCCTCGATCCAGTCCATTACCACAAACGGCATGCCGCTTTTGTAGTCGTACATGGCCCCATAGATACTGACAATATGTCCGGTATGCAGGGGCAGTGCGGACCAGTTCAGCAGCTCCGTATCGAAAGAGCGAAGCGCATCTTCCCGGAGAAACGTGCCTGTCACGGCGGTTTTCAGCACCACATACGCCCCTGTCTGGGGATGGCGGCATTTGAACACCCGGCCCATGGAGCCGCCTTTGAGTTCTTCCACAATCTGAAAGGCCTGGATATAGCTGCCGGGACGGAAGGGATCCTGTTCTTCCGCCGCCTTTACGGACAAACCGGCAAACAGACTTCTGGTGCCGCTCATTTTACCTGTGCTCTTCTGACTGCAGCAATGGGCTTTGTGGCGGTGGGGTTCATCCTGGTACAGAGTTCCTCAAAATTTTCATCACCCAGCAAATTTTTCAGATCTTTCACAGTATTGCTGCCGCTTCCGGTGAGCAGTGCATAAAACATGGCCTGTTCCGCCGGACATCCGTTTATGTACACATCCGCTGTCCGCTTGACCACCTTCTCCAGATATTCTCTGTCTCTGGCATCCAGTGCTTCTGAAAATTTCTCAGGCTTATTATTTTTGTACACTTCCTGTAATAACTCTCCGAGGAGCGTAGTTTTTCCATCCAACGCAGCCTCATATTCATTCAGTGCCTTCATTACATTGGCATTCTCCATACACACAAGCATGATCCCGGGGGTACTGAATCTTTTGCCGTCGTTTTGGTATTTTCTGTACTCTTCCTGCAGCCTGTCATAGAGGTTTTCCAGTTCCTGCGGAAGCGTTTCGGTATACGAAGGAGCCGCGGTATCACTGAGAATGGTGCAGTTTTTCAGGGACAACGTTGCGCTTCCATCCTGTTTGATGACCTCTATACTCTGATCCATTCCACATTCCGTCAGCGCAGCCATTACAGATTTAAATAGTTGACTGTATCTATCATTAACAGAATCACCTTTTTCGTCCCAGATTCTTTTCTGTATATCAGACTTCAGCGTATTTGCGAACACAATCGTACCCTTTTCTGTATTCTCCGTATACCCTTGCTGCGAAAGCATTTTCAACAATTTCAACATATTCCCCTTAAAACGCCTTCTCCGTTCGCTCCCATCGTCTTTCGTCCAGGTAATGAGTCCTGTATCCAGGTCCAGTTCAAATGCAGCACTTATGATTTTTTTCATATCTATCCCATCCTTTTTGAAAAATATCCAATATATTATCCGTTTTACCCAATATTTTTATCCGAAAATATGGATTATAATTTAGGCACAACAAAGCCAAACACAAAGTTCATTGAAAACTGAATAGGAAACTTATCTATCCTATCCTTTTTGAAAATTATCCTATAATTATCCGTTTTACCCATTCGATTTATCCGAAAATATGGATTATAATTTTGTCACACAAAGCAAAAACCAAGCTCATTGACAATCGAATAAGTATAAAATAAAAAATATTTATCAAAGGAGAAAAAAATGAAAAACAACACTGACATCATCCTCTATAATATGTGGACGAAGGACGAACAGCTCCCGTCAACCGCAGATGCTATGCTTGCCAAGCTGACCAAGCTGAAGAACTCCGGATTTACAGGCCTGCACCTGGCGCCGCCGTCGCTCAGTGGAAACGGCTCGCCGTATGCCATTTCCGACTTCTTCGCGCTCGATCCGCAGAATTTCGATGGCGGCGATAGCATGACCCAGGAACAGCTTAAGGATCGTCTCCGTCTATTCATCCGTCTTGCACACAAGATTGGTCTGTTCGTCCTGGTCGACGCAGTGCTGTGGCATTGCCATGATCATTCTCCACTCGTAGAGAATCATCCGGACTGGTTTTTTTACAATGAAGACGGCAAGATCGTTTACCAGTTCGTTCCGACTGATCCTGATCATCCATATGGCGATATCGTGCGATTTCGATACGATGCCAACTGCCCGGATTCGCTCTGGCAGTTCCTGGCTGACGTGCTCGATTTCTACTACAACGATCTTGGTTTCGACGGATGTAGACTCGATATGGCGGCTTGGTGTCCTGCTGCAATGCTGAAGAAGGTTGTGGCACATTCTGAAGGCAAGCTGCTGATCGCTGAATCCTTCGGTTGCGGCAACGCGGAATTCCTTAAGCTTCGTGACTGCGGTATTCGCTACGTGTACAACAGCGCGTTCTGGGCCGGGTTCGATACTCAGAGCAAGTGGATTATTGACCAGCTCAATTTCTTCAACAGCATTGGTCTTAAGTCCGTCACAATCCTTGCAAACCACGACACTTGTCGTCTGCTCCACAGATGCGGCAGCGCCGCGCGCGTCAAGCAGTTTATCCAGCTCCTCTCCCTCATGTCCGGCGGCGTGTCTGTCACAAGCGGAGACCTCACCGGCGCACTGGAAAAAATTGATGTGTGCCGCGTCCGCAACGAACCCGCACGCTATGACCTTACGCAGGATCTCGCCGATGCACTGGAAGTCCGCAGAGCACATCCTGCCCTGCGCTCAGAAGCCATGTACTATGATGACCATGGCGACTTCTTTATCGTATTTAAGCACTGTGATACCGAGACTGTACGCATCCTGGTCAACAGACTTGCTTACAGAAACGAAGCCGAAGTCGATGGTACAAAGGTAGATCTGGCACCGTTTGAAGTCAGACTGCTCGCCGCTTAACAAAAAAACCCAAAAAAATTTACATATCAGGAGGACAACGAAATGAAACTTACCTACTACGATCCCTGCTGGGAAAACACTTATGAAATCAAGTGGGAACTTGCGGGCGCACTGACCCACTACCACAATTGCTGGGGCACCGGCACCAAGCGCCTGTTCCTTCAGTCCAGCGAAGTTCCGAACAAGCTCCCCTACGTGCACAACTGTCTCGCGCAGGATGTGTACCTGAACGAAGGTGATGAATTCAAGCTTGCGAAGATCAACCGCTACGGTGTCTGGGAAGACGGAATGGGTTTCAGAACCATCGCTTATAAGCTCAACGGCGATCAGACTGACGCTCCGGGCAACGACTTCACCCAGGGAAGCGAATACGACAATATCCGTGTCCAGAATTCCGGGCACTATCGCATCTATCTCCTCAACCCCAGCTCATACTCCCACAAGATCGCGTATGAACGTGTCATCGATTAACCCCCGCCGCAGACTGCAGGTACTGCCCACACGGTGCCTGCAGTCCTCTGCAATTTATCCAAATTGATTATAGCACAACCATCACCCTTTGTCAACTTCATTCACTTTTACAAAAAAAGGAGTATGTATCATGTATTCTGAAGAAATCTTCTCTGCCTTAGAAGGCTTTCTGAACGATGAAGAAATCATCTATTTCGCCAAGGACAACATTTTCCACTTTGCTCTGGGCGATATCGGCAAGCTCCACATGTCGGTGCCTGTCCGCATTATTGTCCGGGACGACTCTTATCTGTTCCTGGCCGAATATCCCCTCCGCGCCGGCCGCTCCGTTTCCTCCGCGCTGGCAGGCTATATCTGCGGCCTGAACTATGCCCTGCTGCAGGGACGGTGGGAATACCGCCCCGCAGAGGAGGGAGAAGAAGCCGCGCCTATCCGTTTCTGCGTCTATGTTCCCTGCCTGAACGCCGGTCTCGGGTACATGGCCGAAAAGCACTTTTTCAAGAGAGCCCTTTTTACCATCATTTCCAGCCTGGATGACGCCTGCGATGACCTGGCGGCGCTTCTGATGAAGCAGCTGGACGATCCGGACGAAGAAAAAGAGGAAGAGGACGAAGAGGTGAATGCCTTATCTGCGCTGCTCCAGGAATTCTTCGAAAGCCAGCAGGACGATGATGACGATGATGACGATGACGATGACGATGACGATGACGATGATGACGATGATGATGATGACGATGATACTGCCTGCCCTGACGAAGAAGCCGAAACCCCTGCCGGTACGGACGATGACGACGCGGAAATCAGCATTTTTTAAGAGCCCCGGCGCCTGACCGATTTTACCAAAGAAACGAGGAGATCCGCTATGAAACCGGAAAAAGTCAAAAAATTCCTCTCCGGCTCCGCAAAATTTCTGATAGGACTTGCTGTTGTATGCGGCCCGCAGCTCCTGCTTGATGCGGT
>SVSN01000036.1:0-22340 GCA_015064285.1 Oscillospiraceae bacterium | reverse complement strand
TACTGGCTGGATGCCACCACACCCTGCGTTTTCACCGCAGAAGACGGCACGGTTCTGCCATACCGCCTGTTTGTCCCGGCCCATTATGATCCCGCAAAAAAATATCCGCTGGCGATCCATCTGCACGGGGCCGGCATGCGCGGGGACGACAACCGGCTGCAGCTGTACTACGATCAGCGGGAAAACCAGATGCTTTTTGCCTATCAGCACTATGAAAATTTCATCTTTGCCGTTCCCCAGTGTCCCGAGAATATCATGTGGAGCAGCTATATGGAAAAAATCTGGCCTGTGACGCCGGATGTGATGCCTGCCCACGGGGACTGTGCCGAAAACCGGATCGCAAAGGCCGTGTACGGACTGACCATGGCACTGGCCGAACAGTACAGCATCGACAGAAACCGGCTGTACGTTACCGGAACCTCCATGGGCGGCGCCGGGGTGTACGAGATGCTGTACCGGTACCCCGAAACCTATGCGGCGGGACTGGTGGGCTGTGCGGTTTCCGATCCGGCAGACGCTGCGGTTCTGAAAAACAAGCCCCTGTACATTATGCACGGGGACGCGGATCCGGTGATTTCCGTGGAGTACAGCAGACGGATGACAGCGGCACTGGCGGATGCGGGCGCGGAATTCGTGTACTGCGAATACCCCGGCAAAGGCCACGATTTTGCGGACGGCGAGGACGGCGAAGCCATTTTCGGGGACGCCATGCGCTGGATATTCCGCCATACGCTGCACCGCTGAAAAGCTGCCGCTTTCCGGAGATTACCTGACACAGATTATTTGACACACGAGGATTTTATGGGATATCTGTTTATTGTTCTGGCGCTGCTCTGCGGCATCACAAAGGGGTTCTGCGGCAAGAAAACAAGCGGGGTGATCGAAGCTCTGCCGGATGCCATGCTGTTCAATGCCGTGCGGATGTGCATCTGCATTCCCATCGGTCTGCTGTTCGTATGGCTGTATACGGGAACGCTTACGTCGCTGGCGGTAGACGGAACCACACTGTGTATTTCCGCTGTCAGCGGAGTATCCACTTCTGTTTTCGTGGTCACATGGCTTATTGCCGTCCGCACCGGGGCGTACATGATGGTGGATGTTTTCCCCACCCTTGGCGTCATCATACCGGTTATCGCCTGCCGTTTTTTCTTTGCCGAACCGGTACGCTGGAACCATCTGGCCGGCATTCTTCTGCTGGCGGCGGCGGCATACATCCTGTGTACCTATAACAAAACCATCGGCAAGGCGGCGCTGACACCGTTTTCTCTGCTCCTACTCTCTTTCTGCGGCATCTCCAACGGTCTGACCTCCTTTTCCCAGAAATGGTTTCAGTATGTGAGCCGCTCCGATGCCGCTGTATTTAATTTTTATACCTATATTTTTTCTGCCGTTTCGCTGCTTCTCTGCTGGCTGCTCCTGCACGGCAGACAGAAAGGACAGGAAAAGAATGCTCCCCGACCGGACATCCGGAAGCTGAGCGTGTACGTGGTCATCATGTCCCTCTGCATTTTTCTGCATTCCTTCTTTTCCACCATGGCGGCCGGGCATCTTCCCTCCTCCCGGCTGTACCCGCTGATGCAGGGGGGCGCGCTGGTGCTGTCCATGCTGATGTCCGCCCTGTGCTTCGGGGAAAAGATCACCCTCCGGTGTCTGACCGGCATCTGCGTGACCTTTGCGGCGCTGCTGTGCATCAATCTGCTGTAGCCTGCCCGGTTCGTCCGTGAGCCGGTCGTTCGCACAGGAAATAAGAGAATCACAAAAAACACGTCCTTACACCGTATGGATTCCTGCGGTGCGGGGACGTGTTTTTGGTTTTGGTCGGGGGATGGTGCAAATGGTGAATGCACCAAGGGGTGCGGTAATACGTAGCAAACTCTGATATAGGTATGGAAAGTGCTCTACTAACCAGGCTGAAGTGATAAGCGGCAAGGATGGCAGGTATCAATCTCTAATATAGGTATGGAAAGAATTCTTTCTACTCCTCTTGGTTTTGGCGGTAGCGCGTATCAATCTCTAATATAGGTATGGAAAGGTGTGGTAAGTGGAGGAATGCTGCTTGGGACGATGTATCAATCTCTAATATAGGTATGGAAAGGTAACGGTAGCGCGATTCGGGAATTCGTGTCCCAGTATCAATCTCTAATATAGGTATGGAAAGAAGACCACTGCAAAAACACTCGCAAAACTTGCAAAGTTTGTAGAGTATCAATCTCTAATATAGGTATGGAAAGACTGTAGCTGGCGAAGCAGCACAGGGGCACAAGTGGGATAACGGGTATCAATCTCTAATATAGGTATGGAAAGGACTGAGCTCGCAGATACCCAGGCAAAGCTTGATACTGTATCAATCTCTAATATAGGTATGGAAAGTGGAACTTTGACAAAGTAAAAGAAGACGGCGAATAATGTATCAATCTCTAATATAGGTATGGAAAGGTAATAGCATTAAGCGGAAAGATTATTGCTGCTTTCATTTCGTATCAATCTCTAATATAGGTATGGAAAGCCGGCATCGTTGCTCTTGTCATCTATATTCAGACGTATCAATCTCTAATATAGGTATGGAAAGAACAACATTATGTGTTCTTATGCATTATACCACACATCCTATGGAAAGTCAATACATATTCAAAATAATCTCCCGGCTGCAGGCACACAGGAATGCTGCCTGTCACCGCAAACTCCTGTATGCCGATGCATCGCCGGCCGGCAAGTCGGTGTCAGAGCCAGAGAATCTCTTTCACGGTGCCGCAGCCGGTGGAATTGCCGTCGGCGTTGATGTCGTCAAAGGCTATGGTGCGGATCAGGCTGTTGTCATCCCGGACTGGCTCGCCGTTGATGCGGATGTTCTTCAGCACCACCGTGCCCACATGGGAGGTCAGGTACGGGTCAAAGACTTCCCTCTCTCCCACACGGACGGATTTCGGGCCGATGCAGGCAAGGCAGGACAGGGGATACCGGTCTTTGTACAGGGTCAGGTCGATGTTCTCAAAGGACACATAGCCGATGTGGGAGCCCAGCTCAAAGGCGGCAAAGGTGCCTCTGACGGGGTCGCTGTTCATGTATTCCGCAAACCTGTCGATGGGGCCGGTCAGGTCTACGGTGATGTTTTCGAAAAACAGGTTGTCCGAAGATCCCACGCCGCCCCGTTCCGGTGCCGTACCGATGGTGTAGGCAGGGGTCTGGAAGTACATCTTGAAGGTGGCGATCCCCCGGACGCTGCGGATGATGGCATCGAACAGGCCGCAGTCCACCGTGGTGCCGTCGTCGTAGGTGTAGATCCCCGGTTCGATCCGCAGGGCTTTGTAGGGGCTTGCGGCCGCCAGATCCAGCCCGTCGCAGAGCACATTGCGGGTGGGGCCGAAATTGACGGAGGAATTCTGCCAGTCGTACATATTCAGCGCCACCAGATCGTCCCCCACTTCCCCGCTGATCTGCCGGATGTACAGATTTTCGCTGTTTCCGTTCAGGTGCAGACCGTCGGCAAAGCATTCCTCAAACCGGATGTTCTCGAAAACGCCGTTTGTCAGATCCCCGGTCTGGACACAGAAGCCGGCGGTATGGGCAAAGGTCATGTCCGTCAGGGTCAGCCCGGTGATGTTGTTGAACAGCAGGCAGGTGGATACGCCGAAGAAGGGTCTTGCTCTGTCGTCGTCCTCACCGAAATGGGTGTACCGGCAGCATTTGCCGTAGCCGCCCCGGCGGATATTGGATTCTTCCCATCGGCCGCCCCGGATGGATATATTATGATCCCGTTCTGCCGTGGAGATGGGGGCATGGGTGCCGTCTTCCGTGTGTTCGTTCCGGAGCATCAGCACTTCGCAGCCGGGTGTCAGGCGGATCGTGGCGCCTTCCGCTTCGATATGTCTGTCGGAGGGGACGGTCACGGTGTCGTCGATCCAGTAGGGTTCCGCCGCCGGGGGAATGAGGATGCGCTGGTGTTCCCGCAGGGCGGTCTGCAGGGCGTCCGTCCACACGGTGCCATGGGCACTCTGCCGGGTCAGGGACGCATAGGCGGTGAGGGATACGGTGTCCGTAAGCCGGCCGATGGCAGCGAGGTTGTCCGCCCTCATCTGCTCCAGGGATGTGAGTATGGCTGTCTGGATCTCGGTTTTCATAAAGAACCTCCTGACGGGTATGTTCCGGATGCTGTCCTCCGGTGCTTTGTCTCTATTTAGCCGATTGCAAAACGCCAGTAAAAGGGGAACGCGGCTTTCTTGAAAGAAAGCCTGGCAAAGAACTTTTGGAATGGGTTGGGCTGGATATAGTGACTGCAATTCCATGTGCTACTTTATATAGAAATTGCAAAACACCAGAAATAGTAGAGCGAGTTCGCAGGGACCCGACCCTGCTCACCGTAGCCGGTTTTCGAGTGCGTGATTTCGTTTTTTCTGAGTTTTGCAATCGGCTATTTGTCTCTATTGTATCACATGATTCCTGTTTTGACAACAGAAAATCCGTAGAAAACGCACGCTCCCGGGGGACGCGGAAAAACCTGTCCCGTTTTGTCCCGGTGTGCGGCTTGACAAAAAGGACGGAATGTGCTACAATAAAGCAGAACACATGTTCTGTTTATTATCGGATACAATTTTCAGGAAAGGAAGTGGACTGTATCGCAGAACGCAGAATGTTTGCCAAAACCATCACAGGGTCTGCCCGTTTTCTCACCATGCCCGCCTCCGCCCGTCTGCTGTACTATGATCTTGGTATGGCGGCAGACGACGACGGGGTTGTGGAAGCCTTTGGTGTTCTCCGGCTGACCGGCGCTTCCGAGGACGACCTGCACCTGCTGGCGGACAGGGGTTTTATACGCCTGCTCACCGGAGATCTGGTTGCCAGCATCACCGACTGGAAGCGGAACAATCTCATCAAAAAAGACCGTTACACCCCCAGCCTGTACCACGATCTTCTGGAAGCACCGGAATCCCGTCCCGACAGTACGCCGCCGGAATCTGCGGAAAACGCGCCTGCGTCTGCTGCGGCTGCGGAAAGTGCGGCTGTTTCTGCTGCGCCTGCGGAAAACGTGCCTGTTTCTGCTGTAGCTGCGGAAAACGTGCCTGTTTCTGCTGTACCTGCGGAAAGTGCGGCTGTTTCTGCTGTAGCTGTGGAAAACGTGGCTGTTTCTGCTGCGGCTGCGGAAAACGCGGCTGCTTCTGCTGCGGCTGCGGAAAGTGCGGATGTTTCTGCTGTAGCTGCGGAAAGTGTGCCTGTTTCTGCTGTATCTGTGGAAAACGTGCCTGTTTCTGCTGTAGCTGCGGAAAGTGCACCTGCTTCTGCTGCGCCTGTGGAAAACGTGGCTGTTTCTGCTGCGCCTGCGGAATACATGCAGCCGGAACACTTTTCCGAAGAAACGGTTCTCCTGGGCGATTCTGTTCCGTCTGCCGCGGACTGTCTGCCGGATTATGCCGCCGGGGAAGGCTGGATCCCGGACGACTATGCCGCAGGGGCGGACTATACCGGCTATGTCCCCACGGATCCTGTTATGCCGGAGCCGCTTCCCTCCCCCGTTCCCCTGCCGGAACCATCCCGGAATCCCTGCGGAACCCATCCGGAACCGGAACGGAACCCATCCGGAACCACAGGTAAGGATAGGAAAGGTAAGGGCAGGAAAGATAAGGGGAGTGTAGTCAGGGATACCCGTGCTGCGCCGCTGACAAAGCCGCTGCCCGACACACACACGCCCTTTCCCACGCCGGATCAGGTGGCCGCCTACTGCCGGGAGCTTTGCTCCACTGTGGATCCCGCCTATTTTCACAGCTATTACAGCGGCCGGGGATGGCACAGCGGCTGCGCACCCATCACGGACTGGCGGGCAGCTCTCCGTGCCTGGGACGCCAAAGACCGGCTGCAGGGCAAACGTCCCCGACCGGAAAATCTGTGCGCCATACCTGCAGAGCCGGATCCCCTGGACGGGGTTTTCTGACCGCCGGGGCGTGCAAGCTGCGGTAAGGGTGGAACGGTCGTTTTTACTGGCGTCCTGCAATCGGTTGGAGATTAATTGCAAAACTCAGAAAAAACGAAATCACGCACCCGAAAACCGGCTACGGCGAACAGCCGATATTCCCTTCGGGAAATCGAGAGGTCCCTGACCGCTCACTCCACTATTTCTGGTGTTTTGCAATTTCTATATATAGTGGCACACGGAATTGCAGGCACTATATCCAGCCAAAACCCATTTTAAAGTTCTTTGCCAGGCTTTCTTTCAAGAAAGCCGCGTTCCCCTTTACAAGAGTTCTGCAGTCGGCTATTGGAGACTATAAACCCAAAGGAGGTATCATATGGCATTGGAAAAAGCGCTTGCCGGGATCATACAGGCGGCGGAAGAAGAAAACGCGCCTGTTCCGGGGGATTACCGTGGGGAGGACGGGCTGCTGTACTGCGGCAGGTGTCACACCCCCAAGCAGTGGCGGGGGAGATTGCCGGGGCTGGGAGAAACAACGGTGGCGTGCTGCTGCCGCTGTCATGCAGAAGCCTGTGCCGCTGCCAGAGAAAAACAACGCCTGGAAAGCCGGATCCAGCAGCTGCGGGACGATGCTTTTGATTCCCTGTACATGCAGAACTGGACTTTTGCGGCAGACGACGGCGGCAATCTCCCGCTGAAAACCGCCATGGAACGCTATGTGGAGCTGCTGGCGGATCCCGACCGGAGCCTGTGGCGGGGGCTGATTCTGTCGGGGACGGTGGGGTGCGGCAAAACCTGGGCGGCAGCGGAGGCAGTCAACGCCCTGATCGACCGTGGGATCCCCTGCAAAATGACCAACTTTGCCCGTCTTTCCGGCGACTATCAGGAAAACCGGTGTGCCGCAGAGCAGCTGAACCGGTATCATCTGCTGGTGATCGACGATCTGGGGGCGGAACGTACCACATCCTACATGAACGAGATCGTGTATCAGGTGATCGACACCCGTTTCCGGAGCGGCCTGCCGCTGATCGTCACCACCAACCTGACTCTGGAGGAAATCAAAAAGCCCCAGAATCCCGAAAACCAGCGGATCTACAGCCGCCTGCTGGAAATGTGTCATCCCATCGCTGTGCCCGGCCGTGACAGAAGACGGCAGAAGGCTGCGGACCGGTATGACGCCATGCGGGCGTATCTGGGACTGTAGCGCAGGGTTTCCCGGGATTCCGGGGCAGACGCACGGGGATTACCGGAGCATATCCAGCAGTTCTTCCAGCGTTTCCGCAACGTAGTAGTTTTCGCCGGAATCCTGATCCCACAGCAGAATGCCGCAGGGTTCACCGCCTATATACCGGAAACAGAACAGGCCGCCGTAGTTGTCCATGGCAAAGGGGATCAGATCCACCTGGGGTTCACATTCTTCCATCCATCCGGCGGTCTGGAAAATATTGGGATTATCGCCGGGATTGGCGGAAATCAGCCGTCCGAAGGAAAACGCACCCACACCGGCTATCTCCAGTTTCCGTCGGACGGGAATCCCTGCGTTATACAGCCGCACTGTCTCCCGATAAAACGGCGGATATTCGATAGCGCAGGCTTTTTCCACCGTATCCAGCAGGTTCTCTTCCTGCAGAGGGCGCACACATTTCCATTCCATGATTTTCATCCTCCTCATTATCGGTTGGCATTGCCGCCGCCCCAGAGTTTCTGTCCGCCCACGTGTTTGCAGGCATCGTGGACAGAGATGGGAACCAGCAGCATTCTGCCGGGTATATTGGGATCGTGATGCCACACGTATCCGTAGGGAACTTCGTTCATCTCAATTTCGGCAAGCTGATCGTCATCCAGGAGTCCGCTCTTCTGCATATTCTCCCGCCATTCGGGCAGGTTTTCGATATCCTCGGCCAGGATGTCGTTGCAGACCTCAAACTGGGCTTTGTTGCGGATCTGCAGTTCGTCTTCGTTGAGGTATACTTCGTGAATCGACACCGGCTCCAGATCCGGCAGACCGCCTTTGTACCGGATGCCTTCCACACCGAACCTCTCCAGAGTTTCCTGCACTTCCGGCTTGTCCGACACCCACATGGAGTCTCCCCGTTCGCCGGGTTGTCCGTCTTCGCCCACCCAGGAGCCATGCCGGACGGGGGTGTGTTTGTAGCACTCCTGCCGCAGCTCTTCCGACATTTCCATCTCACCGGTTTCCGGGTTGAACACTGCCCCTTCCGTCTCCGGACTGAGCGGCACCTCTTCCGTCTCCGGGTTGACGTCCGCTGCCTTTTCTTCCGCTTTGCCTGTGATATCGTCATTGTCAATGTATTCCACAACACCGTCGCCCCGATCTACGGAAATAACATCGTCGTCCACTATATCGTCGCTGCGGTATTCTTCCACACCGTCACCGCGGTCCAGAATCACATCCCCGTCGTCCGTGACGTATTCTTCGAAGCCGTCACTCATTTCCACGATACCGTCACCGTCATCCAGTGTATCATCACCGCTGTCTATGATATCACCGCCGTCAAATCCATTGTCGCCGCCATCGAATCCGCCGCCATCTCCGTCGAATCCGCCGTCAGCACAGGACAGAAACAGGACTTTCCTCAACCATTTCAACATGCTTTATCTCCTTTTTCTTTCCGGCAAAATTTTTATTTCCTGCAGTATGTCCGGATCATGGACTGCTGTGCATCGGGATTGGAGGCTACCTCAGGCCAGTTTTTGATGGCATGGATCAACAGACATCTTCCCAGCAGATCCCGTTGTGTTTCCGGCAGTTCCATAAGGTTTTTCTGATCGGAAGACAACGCTCCGGTCCCTTCTCCCTCCCGAAGCTGTTTCTGCAGCGCATCCGCCGCGTCGATGGTGATCTTTACTGCCCGCCGCCGGAATTCCCTTTCGTTCCATTTCAGCTTGCCATCCTCCGTACGGGGTTTCAGATCTGCCGTATTCAGAAGCGTATGGATCTCTCCTTTGGGCAGACAGGCAAGCATTCTGTCGGGTGTGGAACAGCAGTACGGTGTGCAGCGCCGGCACATGGGATTGACATCCGTCAGAGAGGCATAGGACATGGGATCCGCTGCCGTATCATAACAGTTATCTTTTGTCAGATCCATAACTTCCTGCCGGGAAAGCGGTTTCAGATCCTGCAGAACATGGCGCCCCGCGTATCCGGGCTTCACCAGTTTGGGACGGTTGTCACCTTCCGCATAAACAGCCGCTTCCCCCTGTCCCAGAGAAGAAAGATGCCCGATCTGTTCTTCCGTCATGTGCATGGCGCCGCCCATCAGCTGCCTGTCCTGTACATCCACCGTCCGGTGTACGATCTTCAGGTTGGTGTTCTTCACCAGATCCGGCGCCAGTTTGGAAGGAATCTGGTCGGCGATCAGGAACCCCTGTCCCTTACTGCGGAGTTCCGCCAGCAGGTTGCAGAAGAATTCCACCGCCGCCCCTCTGGGATCCGCATTCTCGCCGGAACCGGACGCCACATTTTTCAGAAGCCGGTGCGCCTCCTCGATCAGGAGCACGTGCTTCACCTGCAGCTGGGAATCTTCCCCCTGACGCCGGTATTCCACCAGCTGGATCAGCAGCATACTCATGATGAACGCCTTTACGTCATCATCCCCGATGTCTTCCAGTTCAATGACCACGTTTTTCGACAGGATGGTTCCGATGGGGAAAGAACGGCGCACATTCAGCGTGTTCCCCTTGGCACCCAGCCGCAGAGAATTGATTCTGGCCTGCAGAGAACCGATCAGATCCTTCCGCATCCGCTGATCATAGCCCATGTCGGTAACGACAGCCGGAATTTTCAGATACAGATCCTCGATGGTGGGGTACAGATCCGTGCCATACCGGTTTGTATCCGTCCGGATATCCCATCCATAGTCTTCGTAAATGGCATAAATGGCTTTCTCCAGCACAAAGGGCATGGGGGAATACAGGACAAAACTGGCTTTGAAGGCAGCGTACACGTTGTCGATGTGGGTCTGCAGGGAGATCCGGCCGATCCGTTCAAAGGGATTCAGGCAATAGGGATGACTGCCTGCCCCCACTGCTCCCACGGTATAGATCTGCAGATCATCATACCCCATCTTGTACAGCTCCCAGTATTCCTTTTTGGCCGGTTCGATGACCATGACGGGCAGGTTTTTCCCTTCGGCTTCGGCGCTTTTGCGGAGGTTATACAGAATGCTCTTGGTAGTGTTGGTTTTCCCGCTGCCCGTCAGACCCACGATCAGGCAGTGACGGTTCAGCTCGTGATATGCCAGGGAGTATTCACTCATGGTAGGCACGCCGTTTTTCAGGATCCGCCCCAGACGCAGGTTCCCCTGCCGTTCCCGGGACACATCAAAGGCAACATGGCTCCGTATGGAGAATCCCATGGTATCCTTTGTGGGCAGAGACGCATACACCGCCAGCTCTTCGCTTGTAAGATACATGGACAGAAGCGGGTATCTGTAGTTCCCGGCTTCCTGCCCGCCCAGCGGAAAGGATTCGAAGGTTGTCTCCACCCCGGAAGCCACCGGAATGGGGACAGTGTCGGGACAGCGGATGCAGTGTACCGGTTCCGGCAGTGCCTCCTCCCCCCACAGAGCAGAAACGATCAGACTGCCCAGCTGATTGGCGGTTCCGGCATCGGCAGCGCCGTACTGCATGGTGACTGCCCACTGGCCGCATCCCAGTCCTTCCGCACACCGGCTGCTGTAAGCTTCCAGCAATTCGGCATACCGCTGCACGGAGTGGTAAACCCTTTTGTGGGTGTTTGTGTCAATGGTGTCGCCCATGGTAAAGGAAACCTCCTGCAAAACGCTGCAGGAAGAAGCTTCGCTGAGCCACAGGGACTGTTGTCCGGTGGTGTCCTCCCGGGAAAGAGGGACAGCGTGAATCACATAGAACCAGGACAATCCCCGCATCCCGTTGATGATCCGGTCCAGGGCGGCATGTTTTTCGGGGGCTGCGGGATTCCCGTGGATAAAACCGCCGTACATGTTCCCCATCTGCAGGATCGTATTGTCATACAGCTTTGCCTTTCCCTGTCCGTCTTCTTCCAGACGCACGGAAGAAAAGGTACCGGTGAGCATCCCTTCCAGGATCGTTTCATACCCGGTTTCCGTTCCCACCAGAAGATCGATTTTCTGTCCGTCGCAGTACACGCACAGGGAAAACGGGCAGTTTACCGCATGAAGACCCACCAGAATATCGGAAAGCATCCGGTTCATCGTCGTGTCTTCGCTGATCCACTGGTCAGCCACCCCTTTCAGATGGAAATACCGATACTGTATGGGGGCATAGACGGGATTCGTTCTCACTTCCGATACGGACATTTTCCCCAGCAGATACAGGTACCGGGCGGTAAACTGGTTTGCCCGGGCATCAAAATCCCGCGGCTTGGCCAGAGTCATACCGGCCGGATCGTTCGTCTGGAAACAGGCCTGAAATTGCGCATCCATAAACAACCTCCTGAAATATTTCCTGCAGAATCAGAACCGCTTCCCCAGAATGATGCCGATCCCTTTGATCACAAGATAGATGAGGAAACCGGTGAACAGTATCTCCAGAATGACTTCCCTGACACCCGGTATCAGAAGGATTCCCAGCGTCAGTACCAGGGAGATCACAAGAAGCCGCAGTATCCCGGATCTTCCGCCGCAAAGCAGTCTGCCCAGTCCGCTTCTCCGTACCCGATGGTTCTGGCTCACCATGTAAAGCAGCACGGCGACCAGAACCCATGTGCCCAAAAACGTAGTTAAGGATGACTTCAGTACCCCGGAAGAAGGACCGGAATACGACAGATTTGCCAGTCCGGCCAGCAGCAGAATCAGAAGACCCAGACCGCCCAGCACCAGGCAGACCTTGCAGATCAGCTTCACATCGTGCTGGAATGTAACCGGTGCCGTGGTTCTGCCGTTGACGGTCCAGATTTTTTCCGCCATAAAAATATTGTCATGCCGGAATTTCCCCCGAACCTTCACATGCAGCCTGTCCCGTATGGTCACACCGCCGTTCATAGTACCATGGATATTGACGGACACGCTGTCATCCGTCCCCCCACGGGAAGATTGGGTCAGCAGGAAGGAATGAAGACGGTTTTCATACCGCTGCTTATAGCACAGTACCTGCCAGATCCGCTGCAATATAAACCGGTCGGCTTCGTGTACTTCATAGTTGTGCACAATCCCTTCCAGTTCCACAACACCTTTGCCGTACATATCCTGCAATGCCCCCTCCCCCGTTCTGAAGCGGGTACTCTCTGGGGCTGCGGCACTCCGTTCTTCTGCAGCATTTTCAGGATACAGCTGTTTTCCCCAGTCTGCGGGTACAGTTGGTTTTTCCTTTGTTTCCGTCGGCACAACCGGATTATGTGTCGTATCGCCCGGCATGGTCGTACTGTTAAAGGGTGACGGAGCGCCGGACGTGTTCGTTCCGCCGAAGGGTGACGGAGCGCCGGACATGTTCGTTCCGCCGAAGGGTGACGGAGCGCCGGACGTGTTTGTTCCGCCGAAGGGGGACGGAGCGCCGGGCGTGTTTGTTCCGCCAAAAGGGGACGGAGCGGCAGAAGGTTGGTTCACAATGTTCAGTCTGGGCCGGGCTTTCTGTTCAGCCGGAACAGCCAGAATATCCAGAACCAGCGGATTCCGGCAAGTCGGACAAACTGCCTGTGACAAATCCTCCGTATAGGGATGACCGGCACAGTGGGAACAATACTTTATCGCCATGATGAATAGATCCTTTCTGTCCTGCAAAGCTCAGTCTTTGCGAAGGGAATGACTCTGTTGAAAGGGGTTGCTGCCGGAATCGCTCAGCTGACTGCCGAATGGAGTCTGGGGCGTTTTGCCTTCCAGCCCCGTCATCTTCCCGGAATTGCCGGCATCCGGCATAGAACCCGAACCAATGCCGGATACGGAAGTGAAATCAGGTGCCGGAGGAGCAGCGGGAGGCGGCGGAGGAGCGGGTGTGGACGGTGTGGTTTTACTCTCAAACTGTCCGGGAACCAGACTCCAAAGAATACACAGAAGCAGCCGTACAAACGCACCGTTTACCTGCAGTGCGAACAAAACCTCCGTCAGTACCGCTCCCAGAACACACAACAGTAAAGATAAGGGAAGAATCCCGTCGGTATCCCGGCCGCAATAGGCAAAGAGCTTCATCATAGACCAGGTCGCACCCATCACCGTCAGAAACAGAATCCGCAGGATGGTATAAAGCCAGTTCAGCCGGATCATATATCGTTCCGAGATCAGGTTTCTGGCACTGCTCAGCGTGACTGCCGATGTCATATCCGCCTGCAGATCCACCGCATCCGCAGAATGGATATACACCCCGCCGGTACCTTCCGCCAGGGAACGCAGCAGCCGGTTTCCGGTCAGATTCCCGAAACTGATGGTACTGACAGAAATGCCGTTGTCCACACAGTCCCGGATTACTTTCCGTTTTCCAAGGGCGAAATAATTATCGTCCCCATCGCTCAGCAGCAGGATCCGGACATTCTCCCCGGCAGCAGACCGGTTCTGCAGGATCTCCTGAACCACCGTTCTCAAAGACCCGATAATATTGGTACCGCCGTCGGAGATAAATTCAAAACGGTCACCGGCACTGTAAGGAGAGAGCGCTTTCAGGCAGGTACTTTCATCTGTGAATTTATAAACCGCATAGGGAAAACCCTCTTCCTGTCCGGCCATGATCTCATGTATGGCGGAAACCCGTTTGTTTTCCGGGTCGTTCCCTTCCATGGAACCGGAGTCATCGATGAGGAAAATATACGATGTGGGCTGTGATGTTCCGGAAACACCCACTTCATACAGAAATTCCAGCCCCACCGTCACCACGGTCAGGAGCAGCAGCCACAGGAAGTACATCCGCAGATCTTCACGGAGCTGATCGGGCTGTTTCCGCCGGAGCCAGGAATGATCGCCCCGTATAACACTGAGGATCCTGTAGCCGATGCCGATCACCGCACCGAACAGTGCAAAATAGATGCCGATGCCCAGAGGCTGCCACAGCTCCTGTGTCAATGTACCGTAGAGTACATTACCCAGCAGCCAGAACAGGCAGCCGATGCCTCCGCTGATCAGCAGATGTCTGACAGTTCCATGACCGTTCATGGTGCAATACCTCCTTCACTGTAAATAACTAGCCGATTGCAAAACTCTTGTAAGGGGGAACGCGGCTTTCTTGAAAGAAAGCCTGGCAAAGAACTTTAAAAAGGTTTTTGGCTGGATATAGTGACTGCAATTCCGTGTGCCACTATATATAGAAATTGCAAAACACCAGAAATAGTGGAGCGAGCTCCTGGGGGCCTCTACCCCAGTCGCCACAGAACGTTTTCGAGTGCTTGATTTCGTTTTTTCTGAGTTTTGCAATCGGCTATGTAAATAACCGATAAGGGACGGTGTTGGAATCCGCCCCTTATCCTGCCGCAGGTGTTTATCGAACATTCAGCAGCGGTATGATGCTTTCATAGAATTTCTTCAGGTTGCTGTAGATATCTTTGCCGTCCTTAACGGTTTCGGGCATATCGTAAGCTTCCTTATAGGAGGAGAACTTGTAATTCTTTTCCAGTTCCTTGCAGGTTTCCTGGATCAGAATGGTATTGGAACTGCTCAGCTTCCACTTTTCGGTAACACCGTTTACATTTGCGAGCCAGTTCATTGCCCGTGCCTTGCAGTCGTCGCTGCTCAGCAGCCCCTGCTGGTTCAGATTGTCCATCAGCACCTGAATTACGCTGCGATGGTCTTCCGTCACACAATCGGTATTGCAGAAACCGCCTGCAAACGCCAGATACAGAGCCACATCCACGTCGAGTTCCTGTTTGTTGGGTCTGAAGTTGAACAACATATTCCAATTCCGGTTGTCGGGCGTGTTGATGCACTTGAATTCCCACAGGTTCTCTGCACCTTCTGCATTGAAGCGGATCAGACCGGCCATCAGCATTTCCGCAAAGAGTGTCAGATTTGTATCGAAATCCGCTGCTTTCTTCAGGTCTTTCCGGATGACTTCCAGTTCTTCCAGGATCGTGTTATTGCCATAGAAGATCTGCGCTTCCTGCACTGCCTTCTGGAGACGCATATCCATCCGGATGATCCGGTACAGATTCTTCAGCTTATAGGGAGTGTTCGGCACCGCATTTGCTTTCGTTAACAGCGTCTTGTTGGATCTGCACACCAGCGGGATCACCGCATATTCGGTTTCCGCCTGCGGAGCACCGGTTTCAGGATCTCTCGAACACAGTGCGCCTGCCAGTCCCCCATCGGGATTGGCCCGGAATGCTTTGTATACGGACGCATATCCGTCGCGGGTTCCGGTGATCTTCAGCAGCTGATACTGTCCTTTTGCCTTATCCCAGCAGATATACCCCTTGGCCAGCCCGTCTTCCACTGCCTCACGGATCTTTCCGTACATGGCACGGTCAGTCTGCAGCGCATTACTGCCCACAGACAGGTTCGTATTCTTCCGGAAAACAGTCCAGTATTCTTCGGTGTCCGCACCATAGATCTCCGGCAGTTCTTCCGGCCAGTTACGGAGGTTTTCTTCCATGTGTCTGCCCTGTGCTGCGGCACTGACGTAATTCCCGGCATATTCAGACATATTGTATACCAGCGGCAGTGCGGCAGGATAGGAATACGCCATATACGTAATGAAGGAAGGTGCGTCGTCCGGCAGAATGCTGACATTCACATTCATCCCAAGGTTTGCCTGGATCCGGGGCAGAAGCGTCTTCATGTCCGGCATAATCACGTACTGGCTTTTATCCAGCTCATCAATTCTTGCCGGTGCTTCATACCGGAGTATGGTTTCGCACTGGCCCGTCAGTTCCTGGGCAATGGCAACAGCCGCAGTATAGATGGCATTCTCGCAGATGGCCTGTTCGGCGGGATTGGTACTGTTCCAGTAGGTATCCAGCTGCGCTGCCGTCATCGTATTATTGTCCGTATATGCCAGAACCATCAGCTTTTCCAGCGTATCCGTGCACAGCGTACCGAAAGTCTTGGCAAAAATATTCCGGATCTCATCGTTCAGAGCACTGCTCGCCCCTTCTGCCGTCACGTACTGCTGCCACTTGGCACGGCTTTCTGCGCCCAGCATGCTGTTGGCAAACGCCTGTGCCGCGTCTGCAACCACCTCAGGACTGATCATTCCGGCAAATACGTTCTGGAAATGTGTGCAGGCGGCCTGACTCTTCGCCAGTCCCAGTGCATCCATACCGAAAGTCTTGCCGCTGTTCTTCAGAACGGTATTCCCCTGGGCAAAGATCATGGAGCTTTCATTCAGCATGGCTGTCAGCTCGTTCAGAATGGGCACATAGATCTCAAAGGTTTCATTGTTGTATGCGTTGAGTTGCTGATACAGGTTCATGATCACGCCGCCGCACAGATCGACAAGGATCTGTTTGTTCAGATATGCCTCCGCATAGGTTTCGCAGGCATCCACGTATTTCTGCACATCTGCCCTGGAAGGTGTATTATCATTTGCAAGTTTTACCCTGGCTGCTTCCATGGCAGTTCTGGCATTCTGTTCTTCCACATGCCATCTGCTGTCACCTTTTGCTGCCTGCTGATACAGAATCTCCAGCATCTTCCGGAAACCAACGAGAGGTGTACCGTCCACACCGCTGAGCAGAGCCAGCATGTAGAAGGGACCGTATGCCGCGACTGTATTCACATCTTCCATAGAACTTTGGATCGTCCGGAAAATGGTATCCGCATATACGGCAATATTGCCCTTCTCACCCTTGATAAGTCTGTCAACAGCTTCGGAAGCATATTTGATGGTATCCTCCAGCCCTGTTGCCCTCCCAACACCTATAAATGTTCTGGCATCGGGATAGCTGTCTTCCGGAATTTTCAGTGCATCCGGCCCCAGATTCATCATATTCTTCACAGTCAGATGGATCTGGTCCAGGGATGCAATGCCGTAATAATTCGCAAATTCGTTTATCTTCTCCTGTGTGAGCTGTTTATAATTGTTCCATATCTTCAGGATTTCCTGCATAACCATGTTGGCGCAGTATGCCATGATCTCATCCCGGGGGATATAGATCTCGCTCTGCCCGAGAGAACTGTAGATATAGTTCATATGTACGGGATATTCCGTGTTTTCAATACCGCAGGGATCCACAGCACCGCCTCCGGCAGCATGGGTACCGGCATGCATCAATTCCCAGGTGGTAATCTGCGCACTGACATTGCTGTAATGACTCAGGAAAGACTGCGGAGGATTGGGACCGGCCACTGCCATGGCACGATGCATATTCAGCAGTGCTTTTGCCGTCATTTCAATGATCTTATCCGTCTCTCTTATGGCAGTAGTTTCCGAAACAATGAAAACCTGCCCGGGCTCAAAGATCGCCTTGTGAGACGTAACTTCTGTCTGAAGTCCGCCTGCCGCTACCGGTCTCAGGTGATATACCGGTTTCCCGTCCACCTGTCCTTCCTTCACGTTCATGAAGTAGTCCAGTTCCTTCAGAGCCGCGTAGCAGTTCCGGGTTACATTGGCCCAGGTTGTCGGATTATTGCCGATGGCGGGAATGGATCTCTGTACATCTGCCGTATAGAAGGTCCCGTAGGACATTACACTTCTTTGTACAACTGCGTTATACTGCTCACAGATATCCCGGAGCATATAGGAAACATCGATAAAGGTACCGCTGCCTGTACCGCCGGAGATACCCGCCACCAGCATGATGCACACGCCGCCGGGTTTTCTGACAGCATTCACCAGATTATCGATCTTATTCCGCAGAAGCCAGTATTTCTGGGTACCGCAGAGCATTACACGGCCGATCAGACGGGTCTGCTGCGCACCGGTGGAAGTGATCGGAACTCTCTTGAACCCCTCCGGGATCCATTCCTGTATTTCCGGCGGAGGAGTGATCAGCAGATTGATAGCGCTGTCATCGTAAACCGGGAACTTTTCATCGGCACGCAGATGGGTCAATCCTTCCAGATCCTCCAAAGCGGTGTCTACTGCCAGAAATGCTACATTATTGGCGGTAGAAAACTCCTGTTCATAGATCTTCTTCATGATGTTGACGGTTTTGCAGCCCAGACCGCCCAGGCCAACGTACACAATCCCATGGGACTGTGACAGTGCTGCTTTTCTGATCTGCTTGACAAGGCTGCCTCCCTGGCTGGCAGACAGATCTTTCATCATTTCCCGTGCTTTTTGCGCGATACTCATGGTTGTTCTCCTTTATATTCAGTTTATTTTATATTTTGTGGAAAGGTTTCCTTTTTTTGAAAACCTCTTTGTTCCTATCCTGCCTGAGGAACATCCAATTCACAGAATATGTTCTTACAGACAGATCTTTCCTCTATTCCCGAATCCGTTCCTGCATCATATCCATGCTCCTGTTTCCATATCTTTATTTTCTGTATTCCATTTCGATATATGCTTTATGCGTTCTGTCATCTCTTTCATCCTGGTATTCTACAGAGAAACCGAAAACACGTTTGTTGCCATTGACCTGACATACATGAACGACATTTTTCTCTTTGCTGAGCTTTTCCGGAACCACTTCACACTTTGCCGGGAAGATCAGATCAAATCCTTTCATGCCGAACGGTGTCCCCTTGACTTTTACACGGTTCAGTTCTTCAAAACGGTTGATGATATTTTCCGTCTGTGCCGCCCGGAAGGAAGTTTTAATAGCTGCGTTCCGGTTCATGTGTTCCTTGTACCGCTGTACGAACTTCTGAAGCACTTTGAAGAAATGCTGCTCCGCTTTCACTCTGCCGAGAGCCGTCCGGATGGAGATCAGGTTGCCGCCTTCAAACTTTTCAAAATTCTTATGTTGTTTTTCTTCTGCTTCGGAAGCACTATCCTCTCCTTCTCCTGCAGACATACTTTCGAACGAGCTCGTTTCGGATGCGGGAATGCTGCCGCCGAAGGGATTGGTGCCGGCTGCAGAAGTGCTGCCGCCGAAGGGATTGGTGCCGGCTGCAGAAGCGCTGCCGCCGAAGGGATTGGTGCCGGCTGCAGAAGCGCTGCCGCCGAAGGGACTGGTGCCGGCTGCAGAAGTGCTGCCGCCGAAGGGATTGGTGCCGGCTGCAGAAGTGCTGCCGCCGAAGGGATTGGTGCTGGCTGCAGAAGCGCTGCCGCCGAAGGGATTGGGTTCACTCATGGTTTTGGTGACATCCACAGTATCCATGTTTTCCGGTGCTGCAAAAACAACCTGTTTCAGCACGAAATCGTTCCCTGTACCGACCTTGACATGGTCTTCGATTTTCAGAACACTGATTCTCCCCTTGATAATGAAGCTCTTACGGTAACTGATATACAGCGCAGCCAGGATCAGCAGAATCAGCAATACCACAGATAAAATGATCATCGCCAAAGCCAGCGGGTCATTTACTTTCGCCTGGAACGTGCTTTTCACCTGGTTGCCCTGGGCATCGGTGAAGGTTATCGTGATCAGCGCTGCTCCCCAGCTTTTCCCTTCGATGAGGATCTTATCCCCCACCACACGGGCATCCACCATTTCCAGATCACTGATGTCGGTAACTTCTGCCGTGATGCTGTCCCCTTCCTCGTCTTCCACGCAGTCAAAAATATTTTCCACCTGGATTTCGGAACGGTTATTTACTTCCACATCGTCCAGACTGCCGATCAGCTGCAGGGGTTTGTTGCCGGACTGGATCTCCAGAAGCTGGGAACGGATGAAACCGGGAGATATCAGCGTCACCTTCACATCGTAAATACAGTCATCTTCTATGACAAACTTGCCGGTATACCGGTTTCCCTGCCGTGTCAGAGCATACTCCACCGGATTCATAGGATCCATGCGGGAGGTGACAACCAGCGAAGCATCGGTGATCTCCTCATATATGGCACTGTCCTCGATTCTGATACCGTTGGAAACAAGCCAGGAAGATATCTCTACCGTATCCCCGCGGTATGCCACGCCCTCCGGATTTCCGGCCGGCATGGTCAGTTCACTTTCCAGGCTCAGATCATAGTGGGACAGATAGGATATATCCACGGCTTCCTTGTCGATACCCAGCAGTTTCAGCACCCAGGTGCCCCGCGCGGGTTCGATCAGCTTCAGCGTAGCGCCCAGCCGGTCTACATTGTATTTCAGTGTTTCGCTGTTTTCCAGCACCACTCTTTCCCCATCCGGGTTGTATAGTTCCACTGTACCGTTCAGCAGCGCCGAATCCACCGTGGAACGGATCCGGATATTGGCTTCCACAACCTCCGGCGTTATATAAATGTACACATTATCGCTGCTTTCGATATCAATAATCGTGATACCGCAGATCTCCCCCAGCATCCGGATAAACAGCGATTCGATCTCATGGACGTTATCCGCTTTGCTTGCCACGCCGCCTGTACTCCGGGAAATATTCTTCAGCTTTTCCAGACCTTCCCCGCCGACACCCATGGAGTGCACGCCGCCGGACACAAAATCATAGCCCACACAGTATATGGGACAATCGTTTTCCATAGCCCATGTAATGGCCGAAGCTTCATTCTCCTTGCATTCTGCCATACGAAGAGGGGCTCTGATGGAGCTGCCGAAATCGTCAACACCGTCGGTAAACAGCAGGATCACTTTCTGACGGTCTTCATCCAGCTTATTGGCTTCCATCATTTCCGTCGCTGCCAGAAGTGCGTTCCCGATACCCGTACCGTCTTCATACCGGACTTTCTGGAGATCCTCCAGCATTTCGCCGACTCTGTCCGTATCGCTCAGCGGAATCATTTCCGGACTGTAATCGGATGATTCTGTCAGAAATCTGGGTGTTGTATTGAATACTACGACCCCGATACGGCTCTCTTTTTCAAACATCATATTTGTCAGAATATTCACCGCATGGGGGGTTATCTTGTCAGAATCCGAATATTTCATGGATCCGCTGATATCAAACGCAACCACAATATCCAGCGGTTTGTATTCGTGCTGCTCGGTACCGTTCATGATCCCGACTATGTCTGCAGCTGCCGGACCTGCCGCCAGAACTGCCGCAACCAGAAGACATAAAACTCTCAACACCCATTTTCTCATACACATTTCTCCCATGCAAAGCCGTCTTTTTAACAAATTGCTATGAAATTCCTGTTTTTTCACAAAAAAATAAACAGAAATACCATTTTGCCAATTATACCACACGTTCATTATTTTGTCAATTCTTTTTCCTCAACCTAAACAAATATCAACATAATATACTATTCGTTATCCGTTGTAACAACCAATACTGCAAGCCCATCTCCACAAAATACCGACGGATTCCGCAAAATCGGAAAAACCTCTTTTCAAATCCCCGCGTATCCTGTATAATACCGGTATACACAGTCTTACAAAATCTTTTTCTGGGGGTATCCGTATGAAACAGACAATTCTGACCGGCGTTCTGAAAGGGTTCGGGATCCTGCTTGCCGCACTGCTCCTTCTGGTTTTCCTGGTGGCGCTTCCCCTGGCGGCGGTAAAGGTCTATGATTCCGTTTTCCGGGTGCAGATCCGTACCAGTCCGGAAAATGCGCTCACAGCGGCCCATTATGACGGTCTTACCGTGGAAAACGTATCCTTCTCCGCCAAACAGGGACACACGCTGGCCGGGTACAAATACAGAATGGAGGATGTGTCGGATCCTCTGGGTGTGCTGGTGGTGGCCCATGGCTTCGGCGGCGGCGGACACTGCGGCTATATGCCTCTGATCGCCTGGTTTGCCGACCACGGATACCTGGTGTTCGGATACGATGCCACCGCCAACGACAACAGCGAGGGAGAAGCTGTGGGCGGTTTTCCCCAGGGTGTCATGGATCTGGACTATGCCATACGCTATGTGAAATCGGACGAAACCTATGCCGGGCTGCCCATTTACCTGATGGGGCACAGCTGGGGCGCCTATTCTGTGGGGAACGTTCTGAACTTCCAGCCGGATGTGGCGGGGGCGGTTATGTTTGCCGGGTTTGACTGCACCACGCAGATCCTCCGGCAGCAGGGGGAAGAATATGTGGGAAACCTGGTGGGCCTGCTGCTTCCCTACGCCAAAGCCTATGAATGGCTGAAATTCGGGAAATACACAGCCGTCAGCACCACCGGCGGCATCAATGCCTCGGGGGCACACGTGATGATCGTACACAGCACGGACGACGGGACTGTCCACTATGACACCGGTTACGAGCCCCTGTATGAGAAGAACAGCGGCAACCCGCGGGTGCATTTTGTCTCTTACACCGACCGGGGGCACAACTACCTCTACTATGCTCCTGCCGCCATGCAGTACCGGGCCGGTCTGGCGCCTGCGTTCCGGCAGTTCCTGACAGACACCGGCCTGCCTGATTCCGGGGAGACCAGAGCCGCTTTCCGGGATTCCATCCACTACCCGGCCTGCTTCGCCCTGGACGAAGAACTGATGGGCCGGATTCTGGATATGTTCGCGGAAGCCGCCCGGTGACAACAGAAAAAACGTCAGTCACAGCGGCTGGCGTTTTTTGCGTT
>SVSN01000128.1 GCA_015064285.1 Oscillospiraceae bacterium | reverse complement strand
TTTTCATAATTACCTCCGGAAATTGATATAGTATCATACAATACAGTATACCGCAAGCCGGAATATTTGTCAACTGCTCACATAAGATTCCGTCGATATCACCGAAAGATGGGCAGATTCAACAAAAACGCTTTTTCCGCACCGCATAGGCCGCCAGATGCACAAGCACCGCCCAGAGAACGGTCACAGCCAGATCCTGCAGGTGCCACACACCGGCGCCGAGAACCGCTCTGCCCATCCGCACGGCAGGATACCAGGGCAGAAGGGTACAGACCGTTTCAAACCCGTCCCCCAGCAGGGCCACATCCATCCAGCAACCCCCGAGAAAGGATGCCGCGGACAGGATAGCGGAGGAAATGCCGGGTGCTGCCTTGGGAGAAAGCAGTGTCCCCAGAAGCATCCCCAGCCCGATGCAGAACAGCATGGCAGGTATGGTAAAAAATACTGCCGCCAGACAGCCCATGAAGGAGAGCGCCTCTCCGTCCGAAAGAGACAGCACCCAAACCACAGTCATAGTCAGAAGCCCCTGCACCAGACCCAGCAAAACGGCAGGCAGGGTGTAGCCCAGATGAAATTCCGCCGGTGCGGCAGGGGTAACCTGCAGACGGGTGAGCAGAGCACTGTCCCGGTCGCCGCTGACCAGCAGGGAAACAAAAAGGGTCAGAAAACACTGGGCGAACACCAGAATCCCCGGGCCTACGGAAACGGGCGCAAACTGGGTCATGCCGGCTTCCGGCGGGATTTTGCTGTCGATCACCGTGAACAGTGCCAGCATCACCAGGGGAAAGGCCAGTGCAAAAATCCAGGAAAGGGGATCTCTGACCAGCTCCTTCACCGTGCGGCCGGACAGAGCCCGGATCCGACGATATTTTTTCCGGAAAGACTGTCTGTTCATACTCCGTCTCCTTCCATGATCCGTACAAAGATATCCTCCAGTGCGTCACCGCCCACGGCGGCACGCAGTTCTTCCAGTGTTCCCATGGCGGCGATTCTGCCCGCTTTCATCACAGCAATCCGGTCTGCCAGTGCCTGCGCTTCTTCCATGTAGTGGGTGGTCAAAAGGATGGTCACCTGTCCTCTGAGGGCGGAAATGCTTCGCCAGAGCTCCCGCCGGGCCAGTACATCCAGCCCCAGAGTGGGTTCGTCCAGAAACAGAATCTTCGGACGGGAAAACAGCGCCATGGCAATGGACAGACGCCGTCCCATACCGCCGGAAAGTGCCTTGCCACGGGTGCGCCGCTCATCAGTCAGCCCGAACAGGGAAAGCATTTCTTCCGTCCGGCTGTCCGCATCCTCCACACCGTACAGTTCCCCCATGAGCCGCAGGTTTTCTTCCACCGTCAGGTGGGTGCCCACGGCGTTTTCCTGGGGGGAAAGACCAAGCAGTTCTCTGCATTCCGCGGATTTCCGGACACCGGCCCCGGTATCGATTTCCACAGTACCGCCGTCCGGCGTGAGCAGACCGCACATACAGCGGATGGCAGTGGTCTTCCCGGCACCGTTGCTGCCAAGCAGGGCAAAGACAGATCCGGCTTCCGCTGTAAAGGAAATATCGTCCACAGCTCTGCGGCTGCCGAAGCATTTGGTCAAATGGGATACGGTCAGCATATCAGTCCTCTCCTTCGGCGGCCTGCAGAATCGTTCTGGCGAACTGCTCGTACATATCATACGGCACAAGCGCCATACCCTGTCTGTCGTCCCCCAGCAGCAGGAATCTGTCCCCCGGCCGGATGCCGAACCGTACAAGCGCCTTCTCCGGCAGGGTGATGATGCCGTTTTCGTCCACGGATACGATGCCGAGCACCGATTTCCCGGGCGGCCCCTCCAGACGCAGATTCCGTTCGGCCACCAGATCGTCCAGAGTGATCCCGAACAGGGCAGCCAGCGCCAGACAGTATTTCAGTTCCGGCACCGTGTCGCCCGCCTCCCATTTGGCATAGGCCTGCCGGGATACGCCGATCTTTTCCGCCGTTTCTTCCTGGGAAAGCCGCAGCATCTTCCGGTACTGCAGCAGATTGTCATGCAGCATATTGGTTCCTCTCATTCTATGGGATAAATAAAGTATACCACATTCCCGCCGGATTTTCCACCAAGCGGAGCGTACATTTTCTGTAAACCGAGGATGACACCGGCATTTGTGAAAAAGTGGGAATCCATGTGAAAATGCTGTTGAAAACGACCGGGTTTTATGGTATAATACCCCAAAAGCATGGAAACAGAAGGAGCAAACCCAACCATGGAGAAACGAAGACTGGGACTGATCGGTGTGGGAGCCAGAGGCAGAAGCCACCTGGACGGCATTCTCACGGAACGGGACGATGTTTTGATTACCTGGATCTGTGACAAAATCCGCACAAGAGCGGAAGAAGCGGCAAAGGTCGTGACGGAAAAAATGGGGAACACCCCGCAGATCACGGAAGACTGGTGCCGCCTGATCGAACAGCCGGATGTGGACGCCGTGGTGATTGCTTCCGACTGGGACAATCATGTGCCTGCCACCTGCTATGCTATGGAAGCCGGGAAGAAAGTCGCCTGCGAATGCGGCCCCGCCTATACGCTGGACGACTGCTGGCAGCTGGTACGGACATACGAAAAAACCGGAAACCATGTGATGTTTCTGGAAAACTGCTGCTACGACCGGAACGAGCTGATGGTCACAAAAATGGTCAGAGAAGGTCTGCTTGGTGAAGTGGTGCACTGCGACGGCGGCTACCAGCATGACCTGCGGGATATGATCCTGAAGGGATACCCCACAAACCAGTTCCGTGTGGCCAGCTTCATGCACCGGAACTGCGAATATTACCCCACCCATGATCTCGGCCCCATCGCCAAACTGCTGGATATCAATCGCGGTAACCGGATGACCAAGCTGGTGTCCATGTCCTCTTCGGCCAGAGGGCTGAACGAATACGCCAAAGCTCACCCGGATACCATCGACCCCGCCATGCAGGACTATTCCTTCCGGCAGGGGGACGTTGTGAGAACCATGATCCAGTGTGCCCGCGGCCAGAGTATTACCCTGACCATTGACACCTCCCTGCCCCGGTTCTATTCCAGAGACTTTACTGTCAGAGGCACCAAAGGCTTTTTTGCGGAACGAGAACAGACCGTGTTCCTGGACGGGGACAGCCACAGCAGAGGGGACTACCTGAACAATGTGGAAAAGTACCGTGAAAAATGGGAGCATCCCATCTGGAAGCGGTTCAATGAAGCCAGAGAGAACGCAGATAACGCAAAGCTCCATGGCGGGATGGACTGGATCCTGTTTGACGCATGGTTCTCTTCCATGGACGAGGGCAAGGTACCCCCCATCGATACCTACGATATGGCCTCCTGGATGGCCATCACCCCTCTGTCTGAAGTTTCCCTGACAGGTGGCAGTATCCCGGTGGAAATTCCGGACTTCACCAGAGGCGCATGGATCGACAGAGGAAACGACAAATATGTCGGCTTCTGGCAGCTGGACAGATAAGTAAGAAGTAAGAGTTAAGAAATAAGAAGTATACAGTACTGTGCAGAGCGGATGCCGGCTCTGCAGAGACAAACAATCTTTATAAATCGTTAAAAGTTTTCCGGGGGCCTGAGGGAGCTTTTCCCAAAAGGTCCCCCCAGATCAATAAAAAACAAACAAAAAGGAGATACACAAAATGGCACAATTCAAGGTAGGACTTATCGGGCTTGGCGGCCGCGGTATGGGTCATCTGAGAGGCATCCTCACCGAGAGAGAAGACGTATATGTAACCTACGTATGCGACAGCTATGAAGACCGGTGTGCAGCAGCCGTAAAGGTTGTGGAAGAAAAGAACGCTCACACTCCCAAGGCGACCACCAATTATAAGGAACTGTGCGAATCCGCTGACGTTGACGTAGTGGTAATCGCATCCGCATGGGAAAACCACATTCCCGCAGCCTGCTATGCTATGGAATGCGGCAAGCAGGTAT
>SVSN01000127.1 GCA_015064285.1 Oscillospiraceae bacterium | reverse complement strand
AACAACTGCGAACTGTAAGACAGATACAACAAAAAGACAGCCTGCGGAGGAATCAAAACCTCTCTGCAGGCTGTTTTTATTATCCAACTGTCCGTTGAGGACGGGTATCTGTCGGATCGCTTCCCTCCCCGATGGATTTATGGTATACTATAGTCACAGAAAATCATCCGGAAGGAGTATCACATGAAAGAAACCATGGGGCAGATTATAAGACGGCTGCGGAAGGAACGGGAACTGACACAGGAGGAGCTGGCGGTGCGGCTGAACATTACCTCTCAGGCAGTTTCCAAATGGGAAAACGACACCAGTATGCCGGATGTTTCTCAGATTGTACCGCTGGCCTCCGTGTTCGGGGTTACAACTGATGTACTGTTCGGTATAGCGGAAACTACCGCTGATGAAGAAGCATGGCAGATTGTCAACGAAGCGGAAAGTCTGCGCCAATATGGCAGGTATGACACATATCTTGCTGGATATGAAACTATGCTGGACGGTCTGCGGAAATATCCTAACAATCTGATCCTGCTGAACAACTGTATGCAGTGGGGTGTAGGACTGTCCCTGACGGAAAACGGCTGGGTGGAGGATCCCGACCGCCGGAAACAGATAGGAGATGAAACCATCCGGCAGGCAGAGCTGATTATTGCCCTGTCCCAAAACATGACGGAGATCATGACCGCCAGACAGAGCCTGTTGTTTCTGTACTGCAACAGCGGTGATTACAGCAAAGCAACCGAAGCCGCCAGAAAGTTTCCGGTGCGCACAGATTTCACTTTATACGGTAATATGGCATATGTAAACGAATCCATGGGCAATCACGGGCGCGAGATCATTTATCTGTGCAGTGATATGGATTATGCCCTGCAGGCCATGGAAGACCGGGCAGCCCGGCTGGGGAAGGCATATATGAAATCCGGCCGGTACACGGATGCGGTAGAAGTATTCACCACCTACTTTGCCGTCATGAAAACCATATACGGCAAAACCTTCCCGCCGTATCATGATTTTGACTCCGGCGACTGTTATCTTCTGCTGGCAGAGGCATATTTTGCACTGGGGAACACAGAACAGGCAATGGACGCAGCCGAAGAATCTGTCCGGTATTACCTGCGCCTGCTGAAATCCTGTCCGGATGTGCAGATTTCGTGGGCAAAACTGCAGACATCACCATTGATCCGGGAATCGGAAGTCCCCACATTTCTGGATCGCAGATGCCTGAAGCCAAAGCTGATAAAAAAGCTGCGCAGCGATGTATTTCGGCTGCTGGCAGATCACCAACGGTTCCGGGTTCTACGGCAGGAAGTGGAAAATCTGCCCGATTAATCACTAGATTCATCATATGAAATAACCATAAAACGGCTTACAGCAGAATTTCTCCCGTACTGTAAGCCGTTTGTCCGTTCTGCATTTTCTCTTTACTTCAGATCCACGCCCGTCATAGCCCCTCTCGCCCACAGGATCCATTTCGCTCTGTCCAGCGGATCCACGCCCCGTCTGGGTGCATCACAGCCTTCACCGGGTTTGCATTCCCGGTAGCCGTGGAACTGGGTCTGGCAGACCGCTCTGCCGGAGGAAAAGGACGCCAGCCGGGTGGGAAAATCCATGAACTTCGCCAGCGGTACGATGCTGTCCAGCACAACGGTATCCCCTGTCAGCAGGGGACTGTCGTATTCGCCGCCGCCCTGTACTACTTCAGTGATCAGCTTTCCTGCCAGCTCTGCAGGAGCCGTAAGCCGCATCTGCAGCAGGGGTTCCAGCAGAACGGAGCCGCAGTTGACCAGCCCGTTCAGGAAAGCCATGGGCGTGCACACGAAAAAGTCCAGCGGATGTGTGTGGATGGTGTGGTGTTCGCCGCCGATCAGGGTACAGCGGAAATCCGTCACTTCCCAGCCGTGAATCCCTTGCTCCAGACAGGACAGAAACGACCGGTGGATATGGCTCTGGTACTTATAGAAGCACTGGTTGCTGGGAAGCCTGCCGTGGTAGCTGACGCCGTAGCCTCTGGGCATGGGCTCAAACAGAAACCGCACCACCGCCCAGCAGGGTTTCGGCATGGTATAGTCCGCATATCCTTCGCCCCTGCGCATGGGTGTTTCCTTGTAGATCACCGTGGGCGGGGAGAAATTGGCTGTCAGGCCGTACCGCTCCGCCAGAAGGGTTTCCAGAATCTCCGACTGGACGCTGCCGGTCAGATGGATCACGATTTCCGACTGGCCGTTTTCCCATTTGGCATCAATATAGGGTTCTTCGTCCGACAGCTCCTTCAGGGCGCCCGCCAGTCTGGGCAGCGCTTCCGGTTCCGGATCCGCCGGGGTCACGCGGACTCTCAGGAGAGGATGGGCCAGCGCATACCGTCTTACCGGTGTCACGGAGCCAACATACCGCCCGACCTTCGCACCGGTCAGACCGCACAGGGCACCGATATCTCCGGCGTCCACCTGCCCGGCATCGCTGTACCGTCCGCCAAGGTGCTTCCGGATCTGGGATACCTTGTCTTTGGCGTCCGCACCTGCTTCCTCTGCGGGAACGGCATCTTCCGGCAGATCTTCGTCCGTTTTATCTTCCGCCGGTGCTGCCGGTTCCACGATGGCCAGTGCATCCCGGTTCTTCACCGTACCGCCGAAGAGCCGCACATGGGCAATTTTTCCCATGGTTTTGTCGTGCTCAATCTTGAAAATCACGCCGGACAGCTCATCTGTGGCTTTTGCGGAAGCATCCGGCATATAGCGGGTACAGAAATCCAGCAGCTCCCGGATTCCCAGCCCCTTTTTGGCACAGCCGCACAGTACCGGTGTGATTTTTGTTTCCCGTATAGCGGCAGGCAGCCTTTCTGCGATCTGTTCTTCCGACAGAAGCTCATCCATCAGGAACAGTTCCGCTGTTTCTTCGTCCCATTCCCCAAGGGCTTCCGTGGCAGAGGCGGCAAAATCCGGTGCCGTGATAAGACAGTCATCCAAACCACAGTTTTCCGCCAGTGTTACCGGCATATACACGGTTTTTTCCTTCGTAACCGCCCGCAGTCCGCTGAGAACCCGGTCGATATCAGCACCTGCCCGGTCGATTTTATTGATGAAAACCAGTCTGGGCAGTCCTGTGACTTCCAGTGCGTGCAGGAGGTTTTCCGTGTGTACCTTGACACCGTCCGGTGCGGAAACCACCAGAATGGCAAAGTCCAGTGCTTCCAGACAGCGTTCCACTTCCCCGGCAAAATCCACGTGCCCCGGGGTATCAATGATATTTACCGTAGAACCGTTCCATTCCAGGGACGCGGTTGCCGACCGGACGGAAATCCCTCGCTTCCGTTCCACGGACAGAGAGTCTGTCTTTGTCGTCCCGGCATCCACCGAACCTGCCTCCCGGATCACCCCGGCAGTATACAGCAGCTGTTCGGTCAGGGTCGTTTTCCCGGCGTCCACATGGGCCAGAATCCCCAGATTGCGGAACTTTTCCATACGCACACCCCTTTTCCATGTAAGAAATAAGAAGTAAGATATTAGAAATATCTTTTTCATCAGTTAATAAAAGTATTATACCACACAGTTCCGAAACCTGTCAATAAAAATACAGCCCTCAGACATTTCTGACGGCTGTATTCCCAATATTATTTCTGACTTCTTATTTCTTATCTCTTATTTTTCTCAGCCCCGCTGTTCGTTCAGTTCTTCATACTGCGTCAGGGTCTTTTCCATAGCGGTATTGAAGGACTTCTGGCCTCTTTCCCATGTAGAGGCAAAGGTGTCTCTGCCGGCAATGATAATGGAACGGATGTTGTTGTACATGCTGCCCCAGTTGTAAATGTAACCCAGGTCGTACCGGCGATCCTGCAGGATGATATCCAGCATTTCGATGGATTCTTCGTCACGCATGTACTTTCTGGTGATAGCTACGTCGTAATAAGCAGGGGTCAGGGTATACATGGACTTGGCAGCCATGGCTTCCACGATGG
>SVSN01000035.1 GCA_015064285.1 Oscillospiraceae bacterium | reverse complement strand
TGGCGATCCGGCATTCTTCACAGCCCAGCGCCGCGGCGGCCAGTTCCACGGTAGCACTGGACACATCAAATTCCAGTACCCGGTCGGCCATGCCTTTCCCGGCAAAAAACGCTTTTACTCTTTCAATGGACATTTTGCTGCCTCCTGTCGGAAAACGGATTATTCCCCATAATTTTCAAAGTATTCCATAACCTCGGCGTAATGCGCGGTAACCGCCTGTTCCTTCCCGGCCCAGGTAGAGGTAAAATTGCTGCCAGAGTCGCGTACCAGATTCTGGATCAGGAAAGACGCACCCTTCCAGGCATCGTACACATACCCCATGTCAAACACACGGGCATCCACGATCATGTCCAGAATCTCCACGGAAGTCTCGTCACGGGTGCCTTTGTACTTCAGCGCGGTGTCGTAATAAGCAGGAATCACCAGCTTATAGCTTTCGGCGCACATCGCTTCGGTGACGATCCCAGCCATTTCCATATTCTGTACGGTTACGGGGATGGCCATAGCACTGTGGCTGCCGTCTACCATAGTCCGGTATTCTTTCTGTGCTTCGTCCCACTTGGGGTAGGGGATAATCCCATAATCGGATTCCATATCCCGGAAGTGGGTCAGGGACATACTGATCTGCCCGGCGGCAAACACAGTCCGGTTGTTCAGAAACATATCTCTGGGATAGGGGAACTGCTTATTGCCTTCCGAGTCCGTGTAGTCCAGGTTGTAGCTGATCCCCACATTCTCGTTATACATACTCACCAGCTTGGTAACAATATCTACGGTTTTTTCGGAATTGTAGACAACTTCCAGACCACCCTCGGCTGTTTTGGCAATAATCCGGCTGTCGAACGCCCACAGATAGGTATTGGCGTTTGAGGAAGCGTTGGTACACAGACCGTAAAAATCTGCTTCATCCCGGTCGCCGCTGTTGTTGGTGTCGTTGTAGATATCCTTGGTCAGACCGATCAGATAATCCACCGTCCACTTTCCTTCCAGTACCGTTTCGTACACGTCGGGAATCTGATAGTCCTCCGTCAGCTGCTTGTTGAAGTAGTAGCAGTAGGTGGCCTGCAGGGAACTGAGCGCCACATCCCCCACTGCGATGAAGCATTTTCCGCCATAGGTCAGGTCGTCTACCGTAGACGCAGACCACCAGGGCTTTTCAAAGTTCACACAGGGTACATTATACCAGTTCATATACATATCGTTGAACAGGGCAGCCCCCATGTTGCACACGTGACTGGTTACCAGATCGTTTACATCGTCCCCGGCCAGCACTTCTTTGTTCAGGGTCTTGATAATGTCGCCCACCGGCAGATACCGGGCTTCCACCAGAACACCGAACCGTTCTTCCACCAGCGCATTCCGGGCAAACACCGCATCGTCCACCACTTCCCCGGTGGATTCCTCGATGTCGATGGCGTTGTCGATCAGGTAGGTGGGTTCATCGGACAGAACCGTGAAAACGTCACCATCAAAGTTCTTCTCCGGCAGGTCGTCCGCGATGTTCTGACGGGCTGCCAGTGCATCGGTTTCTTCCGCGGTTTTGGTTTCTCCGACAACAGGATCGGCTGCAGTGTCCGCCGGACCGGTTTCTGCCGCCCCGGAACCACAGGATACAAAAGAGGTCAGAAGGGCCGCCAGCAATAACATGATAATGGTTTTTTTCATGTGTTCATCCTTCTTTCTTCTATATTTTTATGAGGGGAGATCAGTCTTCGTAGAACAGCTTTCTGATACCTTCGTAATAGGTAGTTACAGCCTTCTGGGTAGAAGCAACATAAGCGGGAACGGTGGTGCCGCCCTTGAAAATATCGCTCATATCGTACATATAACCCTTGAAGCCGTCGTAGATAAATTCAAAGTCCAGGTTGCGGCCGTCCAGAATCAGGTCGATCATTTTGGTAGAGGTTTCGTCACGGGCACCCTTGTACTTCAGCACAACATCATAGTACTGGGGAATCAGCACTTTCCAGGATTCGGCAGCCATGGACGCAAATACAGTGGACACCAGTTCTTCTCTTGCAGCGGTCAGCGGAATCGCGGATGCATTGATGGAACCGCCGGATACCGTATAATAGTTCTGCTGTTCTTCGGTATACTTGGGATAAGGGATAATACCGTAGTCAAATTCACAGGTTTCCCGGAACCAGCCTGCAGAGTCACCCAGCTTGGAAACGGCAAAAATGGCGTTCTGGCGGACAAACAGATCCCCGCCGCTGCCGTAGGCGCCGTCACCGGTATACTTATAGGTACCCTGGCTGCTGTACAGCAGTGTGCGCAGCTTTTCCACGGCGTCGATGTTCTTTTCCACCTTGTCCAGCAAAATGTTTACGCCATCCTTGGTCAGCTCTACCGTATCGATTTCAAAAGCGTAATAATAGGCGGGCAGGGAGTTGACCTTTTCCGTCCCGAAGCCATAGATATCGTCATTGGCTTCCGCACCGTCCCCGTTGGCATCCACATAGATATTGGCGATGTTCTGCATCAGATAATCGATGGTCCATCTGCCTTCGGAAACCACGGTATAGGGATCTTCCAGACCGTAATCCGTTACCATATTTTTGTTGAAATAGTAGCAGTATGTATTGGCTGCCAGGGACAGGCAGATATCGCTGGCTGCCAGGAACATCTTCCCGTTGACAGTCAGATTCGTGATGGCATCCGAGGGATACCAGGGCTTTGTAAAGTCGATATCCAGTTCGTGCATATTCCGGAAAAGGCCCTGTACAGCCAGATCCCCGGAAGCTACAGCGCCGCCCAGGAACAGATCGTATTCATCGTTGCCGGAAATGACACAGTTCTTCAGCCCCTGTGCCTGATCATCATGGGCCATACCCTGCAGATTCAGCTTCACATTGAATCTTTCTTCCACATTGGTATTTCTGGTGTAAATGGCATCGTTCAGGCCATCCCCTGTCAGTTCTGCTGCATCGTGATAGCCGAACCAGCGTTCCTGGATCATTACACGGTATTCTTCGCCGCCGAAATCCTTTTCGCCCAGATCATCGGGTACTGCCAGACGGGCTTCCAGCGCGTCGGTTTCCACTGCGGTTTCGGTTTCTGCTGCGGTATCCGCTGCGGTATCGGCCGTAGTTTCATCTGCTGCCGGAGCACCGCAGGAAGCAAGCATCAGCAGCGCCGCGAGCAGGCAGGATATACGGGTCTTTTTCATCATTTTCTCCTTATAATTATAATAATCGAAAAGTCATTATCATTTTACCAGACATCTGCCGGGAAGTCAATAGTCAGGCGGAAAATAGCCGGGGAATCCCACAGGCCTTTGATAAATCTGTTTTTTTGCGGATTGGATATGGACAAACACCTTTTTTCCTGCTATACTGTAGGAAGAACACGATATCACTCACTGACCTGAAAAGGGAGGGAATCCATATGAAACATCTGCCGCAACTGAAATCTGCCGTGAAGATCCGTCCGGCCGGGGACTATTGTGCCACGGAGCTGCTCCGGTACCGTTCCTTCCGGGAAACCTACGGTAAATCACCCCTGATGGCCGGTGCGCTGGCGCAGAAAGCATGGTTTGAAACCTATCCGGCTTATGTATATGAATACGACCGGGTGGCCGGATCCCGGCATGGGAATTTTCTTACGGAATTTAGTCCAAAAGAACTAAGCAAGGCCAGAAACATCTGCGGTTCCTACGGGCAGCTTGGATTCTGGACCAACTCCGACCATTTTGCGCCGGGTTATGAACGGTTTCTGAAAGACAGTATCTGCGGTACCATGGCACGGATTGACGAATCCCTGCTGGTACATAAAAACGATCCGGACAAGGTGGAATTTCTGACTGCCCAGAAGACCGTCCTGGAAGGATTCTCCGCTTTTGTCCGTCGCCACAGCGAAGCCGCTCTGGATGCCGCCGCCCGCACAGAGAATCCCCATTGCCGTGCGGAACTGGCCTCTCTTGCCGCCGATCTGGCACGTGCCGCCTGGGAAAAACCCGTCACCCTCCGTCAGGCACTGAATCTGGTTTGGCTGTGCCATCTTTCCTTCACTTTCCAGGGGAAATATGCTATGGCGCTGGGGCGGATGGATCAGTATCTCTATCCCTTCTACCGACACGACATTGACGCCGGTATCCTGACCCCGGAAGACGCGGAAGACCTGTTCGGGTGCACCTTCATCAAGCTGACGGAAAGCCGCTGGGTTGGCGGTGACGACACGGTCAACATCTGCATCGGCGGCGTGACACCGGCAGGGGACGAAGGGATCAACGAGCTGTCCTATGTGATTCTCCACGCCGTCCGAGACTGCAATGTACCCGGCCCCAACCTGTCTGCCCGTCTCCACGAAGGAATGCCCGATAAGTTCCTTGACGAATGCCTGCAGGTCATCGGCACGGGTCTTGGCTACCCTGCCCTGATGAACGACCGGGTGAACATCCCCGCACTCCAGCGCCACGGTTATGCGCCCGAAGACGCAAGAGACTACTGTTTCGTAGGCTGCATCGAAAACTTCATTCCCGGGAAGCAGCCCGCCTGGTCTGACGGCCGGTTCAACATTCCCCATTTTCTGGAAGCCGTATTCCACAGAGGGGTTTCCATGGTGGATCAGGGGTATCTGGGTATCGACACAGGCCCCGTGGAAGAACTGACCACCATGGACGATTTTATGGCTGCCTTTGAAGCCCAGATTGCCGCAGCCGCCGGGGAATATGTGACTATCTTCAACAACGAAAACGGACGGTACAACTACCGCCATTATGCCCAGCCCTTCATGTCCCTGTTCTGTGATGACTGCATTGCCCGCGGCATGGACATCAACTGCGGCGGCGCCCGGTATCCTTCGGTACACGGTGCTGTTGCTATGGGGATCGCCACCATTGCAGACTCGCTGGCTGCCGTGGAAAAGGTTGTCTATAACGAAAAGAAATGCACGCCGGCAGAGCTGCGGGATGCGCTGGCCGCCAATTTTGAGGGATACGAAACCCTCCGCGCCCTGCTGCAGAATGCGCCCAAGTACGGCAACAACGACGATTTCGTGGACAAATATGCCGTCTGGTACGTGGAATATCTGGACAAGGTCTTTGCCCGGTACAGAACCCGGGACGGCGGTGCCTTCTATACCGCCATCGCCAGCAACACCCAGAGTGTTTCCGCCGGTCACATCACCGGTGCCACACCTGACGGACGGCTGGCAGGGGTACCTCTGTCCGATGCGGCCTCTCCCACCTACGGTATGGACAAAAACGGCCCCACCACGGCGTTCCTGTCTCTGTGTAAACCGGACTACCGGCTGGTTTCCTGCGGCACAGTGGTGAACCAGAAGTACACCCCCGATATGCTCAGCGATCCGGAAAAGCGTGCGGCACTGACAGCGGCCATTCAGGTTTACTTCAGCCGGGGCGGACAGGAAGTGCAGATCAACTGTGTCTCCCGGGATGTGCTGAAGGACGCTATGGAACATCCGGAAAACTACGGAGATCTGGTGGTACGTGTGTCCGGTTTCTCAGCCTACTACACCAGTCTGTCCCGTGATGTGCAGGAAGATATTCTCCATCGGACAGAACACGCAGAAATCGGGTAAGCCATGGAAAAAATGCTCTGCTTCTGCGGTCATGACTGCGGCAGGTGCCTTGTCCGGCTGGCCACGGTTACAAAGGATGCCGCCAAAGCCGCCGCATACAGAGAAGAAGCCCACGCATTCTACCGGGACTCAATGCACACGGAAATCCCGCCGGATAAGCTGGTCTGTCACGGCGGACGCTCGGATACCGTCATGGAACCCTGCCGGGAGTGCCCCTTCCGGAAATGCTGCAAAGACCGGAACATCGACCGCTGCCGGGACTGTCCGTCCTACCCATGCCCGGCTATTGCGGCATACGAAAAAACATGGGTAAACGCCGTCCTGCAGACCCCGGAACAACCATAACAAAAAAGCAGAATCAGGGAAGAAAACCTCCCGGGTTCTGCTTTTTCTGTATCATTCTAATTCTTAAGTCAATGATGATTAACTAATCTGTTCGCAAAAGGGAAACGCGGCTTTTTTGAAAAAAAGCCTGGCAAAAAACTTTAAACATGGGTTTCGGATGGATATAGTGACTGCAATTCCATTTGCACAGTAATATGTGTTCTCCAAGACCCAAGAAATAGTAGAGCGAGCTCCCAGGGGCCGGCAACCCTGGTCGCCACAGGTCGTTTCTGATTGCGTAATATAGTTAATCATCGTTTACTTAATTCTGAATTCTTAATTCTTAATTGACTTCCAGTCCCATCGCATACAGTCCGAGGGTTCTGGCGGCTTCGGCGGCGATGACGGCAAGACCGGTATTGTCATAGTGACCGCTTGCCTGGGGATTGAGGAACCGCTTGTCATAGGACAGCTTGGAGGTAATCCGGGTCAGCATAATGAAGTCGTCGTCGATCTCGCAGGCTCTGTCCTGTGCCCGCATGATGGCTTCGTCTTTCCAGGGGGTATCGTAGCAGAAGTAACCCACCCGGATGATGCCGAACTTATCGATGCCGAAGTCGGCCTTCAGAGAATTCTTATAGGCAATGAGCTTTTCCAGATAGATATCTTCCGGCAGTTCTCTTATGGCATCGGATTCACCCTGGAGCCATACGTAATACTTCCGTTCGATGGGTTCCGGCGGGTAGTATTTCAGGCAGTCGTCGATTTTTTCTTTGGCTTTCCGGTAGATAGGCCCCTCAGGATTCCACTGGTCGATATTGGTTGCCCCCTGTGCCGCATGAACAGCGCCCACCAGTACCTTCCGGTACTTCCGGTACACATCCACGAAGTCGGGCACCATATTGCCAAGCCCATAGCAGGCACCGCCCAGGTAAGGCTCAAAATCTTCCCCGACGGGATGCTGCAGCGGTGCGTATGCGTGGCTCTTCAGCTTATATTCCATTGCCCCCGGCACAGGCCGCAGGTCTTCCGGCACACCGGAGGTCTGTCCTTCCATATTGCTCTGGCCGCCAAAAATGATAAGATCCATGTGTGGTTCTCCTTATCTAACAAAATTCAACTTTTCAATCCATACTTTGCAGAATATGCAGAAACTCGACTGCCCAAAAGGTCAGCTCACACCAGATCGCTGTATCCTTTTTGTGATCGGGCTCCAGGCCGACTTCCGCATACGGATGTCCGCTGCGGAAATTGTCCTTGAAGCGGCTTTTTTCATAGGAGGAGGAAAATGTGGTGCGGAGTACACCGTCTCCGGCAAGCATTTCCCGCAGAGTCTCCGCAGATTCTCTGACTACCTGTGTTTTCTCTCCGCTCACCTTGGCCAGTGCAGTCAGGGTTTTACGGTGATTCGGTGCTTTCTGTGGGAAGGAAAGCGAAAAAAACGGACTCATATATGCCCAACCGGGGCCGACCTGTTTTCCGCCCAGCTTTACCGCAAAGCCACCGAAATCTCTGGTGATTCTGTCGTGGTGGTCAATGGCTTGAGCAAGACGGTCGATTTTCTCCGGGGTACGCCAGCTTTTGGTTTCAGCCAGTGTTTCCAGATGGTACTGACACGGGAAATAGGTATCGGGTGGGATGGTGGGATAATTGTACTTCCGTTTCAGGTTCGGGTTATAGGTTGTGATCTCATCTGCGGATGCATAATCCAGCAGACTGACAAATGCCTGATAGGATGCATCGACAAAGTGGCGCATTTCGGGATCGTCACCATATCCCAGCAGTGCCTGACAGGTATACAGGATGACGTCCAGCGTTGAACCGCTGTTGATGCCGATACTTCTGGTCTGAAACCGTACTTTTTCCGGGTTGTAGTAGGAAAATTCCTGTTCCAGCACCGCATCGTCCCGCATGGCTTTGACAAAATTCTTCACTATGGACATATCTTTCGGTATGGCGTAATTGTGCAGAAGTCTTGCGGCATTCTCACCGTCATCGAGGTGGGATGTTTTGAACTTCTCCCAGGAGTGCATACCGGTTCCGATATATCCATTGGGTTTAACGTGTGTCAGAAGCAGCTGATATTCGGGTGTCTGCATGACTTTCTCCAGCAGCTTTGCTTCTTCTGCTTCGGTCAGGTCATGGAGGATTTCTTTATGCAGGCGGTACTGTATGACATCTCTGCCGTTTTCCAGCAGAAAATCAATGGATTTCCGGCAGTCCATACCCATCTCAGCCCTGTCCGCCCATTTTTTCCTGCTTTACCTTATGGTCGATGACGTGGCGGGAGGCCAGCTCAGCCCGTACTTCGTCCAGGGAGATGCCCATTTCCACCATCAGAACCATGACATGATACGCAAGGTCGGCGATTTCATAGATGGTTTCCGCCTTGTCCTCAGCCTTGCCGGCGATGATGACTTCGGTGGATTCTTCGCCCACCTTCTTCAGGATCTTGTCCAGACCCTTCTGGAACAGGTAGGTGGTATAGGAACCTTCGGGCATATCGGTTTTCCGGCCCACCAGCAGGTCGTACAGCCCCTGCAGACGGAAAGCCTCATGCTCGTCTTCGTTGATAAACAGCTCGTCCACGAAGCAGGAATTATTGCCCAGGTGGCAGGCGGGGCCGTCTTTGCGGACATACACGGTCAGGGCATCTCTGTCGCAGTCGGCAACGATCTTGGTAATGTGCTGCCGGTTGCCGGAGGTCGCGCCCTTGCGCCACAGTTCCTGTCTGGATCTTGACCAGAAGCAGGTCATCTTTTCATCCAGCGAAATCTGCAGGCTTTCCTTATTCATATACGCCAGCGTCAGCACTTCGCCGGTTTCGTAGTCGGTCACGATGGCGGGAATCAGGCCCTTGTCGTCGAATTTCAGGTCGTTTATGGTAAGCATTTTGTTGGCTCCTTTTTAGTAGTACAAATTTTCAGGGAGGAGAGACGCGGCTTTCTTGAAAGAAAGCCTGGCAAAGAACTTTAAATCGGTTACAGCGGTTTTGTTGGGTGCAGGCAGAGCGCTGCCGATCTGACAGCAGGGGGTACAGTTTCGGGCTGTTCGGGCTTGGTAGGAGAGCATCAGCGGGAGTGTGGAGGAATACGCGGCGGCGCGCTGCTTCGTTTGGGTCTTGTAGGAGAGCGGTCAAGCTCGGCATTGGTTGGGTCAAATTTATGCCGGTGAGAATTATTCGTTATGTCAACAGTATCAAAACAGTCTGCACCAAACTATATCCTGCAAGCGTAAAGGGCCTGTGGCGACCAGGGTTGCCGGCCCCTGGGAGCTCGCTCAACTACTTCTCAGGTCTTGGACTGTACCAATTCACTGTGCAGATGGAATTGCAGAAACTATATTCTGCCCTACCCAGTTGAAAGTTTTGAGGGGGCCTGGGGGATCTTTTTCAAAAGATCCTCCAGAAACGCGTCCCCCGCCCCAACACCTTCAGCAAAACATCATTTTCTCACCTGTCTTGCCGGAATGCCATTGTCGGCAAGCAGTTTTTTCAGGTCGGAGATCTGTACTTCACCGAAGTGGAAGATGGAGGCGGCAAGGCCGGCGTCCATGGTGGGGATGGCGCGGAACAGGTCTACGAAGTCCTGGGCACAGCCGGCGCCGCCGGAGGCAATGATCGGTACAGATACGGCATCGGACACGGCTTTCAGCATTTCGATGTCGAAGCCCTTCTTCACGCCGTCGGTGTCGATGGAATTGACCACGATTTCCCCTGCGCCGTTTGCTTCGCCCCGTTTGATCCATTCGATAGCGTCAAGACCCGTGTCCACTCTGCCGCCCTTGGCAAACAGCCGGAACTGTCCGTCCACTCTTTTGATGTCGCAGGAGAGCACCACGCACTGGTCGCCGTAGATGCGGGAGGCTTCTCTGATCAGGTCAGGGTTGGCGATGGCACCGGAATTGACGCTGACCTTGTCGGCACCGCATTTCAGTACCCGGTCAAAGTCCGCCACGGTGTTGATGCCGCCGCCCACCGTCAGGGGAATGTATACGGTACGGGCCACTTCCGTCAGGATATCACTGAACAGCGCCCGTCCCTCAGCGGAAGCGGTGATGTCATAGAACACCAGCTCATCCGCACCGTTGTCACTGTAATATTTGGCCAGGCTCACGGGAGAAGACACATCGGCCAGCCCCGCAAAATTCACGCCCTTGACCACTCTGCCGTTTTTCACATCCAGGCAGGGGATGATACGTTTGGTAATCATGAAAATACAAGCCTTTCATTGAGACTTAAGTCAATGATGATTAACTAAACTGTTCGCAAAAGGGAAACGCGGCTTTTTTGAAAAAAAGCCTGGCAAAAAACTTTAAACATGGGTATTTGCAGGATATAGTCACTGCAATTCCATGTGCCACTAAATATTGTATATCCAAGACACAAGAAATAGTGAAGTGAGCTCGCAGGTACCAAGCCTGCTCGCCGTAGCCGGTTTTTGATCGCATGATTTAGTTAATCATCGGTTACTTAAAGGATAAAAGCAATCCAAAAAACGAAATTCCGCAATCGGAAACAATCTGTGGTGAGCAGGGTGGAGGTCCCTGCGAACTCGCGCAACTACTTCTCAGGAGTTGGATCGCTCACAAGCCAGCGCAAACAGAATTGCAGAAACTATATCCTGCCCAAACCCAGTTTAAAGTTTTTTGCCAAGCTTTTTTTCAAAAAAGCGTCCGCATCCCCTTTTCCGATATTCCTGCACTCACCCACGCGCCGCTGCCAGAGCTTCCCGGAGATCCACATCCCCGGTGTAGAGCGCCTTGCCCAGGATCGCGCCGTAGAGGTTGTCTGCGGCCAGCGCACGGACATCGGCCAGGGAGGATACGCCGCCGGATGCGGTGATGTTCATTTTCAGTTTGCCCACCATGTCGTGGTACAGACCCAGGTTGGTGCCGGACATGGCGCCGTCCTTGGAGATGTCGGTACAGATGATGGTGGAGACGCCGATGGATTCCAGCCAGGTGCAGAATTCCATGCAGGGCACAGTGGAGGTTTCCGTCCAGCCGTGGGTTGCCACCATGCCGTCCCGGATGTCCACGCCCACCGCGATTCTGTCACCGTACTTTTCCACCATGGCGGTCAGGAACGGCCGGTCCTTCAGGGCAGCCGTGCCCAGAATCACCCGGAGCACGCCGATGTCAATGTACTGGCGGATGGTTTCCTCGTCCCGGATGCCGCCGCCCACTTCCACCTGCAGACGGCTCTGCCGGATCACCGAGGCGATCAGATCCAGATTCACCGCCTTGCCTGCCTTGGCACCGTCCAGGTCTACCAGATGCAGGTACTCTGCACCGGCTTCATAGAACGCTCTGGCAAAGGCCGCCGGATCGTCGGAATATACGGTTTTCTGGTTATAGTCACCCTTGTACAGACGGACTACCTGCCCGCCGCACAGGTCGATTGCCGGAAAAATATGCATGGGGTATGTTCTCCTTTTTGCGTTATGGATACGGTTTACTGGATGCCGGATGCCGGGCCGGTGCGGGTAAATACACAGTCACGGACGGTCAGCGTGTCCCCGCGAACCGTGTACTGCACACCCCAGCCAATGTCGGGAAAGCGGAAGGTCATGGTGTCGTCCGTCAGTACAAACGTAAATGTCACCGTACCGCCGCTGCCGGATGCGTACCCGGAGCCGTCTTCCGAAAAGACCAGCCGGTTTGCTTCAATGCCCTGCACGTTCAGCGTGTCCTCACTGTCCCAGGTGCCGATGACCTTTCTGGTATAGTCACAGGATGTGAAAAACAGGGCAAGGGTAAGAAGCAGAAGAAGCACGGCCATATACCGGCTATGTTTTCGATGCAGCATGATATCCTCCCTCTTTACAGCCATATGCGTTTTCTCCTGCCGGGGCGGACAGCCGCCATCAGGATACCTGCCGCAATGCATCCGAGAACCGGCAGGACTTCTGCATCCCCGGTCTGCGGTGCGGCATACACGGTTTCTTCAATCTCCGGCTGACCGCAGAATCGCAGATCTTCGTTGATCTTACCAAGCGGTGTAGTCTTCTCCGGTTCGGCTGCCATTTCGTACAGCAGATCAAAATCCCATGGGAAACAGTTTCTCACTTTGGTGTGACCGGGATATTCCACCGTGATCCACGACTCCATATGAGAACGCAGATCCTCTTTGGCAATCCCGGTAACCCGGACAAAATCCGCCACACTGAAGGGCTGAATCCGGCTGTCCACTACGTATTTTTCATAAAACGGACGATACTTGGCCGTGTCCTCCGCCAGATCCAGCAGACCAAACCGGATCTCCATATGGGAAACCTTTTTCTTCAGATAGTCTTCTCTGTCCGCAAAATTCCGGTAGTATGCATCCACCGCTTCCGCATCCGCACCGTAGAGCAGATCCACCGGGTAATCCGAGTTCCAGAACCCCCAGCGGTACAGTTTGTCTTCGAACACCTCCTGCGGAATGCCGAATTCGTGGATGAACCGATAGATGTTGCCGCCGAGAGGACAGCCGTCCGGCCCGGGCACAGGTTCCGTTTTTCGAACCCAGTCCATAAAGGCATCATTGCCCACATAGTCAATCAGCTCGCCGTCATAGCTGTGGTAGTCGATGCTGTGTACCTCACACAGTTCATAAGCCGATGCAGGAACGCACAGCATCACAGCGGTCAGGATCAGGGAAATAAGCAGTATGGTTTTCTTCATGGCGCATTCTCCTGTCAGATTGGTTTATGGTCAGCAAATCGTTCTTACAGGATATGACGATGTTGTCGGGAAAAGGTTCCGGGGAATTCACATCTGTGCGAAATTTTTCAGAATCCGCAGACCCACGTCACCGCTCTTTTCCGGGTGGAACTGCGTGCCGTATACGTTTCCTTTGGCCACAGCAGCGGTCAGCTCTGCGAAATATTCGGTGGTGGCAATGGTGTCCGCCGCACAGCCGGAAGCGCAGTAGGAATGGACGAAATATACACAGTCCTCTTCTTCCAGACCGTCAAACAGGGGAGATACCGGCTTGTCTTTGGGGAAATGGAGCCCGTTCCAGCCGATGTGGGGGATCTTGGTGCCTTCCGGTACTTCCGGTGCAATGGGCACCACCTTGCCGGGAATCAGCCCCAGCCCTTTGTGCACGCCGTATTCGTGGCTTTCTTCAAACAGCAGCTGCATCCCGAGACAGATGCCAAGCAGCGGCTTTCCGGCGGCGGTTTCTTCCAGAACCACGTCCCACAGGCTGCTCTCCCGCAGCTTCCGGGCGGCATCTTCAAAAGCGCCCACCCCGGGCAGGATCAGCTTGTCGGCTTGCCGCACCACTGCCGGATCCCCGGTCAGCACCGCTTCCTCCCCGATGGCACCGAAAGAGCTGCACAGGGAAAATATATTACCGACACCGTAATCAATGATTGCAATCATGGTGTACCTCCGGTACAAATTAAGAATTGAGAATTATGAATTATGAATCGTCCCTGTGGGACAGTGAAAAATCATTTTGCTGCAGACATTTCAGAAATTAAGAATCCGAATCCATGGTTCTGTCAGCCGCCTCTCTCCATAATTCTTAATTCTTATTTCTTCATTCATAATTACACCAGCATTCCCTTGGTGGAGGGGATTTCGTCCTTGTGGGCTTCATCAATGCGGGTGGCTTCGTTCATGATTCTGCCGAAGGCCTTGAACATACCCTCAATGATGTGGTGAGAATTTTCACCAGCCATCTGCCGGATGTGCAGGGTAATTCCCGCCGCCCGTACAAAGCCCAGGAAGAATTCCTTCACCAGTTCCGTATCAAATTCGCCCACCTTCGCTGCCGGAATGGCTGCGTCATAGGACAGATGCGCCCGGCCGGAGATATCCACAGCGGCCAGAACCAGTGCTTCATCCATGGGCAGAATGATGTGGGCATACCGCAGGATTCCCTTCATGTCACCAAGGGTCTCCCGGAAGGCCCGCCCCAGCACAATGCCGATATCTTCCACGGTGTGGTGATAATCCACGTATGTATCCCCGTCGCACTTTACCGTCAGACCGAAGCGGCCGTGCCGGGAGAACAGGGTCAGCATATGGTCAAGGAATCCGCAGCCGGTTTCGATGACGGTCTCGCCCCCGTCCAGATGCAGGGACAGTTCAATTTTCGTTTCCGCCGTATTGCGTACAATCCTGGTTTCCCGCATGGTTCAGACTCCTTTTTCAGCAAAAATTTCGTCGATCTTTTCCACCAGCGTTTCCATCTCCGCCATGGTACCCACGGTGATCCGGTTGTACTGGCAGATTCTGGCGGAAGTAAAGTGGCGCACCAGCACGCCCTTGTCCTTCAGTGCAGTATACAGTTCCCCGCCGTCCATACGGTCAGTGGCCGCAAAGAGGAAGTTGGTCATGGAATCGGTCACCGTGAAGCCTCTCACTTCCAGCTGTGCTTTTGTCCATGCCCGGGCGGCGATGATGGCCTGCCGGTTTGTTTCAAAATACGCTTCGTCCTCCATGGCGGCTTTACCGGCCAGCAGAGTCAGACGGTTCACGTTGTAGGGGTTGGTGGAATAGCGCAGGGTTTCCATGGCTGCGATGATTTCCTTCGGTGCGATGGTAAAGCCAAGGCGTGCACCGGCAAGGGAGCGGGACTTGGAGAAGGTCTGCACCACGGCGAGGTTGTTATATTTATGGATCAGCGGTACCACGGTTTCGCCGCCGAAATCCACGTATGCCTCGTCAATCACCACCAGACGTTCCGGATCGGAGGAAAGCAGGGTTTCAATCTGCCCGGTCGTCAGGGCGATGCCGGTGGGGGCATTGGGGTTGGCAATGAACATGGTTCCCTTTGCCGCACAGAATTTTTCCACAGGGATGGTAAAGTCATCGTTCAGTGGAATCACCGTATAGGGAACGCCGTGCAGGTCACCGAACACTTTATAGAACCCGTAGGTAATATCGGCAAAGACCACACCCGGTTCGGTAAAGCCCATGAACAGGAAGTTCAGGGATTCGTCAGACCCGTTGGACACCAGCACGTTTTCCGTCTCCACACCATACCGGTCGGCAATGGCTTTGCGGCAGGCCAGGCAGGTGGGGTCGGAATACAGCCGCAGGTCGGCCACGGCTTCTCTGGAAATCACATCCAGCACGCCGGGTGCGGGGGGATAGGGAGATTCGTTGGTATTGAGCTTCACATAGGCCTTATCCCGGGGCTGTTCTCCGGGCACATAGGCTTCCAGTGATGCGAATTTTGAAGAAAGGAAGGAAGGCATGGAATCCTCCGGTTGGTTAGATAAGATATAAGAGATTAGAGGTAAGAAGCAGTTTTAGTTCTCCCGGAAATCCCGGGGGTTCACCAGAAATCCCGGCGGAACCGCACCACAGCGGATCTGGCGTGGCCGTCCAGCTGTTCCCGGCTGGCGAAGGCGTATACCTTTTCGCCCACTTCGGCCAGCGCGTCGGCGGTATAGTAAATATACGAGGATTTCTTGATGAAGTCGTCCACGGACAGGGGGCTGGAGAATTTGGCGGTGCCGCCTGTGGGCAGGACGTGGTTGGGGCCGGCGAAGTAGTCGCCCAGTGCTTCGGGGCAGTTCTTGCCCATAAAGATGGAACCGGCGTTCTTCACTCTGGGCAGCCATGCGAAGGGATCATCGCACATCAGTTCCAGATGTTCCGGCGCGATTTCGCTGGCAATGTCCACAGCTTCCGCAAAGTCTTCGGTGATGATGATCTTACTGCCGGTATCGATGGAGATTCTGGCGATTTCGGCTCTGGGCAGCAGGGGAATCTGCCGTTCCAGTTCCGCAGACACGGCGTTTGCCAGGGCTTCGCTGGGGGTAACCATGATGGCGGAGGCCATTTTGTCGTGTTCCGCCTGAGACAGCAGGTCAGCGGCCACCACAACGGGATCGCAGGTTTCGTCGCACAGCACCAGAATTTCGCTGGGTCCGGCGATCATGTCGATGGCGACCTTGCCGAAGACCTGTTTCTTGGCTTCCGCTACAAAGGCATTGCCGGGGCCTACGATTTTATCCACAGCATCCACGGTTGCGGTGCCGTATGCCAGTGCCGCAATGGCCTGTGCGCCGCCCATTTTATAGATCCGGTTCACCCCGGCTACCTTTGCGGCTGCCAGAATGGCGGCGGGCACCTTGCCGTCCCGTCCGGGAGGGGTGGTCATGGCGATCTGCTCACATCCTGCAATCTTTGCGGGAATGGCGTTCATGAGTACGGAAGACAGCAGCGGTGCTGTCCCGCCGGGCACGTACAGCCCCACCTTTGCGATAGGTGTGATCTTCTGCCCCAGCACAACACCGTCCTTTTCGGTGATGGCAAAGCCGTTTCTCACCTGCTTTTCATGGAAAGCGGTGATATTGGCGGCGGATTCTTCCAGCACGGCACGGAACTCCGGTTCCATCTGTGCCCATGCGGCCTCAATCTCGCTCTCCGGTACGATCAGTTCTTCCGCCGTCATGTCGATCTTATCAAACTTCTTCGCATACCGCAGCAGGGCTTCGTCCCCGTTCTTCCGGACATCATAAATAATATCCGCCACAACTTCTTCCACGGACGACGCAGCCATTTCCCGGCTTACGATATCTTCTCTTGCGATTTCTGTGCTTTTGTATATTTTGATCATTTGGTTTGACTCCTTTTGGTTCTCCTGACTGTTCGGGAGGAGAGACGCGGCTTTTTGAAAAAAGCCTGGCAAAAACTTTTAAATGATTACAGCGGTTTTGTTGGGTGCAGACAAAGCGCTTCCGATCTGACAGCAGTGGTTGTACGGTGTCGGGCTGTTCGGGTTTGGTAGGAGAGCGTCAGCGGGAGTGTGGAGGTATAAGCGGCGGCGCGCTGCTTCGTTTGGGTTTGTAAGGGGAGCGGTCAAGCTCGGACACTTCATTGAGTGCAGATTTATGCTGGTGAAAACCATTCGTTATATCTACAGTACCAACAAACTACCGTACCAAACTGCATCCCGCAATCGAAAACCGGCTGCGGCGAGCAGGTGCGGTGCCTGCGAGCTCGCTCCACTATTCCTCATGTCTTGGACTGTACCAATTCACTATGCAGTTGGAATTGCAGAAACTAAATCCTGCCCACACCCATATTTAAAGTTTTGAGGGGGCCTGGGGGATCTTTTTCAAAAGATCCTCCAGAAACGTGTCCCCTTTCCCCTTCTCCCCCAGCCGAAACATCATTTCTTCTGCGCCAGCCAGGCTGCAATCTTCTCGTTCATCACAGCGATTTCGTTGTTCTTGAACCGGTAAGCGGCTTTGTTGACAATGAAGCGGGCGCTGATGGGGACGATTTCCTCTTTGACTTCCAGGTGGTTTTCCTTCAGGGTAGTGCCGGTTTCCACGATGTCCACGATCACATCGGACAGACCCAGGATGGGGGCCAGCTCGATGGAACCGTTTAACTTGATGATCTCGATTTCCCGGCTTCTGGCGTGGTAATAGGACTTAGCGATGTTCACGAACTTGGTAGCAATCCGCAGGGTTCTGTCCGGATTGGGGGTCACGTTTTCGGGACCGGCTACGCACACACGGCATTTTCCAAAACCCAGATCGGTCAGCTCATACACATCCGGCTGGTACTCCAGCAGAATATCCTTGCCCACCACACCTACATCGGCGGCGCCGTGTTCTACGTAGATTGCCACATCGGAGGGCTTCACCCAGAAATACCGCACCGTGGCGGCTTCATCTTCAAAAATCAGCTTCCGGGAGTTCTCCATGACGCCGGGACAGCCGTAGCCCAGCTCTTCCAGCATGGCGTAGGTTTTTTCGCCCAGCCGTCCCTTCGGCAGCGCAATACTGATGGTCTTATCCAGTTTCTCAGCCACGGATCTCCAGCCCCCTTTCTCCGTAATGGAACTTTTCCTTGTAGCGCAGTTTCGTATCGGTTTCCTTCTGCACCCGTACGCTTCTGCCGCCGCCCATGAGCATATCCACGGTGCGGGACAGAGCGGCCATATCGGTGCCGCTGTCGTAGGTGATCAGAATATCCACATCAAATTCACGGCTTCTGCCTTCATCAAAGTACAGATCCAGCAGGTTCATGTACACGGCGAAACCCACAGCACCCATGCCGTTTTTCTGCATCCGGTTCAGCAGCCCGTCATACCTGCCGCCGGAGAGCACGCCCGCAGGCACGCCTCTGACATATCCTCTGAACAGCACACCGGTATAATACCGCATATCGTTGACCAGCGACAGATCCACAGCCAGTCCCTTTTCTTCCCCGATTGCCCGGAAATACCCATCGATATCGGCGATTTCCTGATAGGCGGCTTCCATTTCTTCATTGATGATCAGCGCCTTCGCTTCCTCGGCAATGACGGTGAAGGGACCGTACAGGGAAAGCAGACGGCACAGGCGTCCTTCGATCTCTCCGTCCACGCCGTATTCCCGGCACAGCACAGACAGCTCGTGGGCGTTCTTCCCGGCGATGCAGGCATTGAACTTTCCCCGGCTTCCGTCCTCGGGCAGACCGGCAGCGTCCAGCAGACCGTTTACAAAAGCGCCGTGGGAGATATCCAGAATGGAGTCCTCGCAGATGATTTCCAGACTCTTCTTGGCCAGCCGGAGCACTTCGCAGGTGGAGTACAGGTCGATCTCACCGATGCATTCCAGCCCTACCTGCATGATTTCCCGGCAGTCCCCGTCTTCGGTGCGGTAGACGTTTTCGTTGTAGTATTCCCGGATCTGCTCACCCTCTCTGGCATTCTTCACGATGGACAGGGTTACGTCCGGTTTCAGGGCCAGCAGCCGTCCGTCCCGGTTGGGGAAGGTGATGATCTCCCCTTTGGGCAGAAACCGCTTGTTGTCCCGGTACAGGTCGTAGTCCTCAAATTTGGACATTTTGTATTTGGTATATCCGAAGCTTTCGTACAGCGCCCGCATGGCAAGCACCGCTCTCTCTTCCTTCGGCAGAATCGTTTCCTTCACGCGTATTACCTCATGGTTTTTGATGATGTACTATTATAGCACGCTTTAGCACTTTAGTCAAGTAAATCGCTAAAGAATTTTAGATAAATGTTTCGGTATAAATGGGGGTGATTTGTTGGTTTTGCCAACAGAAAATCCCATCAAAAGCCCTCTCCTGCCATTCCCGCAGAAACGAGGGCTTTTGGGTGTTCTATCAGTATTCCGCAGATTCCGTCCGCACGCCGTCCTTCACCACATAGGCAGTCAGACGGCCGTTTTTCTGTTCCAGTGCGGCGCCGGTATAGTACGGCTTGTCGTTTTCGTCCCTGCGCACGGGGCAGGAGCTGACGAAGGTGGGGAATGCGGCGTCCTTTTTGCCCTCTGCATGGGGCGGCAGGGCGTAGCTGGCATGCATATGGCCGCAGAGCAGCAGATCGATGCCGATTTCGTCAAGCAGTGCGATCCATTCCTTATAGATTTCGCTTGCCACATCAAAGGGATGGCTGAAAATTTCGGTAAAAGGCACATGGCAGAAGGCCACCTTCCGGGTTACGCCGGGGGCTTCATATTCCGCCGCTTTTTCGGCAATGAGCTTTTTCAGATAAGCGGTTTCTCTGTGCCGGAATGTGGTGAACTGGATGGTTCCGCCGTATTCGATGTTATGGTCGTACTTGTCTTCCCCGCAGTCCAGCACCAGACCCCACAGTCCCCCCTGCCGGAAGGACCAGAAGGTTTCCCGTCTGCCGCCGCGGAAAGCGGTAGGGCTGTAGCCGGGCAGCAGTTCCGATGCGGCGCCTCTGGTATCGTGGTTGCCGCGGGAGTAAATCACGGGTCTGGTACCTTCCACAGCCCCTGATGCCAGCGCAAAGGACACCTTAAAATGATCCACAGAGGCGGAGGAGTCGTTGATGTCCCCGTTCAGGCACAGCAGATCCACCCTCCCGTAGGTTTCTTCATACCGGCGGAAGTTTTCCAGCGGCACATCCACAGCTCCGTGGGTATCGGCAAACTGGAACAGGTGGAAATCGTCGCCGGTGACGGGAGTGAAGGTATAGGTTTCTCTGATAACCTCTTCTCCCTTGGGATAATACACGGGCTTTTCCTTATATTCCACAAAGACCACGGTGTAGGCTCCTGCCTTGTCCAGCGCCGCCCCATCCACCGGAATCTTATGCATCTTCCCGTAATGGAGCAGACCGCATTCCTCGTCGGTATAGCGTTCTCCGTCAATCTCAATCCAGCCGATCCCGTCGGTGGTGGTCATAAAGAGAATCTGATAATCCTTTTCCACGGCAAATACCGCCGGATGATACTGCAGATATGCGTTCATGGTAAACCTCCCCGGTGTGGTTCTTTCTTGTATCAATGATGATAAACCAATCTGTTTGTAAAAGGGGGAACGCGGCTTTTTTGAAATGAAAGCCAAGCGCCGCACACGGCGCTAAGCAAAGAACTTTAAATATGGGTATTTGCAGGATATAGTTACTGCAATTCCATCTGCCATTGGATATTGTATATCCAAGACACAAGTGAATAGCAGAGTTGCGAAGCAACTCTACGGGTTCACCGCAGGTGAATCCCGGGTGGAGTGAGCGGTCAGGGGCCTCTACCCTGCCCGCCGCAGCCGGTTTTCGATTGCTTGATTTCGTTTGGTGCAGGCTTAAGGGGCGGTTTGCAGAAACTGTATAATTCTTTACTGTCCCGAAGGGACTATTCTTAATTCTCAATTCTTAATTCACTTGCCCAGCACGTCAGCCAGTTCGTCGATGGTCTTGTCGAACACGGCCAGTGCGTCTGCCACAACCGTGGGGCTGGTCAGGTCGATGCCGGCGATTTTCAGTTCTTCCAGAGGATAATCGGATCCGCCGGTGGTCAGGAACTTCAGGTAGCCGGAGGCGTCGCCGGTTTCCAGAATCCGGGAAGCAATGGCCACAGCGGAGCAGAAGCCCGTAGCGTACTGGTACACGTAGAATGCCCGGTAGAAGTGGGGGATGTAGCTCCATTCCACGGCAATATTGTCCTGCATACCGGCTTCGCTGTAATACTGCTTTTCCAGATCCAGATAGATCCCGTTGAGGCATTCGGCGTTCAGGGTTTCCCCGGCCTGTTCCTTTACGTGGGCGATCCGTTCAAATTCGGCGAACAGGGTCTGGCGGAACACAGTAGTCCGGAAACCTTCCAGGAAGTGATTCAGAATATAGGCCTTTCTTCTGGGATCGGTTTCGGTCTGCAGCAGATATTTGGTCAGCAGCACTTCGTTTACGGTAGAGGCCACTTCCGCCACCATAATCCGGTAGTCATGGTTGGGGAAATCCTGGGTGGTATCGGAGAACCAGGAGTGCATGGCGTGACCCAGTTCATGTGCCAGTGTGAAAGCGTCGTCCAGAGAATCGGTATAGTTCAGCAGTACATAGGGATGGACGCCGTACACGCCCATGGAGTAGGCACCGGAGTGCTTGCCGGGTGTTTCGTATACGTCGATCCAGTTTTCGGCGAAAGCGCGGTCCAGCAGTTTCCCGTATTCTTCGCCCAGAGGCGCCAGAGCCTTCTTCACCAGCCCGCAGCCGTCTGCGTAGGGCATGGGATATTCCACATCCGCCACCATGGGGCAGTACAGGTCGTATACGTCGATTTCGTCCAGACCCAGAGCCTTCTTGCGCAGCTTCAGGTACTTCTGCATGGAGGGCAGAGCGGCGTGTACCGCTTCGATCAGGCTGTCATACACGGCCACAGGCACATTTCCGCCGAACAGAGCCGCTTCGCAGGCACCTTCGTAGCCACGGATATCGGCAGACATATTGTCCTTCTTCACGTTCCCCGCATACAGGGTCGCAAAGGTATTGTTGTACTTTTTGTAGGTGCCGAACATGGTATTGAAGGCATCTTCCCGCACCTTCCGGCAGCCGGATTCCCGGTACACGCCGAAATTGCCGGAGGTCAGTTCCGCGTCATTGCCGTTCTCATCGGTGATGTGGGGAATTTCCATTTCCACATCGGTGAACATAGTGTACACATCATTGGCAGTACCGGTGATCTTTGCAACCTTGGAGAGAATTTCTTCGCTCCTGGCATCCAGGGTATGGGCCTTGCCGCGGACTACGTCACGGAAGTAGTGGCGGTAGGTGGCCAGACGGTCGTTTTCCAGATAGGCGTTCAGGGTTTCTTCGGGGATTTCCAGAATTTCCGGTTCCAGGAAAGCGGCAGCGGTCATCAGGCCGATCCCGGCGGTCTGGGTCTTGCCCATCATCACCTGTGCGGCGGGATTGCCTCCGTCGATGGAGTACTGCAGATAGGCGTAGCAGCTGGCCTTTTCCAGTTTTTCCATGGCAGCGGAAAAGGTTTCCATGGCGTCTGCCAGCGTATCACCGCTTTCAGCCAGTCTGCCGCGGAATCCGGCCAGTTTTTCGGTCAGCTGTCCGCAGGCTGCCAGATCTTCATCCAGCCCGCTCCCGTCCTTATAGATATGGGTAAAGTCCCAGGTATATCTGGTTTCCAGAGTATTTCTGTCCTGCATGGCAATTCTCCTTTTTGCGTTTGGCGCATATTGGTGGATTATATTTATTGTATATATTTTACCACGCGGCAGGGCGGATGTCAATGCTTCTTTCCGCGGGGCGCAGGTTTTGTTTTTTGTTTCTTTGGAGTTTCATTCGCCTGACAGCGGTGGGTTTTTGCTTTACTGTTTTTTTGGGAGTTTATCTCGCTTGACAGCGGGCTTATTTTGCTTTTGAATATCGTTTTTTGTCCTCGCTTTGCTTGCAAAGCGGGCGGACGGCGCGATCCACAGGCAAAGGGGTTCCCCCTTTGATCCCCCCACATGCGGCTGGCGCCGCTATAAGGCGCTTCCGAATGCTGACAGTAGTGGGGTGCTAACATGAGACGCTTCTTTGGATTTCGGGTGGATAGGTTGCGTTTTGATTTTTCTTTTCTTATTTGCGCGAAGCGCCTCTCAGCCTGGATAAGGGTGGTGGGGGTGGGAGGTCTTGGAGGGTAGGGGAGGAGGGACGGACTGGCGATTGAAGACCGATCTCCCTCCTCCCCTACCCTCTGAGCGCCCCTGCGAGGGAACCTAAACTAACAATTCAAGAAAAACAAAACCGCTGTAAGCAAAAAGAAAATCCACCAGACTCCCCCCAAAAAAGAAAAGAAAAAGAAAACAGCCCCTGAAAGAGCTGTTTCCCAAACGCCTGCGCAGCCGCAGACAACGCAAAACCTTATTCCAGTTCCACCTTAACCGGCAGACCGGTTTCCATGGACTTGTTGCACGCCAGAGTGAACGCAACAGACTTGAATGCATCTCTGTAGGAAGAACGGATCTTGGAGCCGTCACCGGAGATAACCGCTTCGATGAAGGTGCGGTCGCACAGTACGCCTGCATCGCACTGAGGCTTATAGGTCAGGGCACCGCCGGCAGCAGTCAGCGCACCGTCGCCCTTTACGATGAAGCCTTCGTTTGCTTCTTCGGTCTTCGGGGGTTCTTCGCCGTAGATCACAGTGTCGCCCAGGATCCGGTGTTCCATTCTCTTGTCTCTGGTGGAGAAGATGATCTTGGAATCGAAGCTGTTGCCGGAGGTAGCATAGCAGCCGGTGGTGATTACGCCCAGTGCACCGTTGGCAAACTTAACAACGGTGGTGGACAGGTCGTCGGTGTCGTAACCCGGCCATTCTTCGTCCTTGATGAAGCCGCGGCCGTTGTAGGAGAATACTTCCACAGGTTCGCCTTCTTCGCCCATGAAGTAACGGATGATGTCGAACTGATGAATGGTCTGTTCTACAGCCTGACCGCCGGACAGATCCTTCTTGCGCCACCAGTCAACGCCGGGAACGCCGCCGATTCTGGAGCAGTCGATCATTACAACCTGGTTGTCCTTACAGAACTTGATGGCGGGCTGTACGATGCCTTCCGCATAACGGCACTGGAAACCGCTGGCGGTGATCAGGCCCTTGGCTTCCGCTGCGTCACGGATCTTTCTGCCCAGATCCAGATCCAGTGCCAGAGGCTTCTGTACGTGGAAGTGGATGCCTCTTTCGATCAGGTCGAATTCGATTTCACCGTGGCAGTACGGAGGTACGCCGATGAATACCATATCCGGCTTGGTTTCGTCCAGCATCTTCTTGTAGTCGGTGTATGCTTCCCCGCAGCCGGCCTTCTTCTTGAAGTCTTCTGCTCTTTCGGGAATCAGGTCACACCAGCCTACCAGATCCACGATGTCCTTGAACTGCACAAAATGACTCAGGTGATACTGTCCGATACCACCGCAGCCGATCAGAGCCAGTCTCTTTTTTGCCATGATTATTTCCTCCTTAATTTTGGGAAACGGATCCGGTGAGAACTTTTGGGAAAAGTTCCCCCCGGGCCCCCTTCAAAAGTTTTTAACGTATTTGGATTGCATTTGGTTGGGTGCAAATCGGGCATGATGCCGTTTTGTACGTGCAGATATGTTTGAGCTGTACCGTTTTTATCAGCGGCTTCGCGTTTTCAGAAAACTGTACTTTCGTTTCTCTGCCCGTACATCCGCAGTGCATTACATTGCGCAGATTTCTGCGATTTCACCGTTTACCTTGGCGTAGTAGTCTTCCCAGCTCATGTCGGGGAATGCCTTGAATACTTCGCCTACCAGATATCCGTCGTAGCCGGCTGCCCGGAGTGCGGGAATCATAACCTTCCAGTCGGCACTGCCGTGGGTGATATCCTGCCAGGTACCGCCGGAGTTGAGACCGCCGTTCCGCTTGTAGTCCTTTACATGAACCTTGCCGATCCGGCTGCCCAGTACTTCGATCCAGTATTCCGGAACGGAGAAGGCCAGCATATTGCCTGCATCCAGGTAAGCGCCTACCTTGGGAGAGTCTACGGCGTCAATAAATGTAGCCATGTCGTAGGGAGACAGGAAGAAGCCGTTCCATACGTTTTCCACACCTACGAAAATGCCCAGTTCTTCAATCTTTGCCTTCTGTTCCTGCAGGAAGGCGATGGAAGTCTTTCTGGCAGCGTCCAGGGATACGGAACCGCCCATACCGCCGGGAACGATCAGGATGCCGTCCGCACCCAGTTCCTTTGCGGCTTCGATCTGCTTGTACAGCAGTGCCTGGGCATCGGCCCACTGATCCCTGTTGCCCATCTTGCCGCCCCACAGAGAAGTGGAGATGCTGCATACGGGCAGGTTGTACTTTTTGGAAAGTTCACGGATGGCGGCATAGTCTTCCGCCGTGGTGTTCATAGACAGACCGTGAGCCGCACCCGGGGCGTCCACGTTCAGTTCGATCCCTTCAAAACCGGCCGCAGCAACGGCAGCAAAGGTTTCTTCCATGTTCAGAGAACCTTCTACAGTCCATGCATTCAGTGCTCTTTTCATACATTTCACCTCAATGACAGAATCAAATTTCTGCAATATGTCCAGTCTTCCCGAAAGATCACCGGCACAGGATAAAAAAGTTCGCCGGATCCCCTTTCCGTACAGGGAAAACTGTGCTATAATAACTATAATAAAAATGCCCCTCTCCCGCAATACAGGATTTGATCGTTTTTATGGACAAATCGACTGTCAGACACTTTTTTCGCCTGATGGGAGACAGAGAAAACGGAGATGCCATGAATAACCGTTCCTATTACCGCAATGTGGCGCTGATGGACTGCAACCAGCAGATAGACGAAGAACCGCTGATTGTCAACTGTGCCGGCTTCTGCGGCTTTGATACTCCCTTCCAGACCCGGAACCGGGACGGCCGTGCCGATTACTATCTGCAGTTTGTGACCACCGGAAAGCTGCAGGTGTGGATTGACGGCACCCTGCAGATCATGGAGGCCGGAGACTTTCTGCTGACCCGGCCGAAAACCCCCTACAGCTATTTCATCAGAGAAGGGGAATCCATGGGATACCTGTGGATACACTTCACCGGGTTCCATGCGGGACGTCTGCTCTCCCGCCTGCAGCTGGAACCGGGCCGGATCTATACCGCCGACAATATCGAAAAAGTAAAAGAACGGTTTGATTTCCTGTTCGGGGAATTTACCAACCGGCAAAGAGGGTTCGACGATGCCTGCGCCTCCCGGCTGACCCAGATTCTCGTGTGCCTGTCCCGGGCTGCCGCAACAGGTGATACGGGTGCGGAGCGGAAGCTGACCACCCTTGCCTGGCTCCACGGCCATTTTGCCGACAACATTTCCATGGGAGAGCTTGCCGCCATGGAGCACCTGAGCGAAAGCCGGTACCGGAGCGTGTTCCGCAGCCAGACGGGTTTTTCTCCCAGCGAATACCGGATTGCCCTGCGGATGCAGCACGCCTGTGATCTGCTGGCTACCACCGGCAGGAGCATTACGGACATCAGCGCCGCCTGCGGATACGGGGATGTGCTGTATTTCACCCGCCTGTTCAAACAGAAAATCGGTGTGCCGCCGGGAGAATACAGAAACCGGGGAAGAACCGCCGCCGATCCCCCCCGGAACCCCGCCGCCGAACCGGTTCTCACGGAGGAAGAAGCCATATGAAATTTATCCATATATCCGACCTGCATCTGGGAAGAAGGCTGGGTGAATTCCGTCTGCAGGAAGAACAGAGCGCCCTGCTGGACTGGATTCTGCGCACCGCCGCACAGCACACAGTGGATGGTATCCTTCTCTCCGGAGACATTTACGACCGTTCTGTCCCCCCGGTGGAAGCTGTAACCCTGTTTGACACCTTTCTCACCCGCCTTTCAGAGATGGGAATCCCCCTGTTCGCCATCAGCGGCAACCACGATTCCCCCGAACGGATCGCCTACGGCAGCAGTCTCATGGATCGTGCGGGGGTATATGTCTCTCCGGTCTTTGACGGTACGGTCCGTTTTGTTCCTCTGGAGAAGAACGGAGAGCGGGTGTACATCCACCTGCTGCCTTTTCTGAAGCCGGTACACGTGGCTGCCGCGCTGCAGCTGACGGAGGAATCGATACGGGGAATGACATACACGGAAGCCATGGCGGAAGTGGTTTCCCGGATGACCCTGCCGGAAGACGGCGCCAACATCCTGCTGTGCCACCAGTTCATCACCGGAAGCAGCCGTTCTGAATCGGAGGAAGTACCGCTGGTGGGTACCCTGGACGCCGTGGACGCCGCCCTGTTCCGGGAATTTGATTATGTGGCGCTGGGGCATCTGCACCGTGCGCAGGCAGTCACGGAGAAAATCCGCTACTGCGGTACCCTGATGCCCTTCGCCTTTTCGGAAACGGAGCCCAAAGGCTGTCTTCTGGTGGAGTTTTGTGGCAAAGCCGCGGCATGCACATTTCTGCCCGTCCCGGAAAGTCTGACCCGCACACTTGCTACAGTCACCGGGACCTATGATTCCCTGATCAGCCGGGACTGGCGGGAAACTTTTCCCCATGGTGAAGACTATCTGAAAATCATACTGGAAGAAGACATCCCTGTCCCGGATGCCATGGCCAGACTCAGCGTTGTGTATCCCCGGGTGGTACAGCTGGCTTACCGGCGGCAGGGAGACACGGAAACGGAAATCACGGAAGAAGCCGGAGAAAGCACCGCCGGACAGCTTTCCCCCGACGCGGTATTTGCGTCCTTTTTTGCCCGGCAGAACGAAACAGAACTGGCACCGGAGGATCTGGAATACATCCGGGAACTTCTGGCGGAAGGAGGAGAGTTATGCGGCCGCTGAAACTGACACTGCAGGCGTTCGGCCCCTATACCGGGGAATGCACTGTGGATTTTGAACGGCTGGGCAGCGAGGGGCTGTACCTGATCACCGGCGAAACGGGTGCGGGCAAGACCATGCTGTTTGACGCCATCACCTTTGCCCTGTACGGAGAACCAAGCGGCAGCGGACGGGAGGCAGTCATGCTCCGGAGCAAACAGGCCGATCCGGGTGACGCCACCTTCGTGGCGCTGGATTTCCTCTGCCGGGGTACACGCTGGCACATCCGCCGGGTGCTGGGACGGGACAAAGTCAGCCGCAGCGGCGAGCGATCCTTCGTCCGATCCACGGATGCGGAACTGTATACCCCGGACGATCCCGCCCGCCCCGTTGTCACCAGACAGAAAGACGTGACCAAGGCCGTGGAAGAGCTGCTGGGACTGACAAGAGATCAGTTCCGTGGCTGCGCCATGATCGCACAGGGGGAATTCCGGGACATCCTGTACGCCTCCACCGCCGAAAGGCTGGTGCTGTTCCGCCGGCTGTTCGGTACCCATCTGTACGACTGGCTGACCGCCCGGCTGGGTGAGGAGGCAGCGGCGGCCAAAAGTGCCTATGAAACGGCGGGAGGGGATCTTGTCCATCTGTTCTCCCGGATCCGGCTGCATACAGCAGGGGAAGACAGTGAAACCCTCCGTCAGTGGCTTGCCGAACCGGCACTGTACGCAGAAGAACTGACAGAGGCTCTTGCCGGATCGGTGCAGGCAGACCATACTGCCCTTGCCACCATGGAAGAAGCCATCCGGGCAGCAGAAGCGGAGCAGAACACCCTGACGGCCCTGATCACCCGGGCACAGGAGGACGAAAAACGGCTGCGGCAGATGGCAGAAACCGAAAAAGCCCGCAACGATGCCGCCGGGAAGAGAGAAACGGCACGGCTGCGGCTGGAAGAAGCCCGGATACATCTGCCTGCCGCCCGGAAACAGCGGGAAGAAGCCGCCCGGCTGGAAACGCTTCTGCCTCTTTGCCGGGAACTGGCCGGTGCCAAAGCCAGACGGGATGAGCTGGAAGATACACTGACGAAAAAGCGAAACGAACAGGAACAACTGCGCCTGCGGCTGGAAAAAATCCGGCTGCGGCTGGAAGACTACCGCACGGAAGCCAGAAACGCCGGAGAAGCCCGGATCACGCTGGGCGAAACGGAAGCGCGCTGGCAGAAAAACGAAGATGGGCTCAGGCGGCTGGAAGCCCTCTGCACCTGCCGGAAAAGCTGGGCGGAAGCGGTACAGATCTGGCAGACGGCGGCGGAAGCCTACAGAGTCCGCAGCACGGAAGCGGAAGAAGCAGGCGCAGCATTCCGCAGGAAGGAAAAGGCCTACCTGGACGGACAGGCGGGGATTCTGGCCCGGTCTCTGGCCGACGGTATGCCGTGCCCGGTCTGCGGATCCAGAGAACACCCTGCCCCTGCCCACGCCTGCGGCGGTGAAATCCCTACGGAAGACACTGTCAGGGCTGCCCGTACCCTTTGGGAAAAAGCAGCTGCCAGAGCTTCAGAGGCTTCCCACAAAGCGGGGATTCTCAGAGGCAGCAGCGAACGGGCACTGGCGGAATTTGCCGCACAGGCAGCCGCCCTGGGGTTTGCGCCGCCTGCCGACTGGACTGATCCCGGTCTGGCGGACGGGATTCTTGCCGCAGTCAGCGAACAGATCCGGCAGGGGAAAGAAGAACAGAATACCCTTGCCGCCCGGCTGGATGCTCTGCGGGAAACCACAGCCCGGTACCGGGATCTGCTGGAACGGATGGAACGGGGAGAATCCCTTTTCCGCGAAGAAACCGCCCGTTTTCAGGAAGGTATCTCTGTGATTGCGGCACTGGAAGCGGCATGGGAAGGAGCCGGGGAGCAGGTTCGCTCGCTGCTGACCCAGGTACCGGACAGAGACCCTGCCGAAACGGAAGAAACCATCCGTCGGCTGTCTGCGGAAGCAGCGGCGGCAGAGGAAAACTGCGCGGCACTGGAGACAGCCCTGGCAGAAGCGGACAGGCTGGAAAACGCCCTTGCCGTCCGTCTGGATGCCCTGACTGCGGAAACGGAAAATGCCATTGCCCACCGGCTGCCGGAACTGCGGGAAACCCGTGCGGCGGCAGGACAGAAGCTGGAAATTCTGCGGGGGGAAGAATCCGCCCTGCGTACCCGCCTCCACATTCACGAAGAGGTGCTGCAGCAGCTGCCCGACTGCCGGAAGACACTGGAAGAAGCCCGGTCCCTGTACCGGCGGAGAAAACAGCTGGCGGACACAGCCGCGGGCAGTCTGGGCGGCAGGGAAAAAATGCCTCTGGAAACCTTTGCCCAGCTGCATCTGTTTGACAGAGTACTGCGGCGGGCCAATGTACGGCTGCTGCGGATGACGGAAGGGCGTTATGAACTGCGGCGGCGGGAGGAAGCGGACAACATCCGTACCAAGACTGGTCTGGAACTGGATGTCATGGATCACTACAGCGGCACAGTCCGGAATGTACGTACCCTCTCCGGCGGCGAGGCGTTCAAGGCTTCCCTTTCCCTGGCGCTGGGGCTGGCGGACGAGACGGAATCGGTATCCGGCGGTGTACGGATCGACGCCATGTTTCTGGACGAGGGCTTCGGCTCCCTGGACAGCGCCTCTCTGGAAAACGCTGTAACCACGCTGGCCGGCCTGTCGGAGGGCTGCCGTCTTATTGGCATCATCTCCCATGTGGCCGAGCTCAGAGAACGGATTGACCGGCAGGTACTGGTAACCCGGGACAGAAGCGGCGCCAGCCATGTGACAGTGGTGGGGGACTGAGACGAATTCAGAATTCTGAATGATCCGGTTTCCCCCGGAAAGGTTTTGGTTTTCTTACACAAAAATATTTTGAAATCCCTTGCGTTTATGTGCGTATGCGTGGTATAATGGTTTCATACAACTTATATTCCTACCAACTATAAGGAGATCTTTATATGAAAAAGCGTATTCTGTCCCTGCTGTTTGCGGCACTGCTCTGCACTGCATCCCTCATTTCCTGCGGAGGCGGCGAAGCGGAAACAGAACCCACCGACCAGACTGCGGCAGCCGAAACCGAAGCGGAAACCGAATTCCGGTACACAGCGGACTACCTGCCCCAGGTGACCTATGACGGCTACACCTACCGGATCCATGCCTATGAAGAAAACCCGGCGCACGTGGACGAACCCAGCGGGGACATTATTGATGACGCCATCTACCAGCGCAACATCCTGATCGAGGAACAGTATGACATTGCCTTCGAACAGACACTAGTTCCGTATACCGAATATGAAAAGGTAAACGAGTTCATGCGGAATGCCGGTCGTGCCCAGAGCGATGATACCGACCTTTGCTATCTGGGATTCAAGAATGCATACAATCTGGTACTGGAAGGGTTTGTACCCGCTTCCTCCAATCTGCCGATCATTGACCTGAGCCAGCCATGGTATCTGCATGTCCTCAATG
>SVSN01000034.1 GCA_015064285.1 Oscillospiraceae bacterium | reverse complement strand
TCCTGCGTCCACGTCTTTCTACATACAATCCTTCCGGACCTTCTTCCAGATAGATACGTTCCCAACTTTGGATTCGATGATGATTGCTGACCTCATACACGCGAGCTGCTTCGGTATAACTCATTTTTTCCTTGATGACAGCTTCCACCACCATTTGCTTGAATTCTCCCGTGTATCTTTTGTTTGGTTGACCTTTAGGCATAAAATGCACCCCCTGTCAGTCGTTATGATTATTATATCATATCGTCTAACTTTTGGGGTGCATTTCAGTTATCCAGTCCGGTCGGTTTGTTTTATTCTTAGTGTGTATTGTACCGGTTAAACCGGTATACGGCTGATTACTGATAATCGCCGGTCTTCTTGTGACTGCCGATGTAGTCTCTTTCCAGAGACAGGATACCGTTGTCCATACGGAAAATACGGTCAGCGTGTTCGGCGATGGACAGGTCGTGGGTTACCATGATCAGGGTCTGGCCCATTACCTTCTTGGTTTCCAGCAGCAGCTTCAGTACTTCGTCAGCATTGGCTCTGTCCAGGTTACCGGTAGGTTCGTCGGCGAACAGGATGTCGGGCATATTGATCAGGGCACGGGCAATGGCCACACGCTGCTGCTGACCACCGGAAAGTTCGGAGGGCAGGTGGTGCAGACGTTCGGTCAGCTGCAGAGTTTCCACCAGACGGCGCAGGGTTTCCTGATAGGACATTTCGGACTTATTGCACATCATGGTGGGAATCAGGATGTTTTCAAGAGCGGTAAACTGCGGAATCAGATTGTGTCTCTGGAAAACAAAGCCCATGTTCATACCGCGGAACCGGCTCAGTTCGTCCGGTTTCATGGCGGTGATGTCTTCGCCGCGGATCAGCACACGGCCGGAGTTGGCGGAGTCCAGCCCTGCACAGATATGCAGGAAGGTGGACTTACCGGAACCGGAAGTACCGATGATTGCTACGAATTCGCCGGGTTCCACCTTGATGCTGGCCCGGTTTACAGCGGTGATAACCGTATCGTACTGCTTGTACTGCTTGATGACGCTCTCGGTCTGGAGCATATATTCTGCCATATTTTTATCCTTCACGCAGCTTTGTCTGCTGCGGATATCCTTTCTGATTACATTTCAAAATATTCGACACTTCTGCAAAACAATGCCGGGACACATATATGTACTCTGTGAATCGTCCCTTTATTCTTCATCGCCGAATTCGCCGCCGGCACCGCCGTTTTCAAGGGAGTAGCGGTACTTGGCGTAGCTGCGGTAAGGCAGGTATGTGGAGAAGAAGCCGCAGAATACGGACATGACAATACTGATCAGGATTGCGTACCAGGGCATATAGAATACGTAACGTACATTTTCTCCGCTGAAATACGGCATGATTACGTTGTAGATGTAGAACAGAATATAGCTGCCGATATAGCTCAGGGCAATGGATACAAACAGCGACATGGCTGCCATACACAGACCACCCTGGATGTAAATCTGTCGGATTTCCTTCATGATGGCACCGATAGACTGCAGAATGTTGAATTCCTTTTCTCTCTTGCGGTAGTACAGATTCTGGGAGAAGAACCATACCAGAGGAGAAATGCACAGCACCAGAACGGCGATGCAGGTGAACAGTTCGGTGTAATGCTTGTCGGCATTGATTTCGTTCTGGAGGGCAACACGGGAGTTGGAAACCTTTACATCCCCGTACATACGACCCCAGTCACGGACATCATCATACAGTGCATTTACGGCATCGTTGTCCATATCTCTGTCCACGTACAGATTCAGCGTGGTGGAAGAAGGCTTCTTGCCGGTCACTTCCTCGTACATTTCCATGTTCATGTAGATCGGTGTGGAGCCGCTGGGAATGTCGTAGATGATGGCGCCGATGGTGCATTCGATATAATCAAAATGGAAGTACTGGATCTGGGCCTTCAGCAGGTTACGGCCGGTCAGGTTGGTGTCTACGGAACGGATCTGTCCGTTCTTCACACCGATCCAGATCTTGTCGCCGACTTTGTACTTGTATGTAGGCACATTGGAGATGGATTCACCCACGATAACTACATTTTCACCGGTCAGCAGGCTGGTGATATCGCCTTCAATATCGTAATCCGCCAGCACCTGGATCTGTTCTTCGTTCATGGCAACGAACAGAACATCACTGGATGCACGGTAGCCTTCGCCGGCGGTGTCAAATTCGGTTCCTTCATAAGTTACCAGGTTCTTGAACGCCTTTACATCACTGTGGTGCACCAGCATATGGTGACCCTTGTGACGGGCTTCGGTCTGGTTATCGGAGATTTCCACCGCACGGATGCCTTCCATGGCATACAGTTCTTCGCTCATGGTGTCATCGTACGGGAAGGGAGAATCTGTCAGGTCAACCACAAACTGCGGTCTGGGATATTCCAGGTCGGTGGTGTAGATATCCGCCATGTACAGACCCATGATGAACAGCGCACAGAATACGATAGCGGTGGTCAGCAGCTGGATGTTGTACTTGCGGAAACGCCACATGGAGTACAGTTCGTACTTGGTGGGGAATGCTTCTCCGAAGATGTTCACGGAACGCATGGGGGAAGAAACCAGGTTGGAGTTGTCTTCCGTTACGATCAGGGACATGGGGTCCTTGATGGACATCACCTTCATGGGCGTCCATACGGAACACAGGATAACCGCCAGCCCGAACAGTGCGATCTTCAGGATACACAGGGGGTTAAACAGGAATCCGTAGCCGGAGAAGTGATAGATCAGGAAAGAAATCAGGGTGGAGATTCCCAGAGACGGCAGGAACGTCACCACTGATATGACGAACAGTTCCCAGAACGCCGTTGAGAACAGCATCTTGAAGTCCGCCCCGAACGTCAGATATATACCGTATTGGAATTTATACTGATTGAGTCGGATGTTGTACAGCGCCATCAGCAGGAAGATGGACACCGCCAGCAGCAGCAGCGTGATGAACACGAATGCCACCCGGTTCGCATTCATATTGTCCTCAAAGGTCAGAAGCGATGTGGTTTCAATGGAGAAACTCTTCCCTTCCGAACCATAGGCTTTCAGATCGGGCAGATAGTCTTCCCGGAACCGCTTTTCACACAGATCCTTATCTCTTGTGAACCGCAGGTAAACGTCATAGGTCTTGGTTTCCGTCAGGTAGTTCAGGTTTTCATCGTGACGGACAACTTCGAAGATTACGTCACTCTTGAAGACGGTACCTTCATCGTTCACCAGATACAGTGCCTGATACTGGTTCAGATCCTTCAGCACCATGTGATAGTTGAATTCTTCTGTCACGTGCTGATATTCCACATGGTTGTTGTTGTCGGCCGACACAGTCATCATACCATACAGAACCTGTATGATGATAATGGCGATGAAAAAGCACAGATACTGACTGAAATTGAAAAACACGCTTTTCCATGAGATGGTCAGGCTTCTTTTTAAGTACTCAAATACCTTTTCCAAATCCGATTGCAGACTGCTTTGAAAGAGAGTCTTTCCTCCTGTAGGCATATTCCCCGTCCGGACATAGATATACCTGGGCAGGGTTTCAGGTATCTTATATTATAACACGGATCCACCCGAAAATATATTGATAATTTGTTAACAACTAAAGTTTTCTCTCTGTAGAAGGTTATAATTTTTCCAGTTATTTTTGTGCATAATGTATGTTGTAGCTTTTCTGTCACCTGTCGGCGATAATCATCCATTCTGAGAAAATTTTAATACAGGATTTAACAAAATCCACTTGACCTGTACAGGCGCACTCTGTATAATAAATTAAGAAAGAAACTGCAGAGGAGGTTACTATGCGTCCCTTAAAGAATCCGAAATATATACAAATAGCCCTGTATGTCTTCCTGACTGCCATTTCCATCATTCTGTTCACACTCCTTTGCATGAATCTGGATCAGGTAAAGATGGTCTGGGACAAGGTTGTTGGGGTCATTGCCCCCTTCATATACGGCTTTATTATCGCATACCTCGTCAATCCGATCATGCTGCGGTTTGAAAAATATGTACTTCGTTTCCCCGAAAAATCAAGAATCGGTGCTAAACTGAAAAGACCCCTGGGCGTAACTCTGGGTATGATCGTTTTCATGCTGATTCTGTCTGTGGTTGTGGGGCTTGTATTCCCGCAGGTTGCCACCAGCTTCAAGGATCTGCAGTCCAAGATCACCGATTATGTCACAGCTGCCCAGAATCTGGCGGACAGCTTTGTCAGAGAATTTCCCCTTTTCAACGGCCAGTACGAAACACTCTCGGAATTTCTGGACGTGAATGAGATTTCCTCCGATATCAAAACCGTCATTTCCAATTTTTCCAATCTGCTCGGCTATGCGGCAGACTATGCCATTGAATACGGTAAGCAGTTCGTGATTGAAGTCAAAAACGTTCTGATCGGTGTAATTGCTGCGGTATATTTCCTGCTGGCCAAGGAACGGCTCATTTCCAAGTCCAAAAAAGCTGCCGCCGCATTCCTTTCCCGTCGGCATTATGTGAATCTGGTCAATCTGCTCCGTTTCACCAACAAAACCGTAGGCGGCTTCATTTACGGCAAGATCATCGACTCCATCATCATCGGCTGTCTGACTTTCATTCTCATGTCCATTTTCAAGATGCCCTTTACCCTGCTGATCAGTGTAATTGTGGGCGTCACCAATGTAATCCCCTATTTCGGTCCCTTTATCGGCGCCATCCCCAGTGCGTTTATCGTGTTCATCGCAGATCCCGGCATGACCCTCTGGTTTATTCTGATGATCTTCCTCATCCAGCAGCTGGACGGCAATGTGATCGGCCCAAAGATTCTGGGGGATTCTACCGGTATGACTTCCCTTGCGGTGCTGGTTTCCATCACAATCGCCGGCGGCTTCTTCGGCTTCACCGGCATGATACTGGGCGTACCCGCAGCAGCTGTTCTGTGTGTTCTGTTCCGGCAGAAGACCGACAATATTCTCCGGCACAAGAATGCTTCCACCGAATCCGCCGATTATTACGACAATCTTCCTGTTCGGAATTTTGACAACGAACCGATATTTATCCGGAAAGACGAAACCATCCCTGAGGAATATGATCTGCCTCCGGAAGACACCGCGCAATCCTGAAAAAAGTATCCTTCAAAGGCTCCATCCTGTCCGGTCTCCTCAAAAGCGCACCCGGCTTTACAAAATTAGTATACATTTTCTTAACTCCCGCGGAAAATCCGGGGGAGTTTTTTACGCCTTTGTTTTATTCACATTTCATTAATCGTTTATACATATCACCTTAACCTATCTGTGTTATAAATAGATCCGTACATTTTAATTATACTATAAAGGAGTAAATCATGAAAGCAAACAAGAAGAATCTGCTCGCCTTTTTGCTGACAGCAGCTATGATCGCACCCACACTGGTTGCCTGCGGCAACGGCGAAGGCGCGGAAACCGATCCCGCGGACACCTCTGCAGCACCCGCTGAAACCGAAACCGAACGGATTTATGCAGACGACATCGCAGACGATGTGGACTTTGACGGTGCTACCGTTAAGATTATGTGGTGGGCTGAAAACGAAGAGTTCGCCGATGAACAGAACGGTGAAGTGGTCAACGACGCCATGTTCGACCGTGATATGTCCGTAGAAACCCGTCTGAACGTGAACATCGAAAACATCGGCGAATCCTACACCTGGGATACCAAAGATGTATATCTGGGCAAGATCCGTTCCAGCGTTATGGCCAACGACGGCGCCTATGATGTTGCTTCCGGTCAGTACGCAACCCTGCCCGGTCTGGTTCCCGAAGGAAACTTCACCGACATGACCGCGCTGCCCTATCTGGACTTCTCCAAGCCCTACTGGGTACAGCAGCTGATCGAAGAAACATCCATAAATGGCAGACTGTATCTGGCATCCGGTGACATCACCAAGATGACCATTTCCACCGTATTCTGCATCCTGTACAACGAAACCCTCAGAGAAAACCTGGGTGTGGAACCTCTTACCGAGCTGGCTGTATCCGGCGCATGGACCAGGGACAAAATGATGGAAGCCATCACCGGCACCTATGCTGATCTGGACGGCGACAATATGCCCTCTGCAGGCGACCGTTACGGTATTGCGTTCACCGATGACAACACCCTGACCCCCTTCATTCAGGCATTTGATCTGCAGATCACCACCATGAAGGACGGCTATCCGGAACTGTCCTTCAACAATGAAAAGGTTATCTCCGTTGCCGAATTTATGGCCGATCTGATCTACCGCACTCCCGAATCCATGGTTGACCTGCTGGTTCTGGAAAACTTCACCGGCGGTGAAATCGCCTCCAATATGCTGGGCGGCAACATTCTGTTCTATGTGGGTACCTTCAATAACGCCCAGATGATGACCGAAATGGATGATGAATTCGGTCTGCTGCCCCTGCCCAAGTGGGATGAAAACCAGGACAAGTACCGCACTGCCCTCGGCGAATCCAACACCCTGTTCGGTATCCTGGCCTCCTGCGCCAACAAGGACGCCACTGCAGCCGCTCTGGAAATGATGGCCGCTGAAAGCTACCGCCTGGTATCCCCTGCTCTGTATGAAATCACGCTGAAGACCCGCTACGCCGCCGATTCCGAAATGTCCCAGATGTTCGACCTGATCCGGGACGGTGTAACCTTCAACTTCGGTTCCATCTACACCTTCGACCTGAACCGTCTGTGCGTATTCTTCAAGGAAACCATCGCTCTGGAAAAGGGCTGGGCTTCCACCTGGGCTGCACAGGAAGACGCCACCAAGGCCGCCATCGACGAATTCTTCGATAAGGTTTCCAATCTGGAACAGTAATTTCCCATACATCCTGATAAATCAAAGTACCCGCTCCTCCGGTTTTTCCGGTGCCCGAGCGGGTACTTTTTTGTTCATTCTGCTGTTTTATCACTGCATAGTTTTATGCGCCTTCAACATATTTATTATTTGTTAACACTCTATTCATCTTTTCGATTCAATGTATTCATGTTTACATGTTATATATAATACAAGCACTGTGTATCCATTATATTTTTAGGAGGATTTATGAAACACACACCCAAAACCCTGACCATACTTCTTTTGATTGCCTCCATGCTCACGTCCATGCTGGCAGGCTGCGGCGGCGGAGAAACGACCGGTGATCCCGCCGATACCGGGGAACAGGCACCTGTAGAAACCGAAACCCAGCGTATCTATGCAGACGATATTGCCGACGATGTGAAATTTGACGGCCAGTCCGTAAAATTCATGTGGTGGGCGGAAAACAATGAATTCTCGGAAGAACTTTCCGGAGAAGTGGTAAACGATGCCAAATTTGAAAGAGATCTGTCCGTGGAAACCCGTCTGAATATTGATATCGTCAATGTGGGCGAATCCTATACCTGGGATACCAAGGACATCTATCTGGACAAAATCCGTACCAGTGTTATGGCAAACGACGGGGCTTATGATGTAGCATCCGGTCAGTATGCAACGCTGCCGGGGCTGGTAGGAGAAGGGATCTTCATGGACATGACTTCCCTGAACTATCTGGATTTCACCAAGCCCTACTGGGTACAGCAGCTGATCGAAGAAACCTCCATCAACGGCAAGCTGTATCTGGCTTCCGGTGACCTGACCAACCGTACCATTGAACAAGTATGGTGTATCCTGGCCAACGACACCATGCGGGAAAATCTGGGTCTGGAAGATCCTGTAGATCTGGTTCATGCCGGCACCTGGACAAAGGATGTCATGAACACCATGATAAACGGTGTTTATCAGGATACGGACGGCGACCAGACCAAATCTGCCGGTGACACCTTCGGTCTGCTGATCGGGGATGCCAACTGCACCTTCCCCTTCCTGAATGCTTTTGAAATCTCCTATACCACTCTGAACGAAGAAGGATATCCGGAACTGACCTTCTACAATGAAAAAACCATCGAAGCATGGGAATTCCTTATGAACTGGTGCTTCACCATACCGGATGCCGTCTACGGTGGTGAAGGTCGGCAGTACTTTGATGTAGGCTCCGCATTCGAAGAAGGCCGCGCTCTGTTCACGGTTGCTTCCTTCGGCAACGTTAAAGGCTGCGTGGAATACATGGAGGACAGCTTCGCAATTCTGCCCATGCCCAAGTGGGATGAACAGCAGGCAGGTTACTACACATGGCTGGGTGAATCCAACACCCTGTTCGGGATTGTAACCTCTGTTTCCGACAAGGATGCCACCGCTGCCGCTCTGGAAATGATGGCTGCAGAAAGCTATCGTCTGGTATCTCCCGCCATTTACGAAATCAACATGAAGACCCGGTACGCTGCCGATTCCGAAATGTCCCAGATGTTCGATCTGATCCGGGAAGGCGTTGTGTTCAACTTCGGTCTGGCATATGGCTTTGCCATGAACCAGATGAACACCTTCTGGAAGGGTCAGATCAGCCAGAACGGCAACCTGTCCTCCGGCTGGGCTTCTCAGGAAAAGGGCTATAAGGCCGCCATCGACAAGTTCTACGAAAATGTGGAGGCACTGGATCAGTAATCCTGCCGCTCACACCCAAAGTACCCGTCCCTCATCGGATGGGTACTTTTTTCATGAAAAAATGCCGCATACCGTCTGGTACGCAGCATCGTTTTTCATATGAGATACCGGCCTTCCATGGCACGGCGCAGGGTGACTTCATCGGCGTATTCCAGATCTCCTCCTACCGGTACCCCGTTTGCAATCCGGGACACCTGAATCCCCAGAGGAGAAAGCAGCTTGGCGATGTACATGGCAGTGGCTTCCCCTTCCACAGTGGGATTGGTAGCCAGAATCACTTCTCTGACCTCTTCCGTCTGGAGTCTGGTCAGCAGTTCCCGGATCTTCAGCCGGTCCGGGGTAATGCCTCTGGCCGGAGAAATGGTACCGTGGAGCACATGATACAGTCCGCCGTACTGTCTGGTTTTTTCGATAGCAATCACCGCTCTGGGATCTTCCACCACACAGATCACGCCTGCATCCCGTCTGTCATCGCTGCAGATGGGACAAAGCTCTCCGGTGGTGATATTCTGGCAGCGTCCGCACTGGTGGATATCGGTTTTGGCAGCCAGAATGGCGTCAGCAAATGCCTTTGCTTCGTCATCCGAAAAATTCAGTACGCAGAACGCATACCGCATGGCCGATTTCTTACCGACACCGTCCAGCCGTCGGAACATATCCGTCAGCCGCTCCAGCGGTTCCAGCCGTTCGGAAGCCATATCAGAACAGACCCGGTACGTTCAGACCGCCGGTGATCTTGCTCATAGCTTCGTTGTTGGTTTCGGTAACCTTCTTGATAGCTTCATTCACAGCAGCTACCAGAATGTCAGCCAGGGTTTCGATATCATCAGGATCCACAACTTCGGGAGTCATGTCAATAGACTGCACTTCCAGCTTGCCGTTGATCTTTACGGTAACCGCACCGCCGCCTGCCTGGATGTCATATACTTTTTCGTCCAGTTCAGCCTGCTTGGCTTCCATTTCTTCCTGCATCTTCTGAGCCTGCTTGATCATGCCCTGCATATTGTTGGGGCCGCCGCCCATACCCTTGGGAACTCTTGCCTTCATGTTATGTACCTTCTTTCGTTTTTTCACAAATCCGGATCATCCGGTAAAATTTTCAGATTTGTTATATTCAGAACTCCGCCAGCTCATCCAGCGGCTTCTTTTTTTCCTTCGGCGCAGCACCGGAGGCTATCAAAAGCTCTGTTCCAGCCTGCCCGTAGCCGCACATCCGGAATGCCCCCAGCAGCGCCGCTTTTGTTCTTTCCTGCGACAGCATCTGTGCGCCGATAGAGGCCACTGTTCTTACATATATTTTTTTGCCGTCTGTCGTGATCGCACACTCGGAATCTCCCAGAAATGCCCCCGCCATGGGATCCTGGCCGGCAAACCGTTCTACCACTTCACTGATATCAGCAATGGGTTCGAACTGTTCCGGTTCCGGCTCAACCTGCCTGGGTGCTTCCTGTACCGGCGTAGCAGGTGTTGGTTCTGCCGCAGGTACAGGTTCCGGAGACAGCATTTCCGGTGTTTCCGCCGCCTGCAGAGGAATTCCCTGAGACAGCATAGTTACTTTGTCTTCCAGTGCGTTCAGTCTGGCCATATACCCCGCCGGCGTATCCGAAAGCCTCGGATCGCTCATACGGATCAAAGTCATTTCCGCCGTCAGACGTTTGGTCTGGGGCAGTCGGGTCATTTCTTTCAGCGCATCGTCCAGCAGTGTAAAATGTGCCGTCAGCGCAGCGGTGTCAAATCGTCTGGCTGCATCTGCCAGAACCCGCATTTCCGGCTCGGTCATGTCCAGATAGGCAGCCGCATTCTCTTTCAGATGCTTCGCCACCAGCATATCCCGCCAGAAGGATGTCAGTTCCTGCCAGTATACCGAAATATCCTTGGCGGAAGAAGCCACCGTGTCAACAATCTTGAAAAGTCCCGCCGCATCTCCGCGTGCCACCGCAACGGCAGTTTTATAAACCGTTTCGATACCGGTAAGCCCCAGCACATCGCTGACCCTCTCCGGTGTGACCGCGTTTCCGCCGCCTCCGCAAAGTTCAAACAGGCTGATGGCATCCCGCATACCGCCCTGTGCCTGCTTGGCAAGCATCTTTGCAGCGGTTTCGTCCAGCTCCATAGATTCCGCTTCCGCAATGTGCTGCAGTCTGGCGGCAATGGTGTCCACCGCAATCCGCCGGAAGTCAAAACGCTGACACCGGGAAATAATGGTAGCCGGCAGCTTGTGCAGCTCGGTAGTCGCCAGAATGAATACCACGTGTGCCGGAGGTTCTTCCAGCGTTTTCAGCAGTGCATTGAACGCACTCTGGGACAGCATGTGCACCTCGTCGATGATGTACACTTTTTTGTTCAGTGCCGCAGGAGTATAGTTTACCTCATCACGGATGTCCCGGATGTATTCCACCCCGTTGTTGGAAGCGGCGTCCATTTCCAGTACATCGGTAGCAGTACCGTTGTCAATACTCTCGCAGGCAAAACACTTTCCGCAGGGATTGCCGTTTTCCGGATGCTCACAGTTGACCGCTTTTGCCAGAATCTTGGCGCAGGTAGTCTTTCCTGTCCCTCTGGGTCCGCAGAAAAGATACGCATGGGAAACCTTACCCATCTGGGTCTGGTACCGCAGAACAGAAGCAACATGGTCTTCGCCGCATACGTCGTCAAAGGATTTAGGTCTGTATTTCCGGTACAAAGCCTGATGCATATCTCGTTCTCCTTCCCACAGTCTCACCAAAACAGGAAAATAACCCGCAAAATACGACCATACACCCGGAAGTCGAACAGAAGATCATGTGCGCGTTTCGTCCGTTCTGCTCCGAACAGGCTGCCTCGCGGCGCATCGGCGACACTGCTTAATGCTGCTTGGTTCCCCACCTGACATGGTTCACAGCTGCCGATCGCGCAAGACCCATTCCTCATCACAGCCTAAAACGACGCTGACCACACAAGTTCTGCCCTCGTTCCGGGAATCCACCCCTGCTGTAGCGGACTGCAGGTACAGGGCCCCGCTGCTTCCCCGGCTGGTATGGCCTTATTTCACGAGTTATCTTTGCCTTGGTTTTGTTTGGAATCGTCGGTGTGCACAGTTCCCGGGAAACCGGGCATACCATGCGCTTTTACCACACGATACGCCCATTATATCACATTTCCATAGGAATTGCAAGAGTTTCATACCGGTATTTACGTTTTATTCAAATATTATTCCCATATACCGCCGTACCGCGGAGGGCTTCCTCAATGGTCAGAAGCCGGTTGTACTTCTCTGTCCTTTCCGCTCTGCAGGGCGCACCGGTTTTAATAAAGCCCGCGTTCAGCCCCACAGCCAGATCGGCAATGCTGGTGTCTCCGGTTTCCCCCGAGCGGTGGGAAAGAATTGTCCGGTACCCGTGTTCCTTCGCCAGATTTACAACGGCAATGGTTTCCGTCACTGTACCGATCTGGTTGGGCTTGACAAGAATAGCGTTGCCGCAGTGGTTTTCAATCCCATCCTTCAGTTTTTTCGGATTGGTCACGAAATAGTCGTCTCCCACCAGCATCATTCTGTTCCCCAGCCGTTCTGTCATGGATTTCCAGCCCTGGTGGTCATCTTCTCCAAGGCCATCTTCAATGGAAACAATGGGGTATTTTTCCGCCAGATCCTGATACTGATTCACCAGTTCCACAGAATCCGCAGATCCGCCGGCCTTCGGAAAAATATATTTATCCCCGTCCGCCCATTCGGAAGAAGCCACATCCAGTGCGATTTTCACCTGTTCTGTGGTATATCCAGCCTCTTCGATGGCTTCCACAATGGCGGTCAGCACCTCTCCGGTACTCTGCATATCCGGGGCAAAACCGCCTTCATCCCCCACACCGGTGGATTTTCCGGCAGCTTTCAGCCGTTTGCCAAGCGTATGGTAAATCTCAGCTCCGGCACGCAGTGCTTCCCGGAATGTGGAAAAACCCACCGGCAGGATCATAAACTCCTGTATATCCACATTGTTGGAAGCGTGTGCGCCGCCGTTCAGGATATTCATCATAGGCGTGGGCAGTCTGGATCCATGAATCCCGCCGATATACCGGTACAGCGGTACACCCTGATAGGCCGCTCCTGCCTTGGCTGCTGCCAGAGATACCGCCAGCATGGCATTGGCACCCAGCCGTTTCTTGTTTTCCGTATCATCCGCACGGATCATAGCCGTATCGATGGTTCCCTGGCAGACCGGCAGCCCCTTCAGGCAGTCGTTGATTTTTCCTTTCACGTTTTCTACAGCCGCCAGAACTCCTTTGCCGCCATACCGCTTTTTGTCACCGTCCCGCAGTTCATGGGCCTCATATTTCCCGGTTGAAGCACCGGAGGGTACCATGGCACAGCCCATGATGCCATTATCCAGCGTCACAATAGCCTCTACAGTCGGATTTCCTCTGGAATCCAGAACTTCTCTGGCGTCTACACGTTCAATCACTGCTCTTTTACAAAATACCATATACGATCCTCTCATTCTCTCTGATCTGCTCATAGTGTTCCATATTTCCCGCCGGATATGCACAGATTTCGGAAACTTTTCTCTCCTGCAGGCATATACTGATATCAGATACTCTTTTTGCGAGGTGATTCTTTGCATATCCATACTGTACAAAGGGGGGACAGCATCTATTCCATTGCCCGGCAATACGGCGTTCCTGCCTCCCGTATCATTACCGACAATATGTTGATGAACCCGGGACAGCTGGTGGTAGGACAGGATCTTGTGATTCTCTTTCCCACGGTCACCCACACTGTCCGCGGCGGCGATACCCTCTCCGGCATTGCAGAACAGTACAGCGTACCACTGCTGACACTGTACCGCAACAATCCCCAGCTTGGCGGCATTCCCGGTATTTTTCCCGGCCAGGTGCTGAATATCGCTTATGAAACACCGCCGTTGGGTTCCATCCGCACCAACGGATATGCCTATACCAACATTGACCGATCTGTTCTCCGGCGCACGCTGCCCTATCTGACCTACTTATCTGTTTTTAATTACGGTATCACGGAAGAGGGGGCACTGCTGCCGCCGGCTGGTAATGATGAAGAAATCATCGCCATCTGCCGGGAATACAGGACAATTCCGCTGCTGGTACTGACCTCCCTGACAGAAGCCGGCACATTTTCCAGTTCCCGGGCAGAGCTGGTACTGAACAATCCCAATCTGCGTGCACAGGTAATCAGCAGTACCGTAGACACAGTTCGTTCCAAAGGATACGGCGGCGTGGATGTGGATTTCGAATATATCCCCGGCGGTTCTGCCGATGCCTATGCGGAGTTTATCACGCTGCTGCAGGATGCACTGGGAGAAGACGGCGTGGTGTTCGTCTCTCTTGCCCCCAAATACCGTGCCGATCAGCCGGGATTGCTGTACGAAGGACACGATTATGCTGCCCTGGGAGCCGCTGCCGACAATGTGCTGGTCATGACATACGAATGGGGGTATACGTACGGTCCGCCCAGAGCCGTTTCCCCTCTGCCGGAAGTCCGTCATGTACTGGATTACGCTGTCACCGTGATTCCACCGGAGAAAATCTTTATGGGTGTGCCCAATTATGGATATGACTGGCCTCTGCCCTTTGTCCGGGGAGAAACAAAAGCCCAGTCCCTCGGCAATGTGGCGGCAGTTGAACGGGCACTGCAGAAAAATACAGCAATCGAATATGATACCGAAGAACAGGCTCCATATTACTATTACTACGACCGGCCGGAAACCTACAGCGATGCCGTACAGCACGTGGTGTGGTTCCAGAATGCCCGCAGCGCAGATGCCCAGCTTCGTCTGGTGCGGGAACTGGGACTGCAGGGAATCGGTGTATGGAATATCATGCGGTATTTCCCCTCTCTCTGGCTGATTCTGAACAGTCTGTACACCATTGAAAAAAACACATGAACAAAGAGCGCGTATCTCTCACGGATCATCCGCCGAGAGCATACACGCTCTCTTGGTTCAGTTTGCATTGGTTATGGAAGCCAGGAATCGGCACAGAATCCGTGCACACTGGCCGCCGGTCAGCTGTCTCTGTACCGACACCGGATGTCTGCTGAAGTGGATAACCCCCAGATTGGCAGCCAAAAGACAGGCTTCTTCAGCAGCAGGAGACATCATATCGGTAATCTCCACAGAATCATAGTGATACTGCATCGTGAACGCTGCTGCATTCATCCGGCTGCACATGGCAAACACCAGCTTCCGGCATTCCGGCACGTTTTCAGGATCTGCGGTATAATGATGCCGCAGGAACGGATCCTGATACACATTTTCCTGTGATTCTGCATCGTGGTAAATCAGCATTTCCAGCAGGGCAGGCAGATACTGATCCTCCGGAAACCGTGCTGCATAAGCATCCAGCTGGGCTTCTGTTGTTCTGACAGAGCCATTCTCGTCCAAGAACGCCGATACCGGTGTATCTGTGTATGCAGTTACACCCAGCTGGGCATATTCCGCATACATTTCTTCCCCTGTCATTCCCGCTTTCGAAATCAGTTCCGCTGCTTTCTCAAAGGAACAACCGTCCTCTGTCTTTTTCAGATAATATATATCCTCCCGTTCCCCGGCATATGCAGCACCCAGAATGCCGCGCAGAAATTCTTCTTCCACCCGGGAAAGAGCAGGGTCACAGATGTAGAAATCCCTTCCAATTCCAACAAAACGTACCGTATTGTTCAGATAGGCTGTAACCTTATTCAGCTTGTCGCCGCTCAGATTTACTTTCTGATAGTATCCGCTCAGCTTTTCCCGGAACCAGGTCCCCTGTATTCGGGAAAGGATGAGTTTCATCATCGCTTCGGTGTATATGTACGAAAATTCCACCTGAGCGCCTTCCACCCCGACATTGTAACAGGACTGTAACAGCGCCGCTTCCTCTTTGGTCAGATTCCGGCAGAGGGATTCCATGGTATTCTGAGAAAGCATTTCCGGCAGTATTTCTTTCGCTTCACAAAACCGTCCTTCCCCCAGAAGTCCGGCAGTACAGGACAAAAGGATCGCACAGTTTTCCAGTGTCAGCGTATCTTCCGGCTCCATATGGCGCACCGCATCTGTGATCTGTTCGGAAACAAAAGATGATTCTTCCGCCAGCTGCACAAACGAAGCAAAGTCTCCGCCGCCCATTTTCCACTGCAGATAGGGATCCGCTTCGTAGGCAAACATTCCGTCAAGCAGTTCCAGAAATTCCTGCACAGTCATCTGTTCCGCAAGCGTAAGATCCCGTACCGACCGTCCTGTCATAGCAGCAATCCGCTCTATATAGGGCGTGTATGCGCTTTCTGCCGCCACCATTGGATTGGTCAGACACAGTGCAATCATCGCAGAACACAGCACCAGCGACAGAATCCGCGGCAGAAACATACCCTTGCGGCGGCTGGAAATATGCTGCAGGCGCAGTTTGAGTTTTCTTCCGCTTGCTGACATAGCCACCCCGGCTTCCGGTGCGGTCACCGGCAGATGCGAGCTGCGGCACAGCATCCGGGCATATTCCTGTTCCTGAATCCCGCATGTTTCCAGTGTACGCGCATCGCACAGCACTTCAATATCCTCTCTGAGAATATTCCGTACCAGCCACAGCAGGGGATTGTACCAGAAAATGGTACAGACCAGTGTGGACAGAAGCAAAATCCAGTTGTCCCGGTATTTGAAATGGTTCAGTTCATGCAGAAAGATCATACGCAGCTCGGCCGGCGAAATCCTTTCTTCCGATGCAGAAATATTTTCCACACACAGGATCACGCAGGGCTGAAGCATACCGGCCAGCATCGTCGAACTCCCCAGACGGAGCGGCGGCGCCTTTTTATCCATGATCCGCAGACCGGCAGCGGTTTCCGTATAGATTTGCAGCAGTTCCGGATCCCGGCACGGAGCAGACTGACGGTACACCCGATGGATTGCATGTATATACAGCCAAACCTGTACCGCAGCAGTCAGAAGCATTCCACCGAAAAAAAACATCAGTACAGCAATACAGAACATATGCCGCAGACTTTCCCGGTTTCGCAGACGCTCTGCCTGCAAAGCCGCATCTGTCAGCGCAGATTCCTCCGCCTCCAGACCTGTTGTTGCGGAATCTTCCGTCTCCTGTGTACTAAACTTGTATGGATTTTCAGCAGATGCCAAATCGTCTCCTGCAGTACTGTCAGAGGTATTATCGTATGTCAGTGAAAACTGGATTTCCCGACCAGCCGGGATCAGATTGTAAATGGACAGCGCACTTTCCGGCAATACAGGTATGGTAACCCGTACCAGCAGGATCAGCCAGAGAATCAGACTGAGCATGGGCGGAATCCGGCGGCGGAAAAGCCACTTGACCGCCAGAAGCAGAACAGCGGTTACGGAAGAGAAGATCGTGACCTGGACAAGTAACAGTACCAGATATTCAGGCATATATCCTCCCGTGATTTTCCATTATTCCGCTTCGATGTCGTTCAGGATCCGGATAATCTCCTGCCGTTCCTTGTCGCTGAATTTACCTTCTTTCACAAGAGAAGCCATCAGATTGTATGCAGAACCCGCAAAAACTCTGTCAATGAAAGAATTCACCTCGCTGCGCACACACTCACTCTTGGAAGAATTGGGTGTATATTTATATACACCGGTGGTCTTGTCGATGGAAACGGCTCCCTTTTCCGACAGACGGATGATCAGGGTACGGATGGTGGTATTGCTCCAGTCACTGGTCTCCGCCAGCTTGCTGACGATTTCGCCAAGCGTCATCCCCCGTTCGCTGTTTTCACAGCCATCCCACAGCACCTTCATGATGCTCCATTCCGCTTCGGATATTTTTACAGTTTTTCTTCTGCCTCGCATAATTAACTCCTATTATGAAATGGGTATAGTTACACAGTATATGTATATTGTAAACGATAGAAAATGGAATGTCAATGGGGATAATAGGCAAAGTTAACAGAGAATTTTTGGTAATATGGATGAATTACGCTGTATGTGGTTTGCCGATATACATGTCCTCCAGAAAAACCGGTGGTATCAGCAAACAGAAAAACCGGACAGATCTATCGTGATCCATCCGGTTTTCATATCACTTTATGTCGTAATTACTTCAGCATTTCCTGACCGCCGGTTACGGGAACAGCCTGACCGGTTTCGTACTTCTGGGAAATGATGTACAGTACAGCCTTGGCAACGTCTTCGATTTCGCAGCCGCGTCCCAGGGGTACCTTGGATTCGTAGAACTTCTTTACGTCTTCCACAGTCTTGGCACCGGGTACCTTGCCGGCGTTCAGATACTGTACGAACAGGCCCTTTTCCGGGTCGGACCACAGGGGACCGTTCAGGAAGTTGCCGGGGCAGACAGCGTTGACCTTGATGCCGTAGGGCGCCAGTTCCATAGCGAAGGACTGGGTCAGGCCGATACCGCCGAACTTGGAACCGGCGTAGGCAAAGTTCTTGTTGGAGCCGGACAGACCGGACTTGGAGTTGATTTCGATAATGTCCATCATGTAGCCGGGCGCAACAGCTCTCTGCAGCTTCATAACGGCGGAAGCGTACTTGGCGCACAGGAAGTATGCGGTGTAGTTGACAGCGGCAACCAGTTCAAAATTGGCCTTGGTCATTTCTTCCAGAGAACCGGCGCGAACGATCCCGGCGTTGTTTACAAAAATATCCAGACCGCCGAAAGCCAGAACGGTTTCGTTCATCATGTTTTCCACGCTGGCTTCGTCAGATACGTTGGCAACAACGGCCAGAGTGCCCACACCGTATTCAGCGGCGATCTTTTCAGCGGTAGCAGCAGCACCGGCAGCGTTCATGTCAGCGATTACCACGTTTGCGCCTTCCTTGGCCAGGTATTCGGCGATACCGGCACCGAAGCCCTGTGCGGAACCGGTTACGATAGCAGTCTTGCCGGCCAGAGCTTTGGCAGAACCGCCGGCCAGGGATACCTTCGCACGGTAGGATTCCACTTCCCAGTTCACGATAAAGTCTACCATATCGGGAGCCATGTGACGTACGCCGCCGAAGTTCTGTGCCAGAACGGTGATGGTCATAGCATCCTGCCATACCACAGCTGCAGTCTTGGCTTCCTTCAGGGATGCGCCAACAGTGAACATACCGATGCCCTTGGCAAATACAACCTTGGGAGCGAAGCCCCGTCTTGCCTTCAGTTCGTCGAATGCGGCCTTGATGGCTTCGGGAGCGAAATCTTCGATAAACAGGGGTTCAGCCTTGCAGTATACGATGTGGTCGGGGGACAGGGGCTGCTTCAGCACGGCAAAAGCTTCAGCGGAAGCGGCAAATTCCAGAACCTGCTTGTTGGCAGTGAACACAACTGCAGCCTGGCCTTCTGCGTCATAGCACATACGCAGTACGGGAGCAATCTTGGCAGCGGTGCACTTGCAGAATTCTGCTTCGGAGAAGTCGGGCTTTACAGCCAGCTTGGCGTCGATGGCATTCATGATGCCGGATACCAGTTCGTCAAGTTCCGCTTCGGTGTCGGCGGCAAAGAAGATACCGTGGTTCTGCAGGAACACAACGGAAGCATCACGGCCGGTTTCTGCCTTGTATGCCAGCATCTTTTCCCGGCAGGTAGCAGCCAGAATATAACCGGGATTGCATTCGTCCACCCAAACAGCGCCGGGAACCAGTGCCAGAGCCGCTTCCTTTGCCTGCTGAGAGCAGGTAATGGCGTTTACGGAAGAGGGATGTACATGCAGAATGAACTGCTGGGGGAACAGGTCGTGGAGCAGGGTTTCCACGGAGGGACGCTTGGCTTCTTCGCCCGGCATCTTGGCAGCCATCAGGTCCGCCAGAGCTTCCGCCTCTCTTTCCTTTTCATCGGCAGAGTAGGTCTTTTCCCAGATGGCGGCAAGAGCCTTGCGGTCCATCTTTACAAACTGCTCACCCTTGATGGTAGCCAGAGAAGTGCCGCTGCCCTTGATATACAGGGTATCTGCGGTCTTATAGGAGGTGTTGCCGCCGCCGGCCAGAACGAATGCGGGGTTAGCACCGTATGCATTGGAAAAATGTACGAGAGTTTCGAGACTCATAATCATGGATTCCTTTCGTATGTAGTATATATCGGCAAAATTGTCGTCAAAAATTATTCCTGCCAGCCGCCGATCCTGGAGTATGCGGCAATACGGTCAGCCAGAGCGGGAGTGGCTTCCTTGGTCTTGTCGGAGAACATGGACTTGCACTGGCATTCGGAAGCAGCCATTTCGTGGCCGATCAGGGCATAGGTGGCTACCCGCAGATGCTTGTAAGCGGGATCGGCCAGTGCCTGACAGATAAAGGACTGACGGGGAGAGTTGATGTCTTCGCCGGAGATTTCAAACAGATTCCGGTCGTGGCAGTACTGCATCAGGGTTGCCAGCTGTTCCTTGGTGTTCCGGGAAGGCATATAGGTCACAGCGGAGAAACCGCAGTCGGCCAGCGTATCAAACAGTTCGGGCAGATAATCGTCTTCGAACTTCTGGGCCTTCTTGTCCCCTGTGGGGCTTTCTCCTACGTCACCCAGGTAAGCATAGGCGGAGATGGCACCCAGCTGTTTGGCAAGCGCGGTGAATTCCCGGATGTTCATGCATTCTTCATCAGCGTCCACGTAGAACTTTTCTACCATGTGACCCTTCAGAACGCCCAGAATGTCGTATTCGTAGAAGTTTTCCGGTGCTTCGATCAGCTTGGTGCGGGTCTTGTCGCCCAGAGGCTTGCCGGTCAGCTGTTCCACGAAATCGCAGGCTTCTTCTCTGTTCGGGTATCTGGCGGTAATCTTCTTGGTCAGCGCAAACAGAATGTGCCGTTCGGTGATGCTGCCGCCTTCCTTTGCCATGGAAATCGGGTATACATCGTTGTCAAAATCCAGTTCAATACCGTTCGCACGGGTCATTTCGGTGATTCTGGCGCACATCTTCCGGTTTCTTGCGTTTCTCTTTTCTCTGACACCGGCAAGAACTGCTTCGGCCTTGTCTACATTCTGATGGGGAATGCCGTGCATCGCCAGATATGCGCAGGACTTCTGGTCAGGGTTGTTGATCTTCTTGCCTTCCAGTGCGGTGCCCTTCACGTTGACTCTGCATTCAAAACCGCAGGTGATGGGCATATTCATGATTGCCCCTGCTTCGATAAATTCCTTGATGCCGCCTACGCTGTCGTGGTCCATGATCCCGGCAGTACGCAGCCCGGCCTTCCATGCGTAGAACACAGCGGAAGTGGGGGTGTAGGGAGAGAAAGAGTAGCAGGTGTGGATGTGGTTGTTCACGAAGATACCGGGTTCGGTACGTTCGATCTTGTCCAGATTCTTTGCGATTTCCCGCAGAGCGTCCAGACGTTCCTTTGCTGTCAGCGCGGTATTTCCGATAGCAGCGATCAGGGCATTCAGTTCCATAGCAGTAAGCCTTTCTATGTAATAAAATAAAGTTCGTCAGATGGTTTCGGGCAGAGCCGGCGGTTCTTCGCTATACAGGAAACGGTAGGTATCTCTGTAGCGTTCCCATTTCTGCACCGCTTCCGGACTGTCCGGTTTCCAGCCGTGCTTCTTCCATGCCCGGAGCATGATATTCTTGGGCGTCTCTTCCGGGTCGATCAGCTCGGTAGCATCGGTTTTATATCCCATGGCTTCCAGCCGCAGCAGCCGGAGGGCATCCGTTGCCGCATCGCAGAATTTCTGCCGCAGCAGGGGCCGTTCCCCGATAAAGTCCACCGCAGGACAGTTCAGCCGGTTGTTCATGTCGTGATGACAGCAGGGGGTGGAAAGTACCACCCACGCCCGGTTCCGCATAGCTACCTCCAGCACCGCATCCGTTGCCGTATCGCAGGCATGAAGGGAGATCACCATGTGAGGCGGGTTCTCGGGCTGATAGTCAAAAATATTCTGGCAGAGAAAATGCATACCGTCATAGTGCAGACCGGCAGCAATCTCCGCACATTCCCGGATCACCGATTCTTTCAGATCCACGCAGACCATGTCCACTTCTCTGCCCAGAATCGCCGTCAGGGTGTAATACGCAGCAAAGCTCAGATAGCTCTTGCCGCAGCAAAGATCCGCCACATACAGCTTTCCTTCCTTCGGCAGGCTTTCCGCCGCATCTTTTATGTATTCCACAAAACGGCAGATCTGGCGGAACTTGGACTGACGCTTGTCGTGTACCCGTCCTTTTTCATCGGACACGCCCAGATGGCGCAGGAAGTCTTCTTCTCCGGTCAAAAGACGGTTTTTCGCCCGGTTGTTGGCAGACACATCCGTTTTACCGGTTACTGTCATATTCTCAGGCTGCTTCAGTTCGCCTTTGACCAGCAGTGTAACCTTTCCTTTGGAGGAAATCATCAGCGAAGCGGAACCGTCAGCGGTCACAAGATCAGCCTGCCGGAACTGGGTTCCCAGATAACCGGGCAGTACATCCGTAATTTCCGCAAACGGAATATTTTCATGGGTCAGCCGCCCCTCGGTCCAGAACCGTTCCAGCTGCAGTACCGGCTCACCGCCGATCTTTTTTACGCTGCCCTTAGCCTTGGAAAGTTCCTTTTCTGTGGATTTATATAATGTACAGGATTTCATCCGTCCTGTCCGGGCAGAAGTCTGCACCAGTTCAGCAAAACGGATCGCTTCAGCGGTGCTCATTTCTGTTCCTCCCCGGCATCCGTATCTTCTTCCGGCAGAGAAATTTCCGGTTCCACAGAGGTGGGCTTATCTTTCACATTGAAGGAAACCTTGCTCTCCGTACCGTCGAAAATCCGTTTCAGATTCTTCCGGTGCATGACCACCCCAATGATGGTGATGGTAAAGGCAATCAGAATGGCAATAGACGGATCGGTAGGCGCTTTCATCTTGCTCAGCAGCAGAGGATACAGCAGATATACCATAATGGAACCGAAAGATATGTACTTGGTCATGTATACCAGCAGCGCAAAAATCACCACCAGCACCAGCAGTACCTTCCAGTTGGTCATCAGCACCATCCCGGCGGAAGTAGCAACACCTTTACCGCCCTTGAACTTATAGTAACAGGGAAAAATGTGTCCCAGCACGCAGAACAGACCGCCGATATAACTGCCCAAAAGACCAAACATCAGCCGGCCGATCACAACCCCCAGGCACCCTTTGACAAAGTCACAGACGAAAGTCATGATGCCCATTTTCTTACCGTAGGTACGGAGCATATTGGTAGCTCCCGCATTGCCGCTTCCCTGGGTACGGATATCTTCATGGTAAAAAATCTTGGAGAGAACGATCCCGCTGTTGACACTGCCCAGCAGATAGGGGAATACGATACTGGTCAGCACCCCCAGTGCCATCAGAAGGGTGAATACACCGTTGTTTCCATGCACCTGCCCGAGAAGACACCCGAACAGGCCGTCATAAAAAATATCTTCAAACATGACTCAGCCACACACCTCACACATCCGCATTTTCGCCCTTCTGCCGCACAATCAGCCGGACAGGAGTCCCCCGGAAACCAAAGGTTGTACGCAGACAGTTTTCAAGATATCTCTGATAGGAGAAATGGAACAGCTCCGCATTGTTGCAGAACATTACGAAAGTGGGCGGCGCCACGCTGGTCTGGGTCATATAGTAGATCTTCAGCCGTCTGCCCTTGTCGGACGGAGGCTGTACTCTTGCCACTGCATCTGCCAGCACATCGTTCAGCATACCGGTGGAGGCACGCATATTGGTCTGGTTGTGCACATAATTGATCTGTTCAAACAGCTTGTCCACACGCTGCCCGGTCTTGGCGGAGATAAACATGATGGGTGCGTAGGTCATATAGGACAGAGCATTGGTGATATCTTTGGTGAACTTGTTGGTAGTATCGTTATCCTTGTCGATATCGTCCCATTTGTTCACGCAGATGATGGATGCCTTGCCGGCTTCATGAGCCAGCCCTGCGATCTTTTCGTCCTGTTCGGTGATCCCTTCCTTGGCATCAATGACGATCAGGCACACATCCGCCCGTTCCACAGCCATTTTCGCCCGGAGAACGCTGTACTTTTCCACCCGTTCTTCCACCTTGCTCTGGCGGCGGATCCCGGCAGTATCAATAAAGTTATACCGGCCGTGTTCGTTTTCCAGGAACGTGTCGATGGCGTCTCTGGTGGTACCGGCAATGTTGGACACGATCAGTCGGTCATCCCCCAGAATCCGGTTGATCAGAGAGGATTTCCCGGCGTTGGGTTTCCCGATGACCGCTACGGAAATCACATCGTTGTCGCCTTCTTCATTTTCAAAATCCGGAAGTGCTTCCAGCACGGCGTCCAGCACATCACCGCTGCCGCTGCCGTGCAGAGAAGAAAGCGGAATGGGATCAATGGGGAAGCCCAGTTCATAGAATTCATAGAACCCGGCATCCACATCCCCGATCCGGTCGGATTTATTGATACAGGGGATGACAGGCTTGCCGCTCTTTTTCAGCATAACAGCGATGTCCATGTCGTCCGCCAGAAGCCCGGTACGGATGTCGCACATGAACAGAATTACGTCCGCCGTATCGATAGCGATCTGTGCCTGCTCCCGCATTTTCTTCAGAATTATATCATCGGTTTTGGGTTCGATCCCGCCGGTGTCGATAACAATCATAGTCTTCCCGCGCCATTCGGTTTCACCGTAGATCCGGTCACGGGTAATGCCGGGGGTATCTTCCACAATCGCCCGTCTTTCCCCGATCAGTTTATTGAAAAGTGTACTTTTACCAACATTGGGCCGTCCAACGATGGCAATTACCGGTTTTCCCATTTTTTCTTCCTCCTTATGGGGGATTCCATCATTTCTTACTTTATCTCTTGCTTATCTTAAACTTATCTCAAAGCCCAAGCAGGCTTTCCAGAAATGCGCCGCCGTCCTGCTCCACAAAGCACAGTTCGGTGCCCAGCGTTTCCGCCAGTGCATCCGGTGTCATCCCGCACAGGAACAGATCTCCTTCACTCCGCAGGGTTGTCCGGGACAGAAGCAGTCTTTCGCCCAGGTCTTTTCCGGTCAGCTGTTCTGCCAGATCCTTTCCGGTCAAAAGTCCCGTCACCGTCACATGTCCGCCGAAGAAATGATTCTTCACCACATATACATGGCATTCCAGATTCGGGCAGACAGCCTTGGCTTCACCAACCAGCTTCTCAATCATTTCGGCAGAGGCTTCCCCGGTGGCAACGGAAACATGATTTTCCTTTGTCAGCTCATCATCATCCAGCATTTTCAGCAGAGAGCGGAACTCGTTCTCAAAGGATGTCAGCATACCCACGCCGTTTTCAATCTGGGTATATTCCTCATAATAGTCTTCTGTAGGCAGAGGTATACCGCCTTTTACATAAAACTCATCGGATGCATAGAAAATCCGCTGTCCGCATTCCGCCAGACACTTTTCACCGAATCGGTTCACCTGCTCCGCCACCGCACGGCACTCTTCTGCCGTAAAAGGTTCCAGCGGATACAATCCATCCCGGTGTCCCGTAAGCCCCGCAGGCACAATGGCCACGCTGTCCATCGCCGGATAATAGGTGTACAGATCCCGCATCGTCCGTTCCAGTTCCGCCCCATCATTGATCCCGCGGCACAGCACAATCTGTCCCCGGAGTTTGGTACCGCCCTCCGCCAGTCTGCGCAGATAGGCCAGTACTTCCCCGGAGCGCTTGTTTTTCATCATCTGCACCCGCAGCTCGGGATTGGTGGTATGCACCGACACGTTCACGGGAGATATGTGCATCTCCAGAATCCGATCAATGTCTTCATCGTGCAGATTTGTCAGAGTGATATAGTTGCCATGGAGAAAGGACAGCCGGGAATCATCGTCCTTGAAGTAAATGGATTCCCGCATTCCTGCCGGATTCTGGTCGATAAAGCAGAAGATGCAGCCGTTTTCACAGCGATGTTTCTTATCCATCAGCGGTGTGGCAAACTCCAGTCCGATGTCATCATACTCGTCCTTACGGATGGTCACTTCCAGCAGATCCGGCCCTCTGTGCAGCTTCAGGCAGACCGTCTTTTCCGCCAGCCGGAACCGGTAATCCAGTACATCACGGATTTTGTGTCCGTTGATTTCCAGAAGAATGTCCCCCGGCAAAATCCCTTTCTTTGCCGCACGGGATCGGGGCAGCACCCCGGTGATCTCTACCATAGTTTTCCTCCCGTCCGGTAAAGCCCATATTTTTGCATTATATTTCAATATATATTATACACCAAAATCCACGCCGGGTCAATAGATTCCAGCCATCCTTTCGGCCAAAAAAAAGACACCGTTTCCGTCAGGATTCAGTGTCTTTTTCATGAATGTCATATGTATGGGAAAACAGTCCCTGTTTCTCTCAGCTTATGCGTTTGCTTCAGCTTCTGCAGCAGCAGCGGCGTCAGCAGCCTTTTCAGCTTCGATCTTGGCACGGAATGCAGCCTTACGTTCAGCAGCTTCCTTAGCTCTCTTTTCCAGTTCCTTCTGACGAACGGTGATAGCACGGGTGATGTTTTCAATAGCCTTGTCGGTGTCTGCGCCGTAGTCTACGCACATACGCAGAGCTTCGCTGCCGTCAGCCTTCAGAATCTTGAAGACATAGAAAGGAACCTGAATGGTGCGGTCACCCTTCTTGGTTTCATAAACCTTTTCTTCCAGTTCAGCTCTTAACAGATCGAAGTAGAAGTAATTACCGGTGATTTCGGTATCAATCAGGTCATCGGTCAGAGAGAAACGGCGACCCAGAATGTAAACCTTTTCATTGGTGAAAATGATGTTGCAGCCTGCAAAATAGTTGGTACGGTGTCTGCCGTCCTTACCTCTGGTGTAGTAGAAAGGTTCTTCGGCAGCTTCAAAATCATAACCCTGCAGATTGATGGGCTTCAGCATCTTCAGGAAGTGCTGTTCGTACACTTCGTACTTCTTTTCGGAACGTTCCTGCAGATTGCCGAGCTTTTCCTTGATCTGGAAGTCAATGTCCGTGTCGTTGGACTTACCGCCGGAAGCGAATACAACAACAAACAGACCTACGATTGCAGTAACGATACCGGGGATACGAGTGGACCAGAAAGCACTGGCCAGAATAACACCCACAAGAGCAATGGCCCAGCCAATGATAGCGATCACATTGATCGGCGGGGCAGTGAAATACTTGATATTACGTTTTGTTTCCATACCATACTCCAGTTTTAGAATTTTTTTGTTGCGGACAATATGCGAATACGCAATCCATATGAATATAATATCACAAAAATATGATTATGTCAAGAGTAACCTCGGACATTTTGCCGTAATCCTGGGTTTAATCCGGAAAAAACGGCAAAATTCACCCTTGTCATAAAGAATCTGTATTTTCTCCCTCTGCAGGTTCAGCGAAGGATAAAGGGCTTCATATACCGGATGGTATAATCGATACCGGCTTCTCCCAGAGCGCCCTGCCAGATGGAGGAGTGAGGCTCAATGGACAGACCTGCATCGTAGCCGTAACGATAGATCAGAGAGAACACGGTAGGCCAGTCAATGCTGTCCATACCGGCGGGCGGATTGTCCACGGAATCGGCATTCACCTTGGCAACACCCTTGATGTGCATATGGGCCACACGGCTCATCCAGGTATTCAGTTCGGCAATATAATCCTGGTTGCGGCTGAAGGAGTGGGAACAGTCATATTTCAGCATCAGTTCCGGAATTTCACCCAACACGATCTTCCACTGTTCATCAGTGCACACAAAGTTGCCCCAGTCGCAGTTGTACACGGCCACCTTCATGCCGTTGTACTTCCTGGCTTCTTCCACCAGCTGCCCGAAATAGTCCACAGCCAGGCAGTAGTTCTTATACAGAGAAACAGAATTGTCATAGGCACAGCCGCACACAAATACGGGAGAACCCACTTCCGCCACGGCGGCCATCAGATTCTTCTGCAGATCCAGCGCTTCGCAGCACAGCTTGCCTTCCCGGATGGGAGCGGCATTCCAGCGGCCTACGGACTGCAGGGGAACCTTGTACTGCTCGATGTAGCCTTTGATTTCGTCCTTGTGTTCGATGAAATACCGGCTGTCGTCATCGCTGTTGCAGCAGACTTCCATGAATTCCAGCTCTTTCTCAGCCAGATACTTAAAGCCATCCTCATTGGGGAAACGGATCATACCGAGTTTCATAATCTATCCTCCGGGAATATAAAATTATCCAACCTTATTATACCATATTTCCGGCATAATGCAAGCGGATTTCGGGAAAAGAGCAAAAAAGCACCGTTCTTCACGATGCTTTCCTGACTATATTATCTGCTGTACTGTGCAAGAAGCTTTTCAAATGCATCTCTGCAGGCTTCATCCCCTCCCATGAATCCGCGGAACCCCTCAAGGATATCAGCCACCGGGAAGCCTGATACATATTCCTCATGAATATCCGGATCATAGGCGAAAAACAGAGGATTGCGTGCGTGGATATACCAGTCGTCCCCCGTTCTTCCCTCAGCTGCCTTCTCTGCCTGCGCCGCCAGAGCTGCCAGTTGTTCCAGCTGGGTAAGACAGCTTTCACGATCACCGGCTTTCTTATAACAATGTGCCAGCGACAGACAGGAGAACAGCTTGGCGCACACCTCAAAGTCCCCGCAGCCCTCATCAAACGCAGACAGCAGTACGGCATCCGCCCGGAGAAACGCAGCAGCTCTGTCGCAGTCACCGGTTTCCATAAGCGTCCCCGCCAGACTTTCGATCATCTGATGCATGGCGCGCAGGCATTTCCACAGGTTTGTTTCCGCAAAAGCCGCCTGCTCTGCATACTGCTTCCCGAACCGCAGGGCGTTGACCGTCCCCACCAGCCGGTAGAAGTATCCCTCCGCACTGATCCGGGAAACGGCTTCCAATGCTTTGCCGGATTCCCCGGTTTCCGTATAAATCCGGCTCAGCATATGCCATGCGTCATCCCGTTGCTTTTCACTGCCGCTGACAGCAACAACTTCTTCGCACAGACGGACAGCTTTTCCCAGCGCTTCTCTTTTTTCCTTTTCATCCTCCGAAATCCGGTTCACCATGGACAGAGAAAACGCCAGGTTGATTTTCAGCACTTCGCTGTTGGGATACTTTTCCAGTCCTCCCGATAGAATTGCAATCTCCCTGTACGTATCTCCTGCTGCATCCGCTTCTTTGCAGATTTTCTCCACTTCCCTGTCATAACTGTCCAGATGGAATCCGTACAGCCGGTCAATGGACACGCCGAAATAATTCGCAAGTACCGGAAACAGGCTCACATCCGGTATACTATTGCCGTTTTCCCATTTGGAAACAGCCTGCTCCGTCACGCCCATCTTCTCTGCCAGCTGTGCCTGTGTCAGTCCTTTTTCCTTTCGCAGTTCGTATATATTTTTCCCTACATTCATATATGTTACCTCATCGTATTCTGTTCTGCAGCTGCGTATACAGTATACCATACCCCAGTACCGTCTGCAAGGGAATCGTCTTTGACTTTTCACGGACTTTTTCCAACCGGCAGTTGTTCAAAGCGGTTATCACAGCAAAAGATCCCCGCCCTGCCGCAATCAGGCAGAGTGAGGATCTTTCTTTGGAAAAATTCGGATATTACTTTTCGTTATTGCTCTTGTAATTTTCGATCAGCGTATTCAGCTTATCCTGCAGGGTCTTTTCCATGCCGGCATACTTGCTGGCGAAGGTGTTTTCACTCATGGCAGAAGCATGAATCAGACCCTGGAGGAAGGTGTTCAGAGGCTGATGCCATGCCAGTGCGAAGGAGTTGCCCAGACCGTCGTGGATCAGGTCGATCATCTGCGCGGATTCTTCGTCACGGGTGTACTTGATCTTCAGGGAGCTTTCATAGTATACAGGCAGCACATCCTTGCCGGATTCCCGGGTCAGCACTTCCAGAACGGCACTGGTGAAGGACAGTCTTTCCGGAGGCATGGTCACGGGCATCAGACCGATTTCGGAAGTGTCGTGAGCGGAAGTCACATAGTTTGCCTGCTGTGCGTCCAGCTTGGGATAGGGAATGATACCGATTTCATGTTCGGAAGCCCGGAGTGCATCGCTTTCCAGAGAACCAAACTGCTGATAGCCGATGATCAGCATATTACCGGAAGAAAACTGTTCCAGTACCACAGCCTGCTCACTGTTGAACAGCGCCAGTGCACCGGTCCCCTGAGAATTCCACAGGTCATACATCCGGTCACACATCAGAATGGTACGTTCGTTGTTCATTGCCAGAGTGGGATAGCCTTCATCGTCACGACCAGTGTATTCCACGCCCAAGGCAATGGAGAAAGGAATGAACGGGCCCCAGTCCTGGAACACGCCGAAGCCCAGGGTATCGCCGATGTTCTTGGTACCGTTGCCGTCGGTATCCACATAAGCACCATCCACCAGCTCGATCATCTTATCGAGAGTCCATTCACCGTTCAGCACAATTTCGTACAGTTCGTCACCGTCTCCGTAGAGATCCGCATACAGATCCTTGTTGTATACCAGACAGTGTGCAGTACGAAGGGTATCGATAATGAAGTCACCGGCCATCATGAAGGTGTCGCCTTCCTTGAACGCAATATCCTTCATGAAATCACCGAACCAGTAGGGCTGGGTGAAATCAAAATACTCGCCGTCATCGGCAGAATAGAACATTCCCTCCACCGTAAGACCGGTCAGGCCGTACAGGTCATTGATAATCAGTTCATAGTCATCGGAACCGGCCATGATGTAGGTGCGTACATCGTTCTGTACGCCGTCATAACCGTAGTCCACATGGGCGAATTCCAGCTTGACATTGAGCAGTTCTTCCACGGAAGCATTCCGCTGGAGAGCTGCGTCACTGGCTGCTTCCCCGGTCAGTTCTTCCGGCCCCTCGATCAGGAAGTTGGAGGACTGCAGTGAAGCGGTTGCCTGGTTGATACTGGTATAAACGCGGAAGCTCTGTCCGCCGTAGTCAAAGTCTGCAAAAGGATCCGGCTCTTCCGTTTCAACAGGAGCCGTGTCGGCTGCAGTGTCTGCTGTGGTTTCTCCTCCGTCACCGGAAGCACAGCCCGCAAAGGTACCGAGACATACAACAGATGCCAGAAGGATGGCAAGAATCCGTTTCATTTCTTTCATGGGGTTCTCCTTTCCGTTGTGAATAACACAAAATTTCGGATATAGCACAAAGCACTCCTGGGCTATACGTTCTGTACATTCCGGGAGTGCTTTATCGTTACTTATGCTTTATGGGCAAAACCGTAACTTCGTATTTCTACTTAGTTCAGTTCTGCGAAGTACTTGATGGTGCGAACCATCTGGCTGGTGTAGGAGTTTTCGTTGTCGTACCAGGAAACAACCTGTACCTGATAGGTGTCATCGTCGATCTTGGTTACCATGGTCTGGGTAGCATCGAACAGAGAACCGTAACGCATACCGATCACGTCGGAGGAAACGATTTCGTCGGTGTTGTAACCGAAGGATTCGGAAGCAGCAGCCTTCATAGCAGCGTTGATGCCTTCCTTGGTAACGTCCTTACCCTTAACAACGGCTACCAGGATGGTGGTGGAACCGGTGCAGGTGGGAACTCTCTGAGCGGAGCCGATCAGCTTGCCGTTCAGTTCGGGGATAACCAGGCCGATAGCCTTGGCAGCGCCG
>SVSN01000033.1 GCA_015064285.1 Oscillospiraceae bacterium | reverse complement strand
TCCACCACCATTTGCTTGAATTCTCCCGTGTATCTTTTGTTTGGTTGACCTTTAGGCATAAAAATGCACCCCCTGTCAGTCGTTATGATTATTATATCATATCGTCTAACTTTTGGGGTGCATTTCATTATATTCTACAACAAGAGGTTCTTTTTGTCATTGTCTATTTTTCGGGGGATAGTCTAACTCCTTCTCCGGACAGGGCCTCTTTGATTTTGTTTATTTCAAAAGAAGAATCACGTGATGCCGGCTCATTACTTGATTCGGCTTATTCTTTGACAAAGTACCACAGCTTGGCGTCCCAGCCGGAACCATCGGGACTGAAAGCACCGATTTCAATGCCGCGGCGCAGTTCATCGCCGGTTACAACCATACCGGAACGGGTGTCACGGTAGGTGGCGGCGGGATCTGCGGTACGAACGGCCAGCTTTTTACATTCTTTCTTCCTGCCGGTGACAGCATGGCCGTTTGTCAGAATGGCGCTGAGCAGAATCTGATCACCCAGCTGGAAGTAGTAGGCGGAAATGTCGGATTCATAGGGAGAAGACAGACGGTAGTATTCCCCGTCGGTGATCACCAGGTCGAAGGTACGGTATTCCTTCACCTGACGGCGGATTTCGTCTTTCACTTCATCGGGGGTGTCCAGTACGTTGAATTCATAGCCCAGTACACCGTTTACGGCTACCTTGTACTTCAGATCCAGCTCGTGCATATCGCCGTGGGGATTGGAAACATGGCAGCTCATAACGGAAGCCGGGTATGCCAGCATGGAGGAATACTGGATCAGGGTACGGTCGCGGGCGTTGGTGTTGTCACTGGTCCAGATCTGGGAGCTGATCGCCATCATGGCCAGGTCGTACCGCCCGCCGCCGCCGGAGCAGTTTTCGATCATGGCATCCGGGTAGGTTTCCATGAACCAGCGGAACAGGGAATATACACCCTGCATATAACGGTATTCCATGGAGCCCTGGTCTTCTGCATCCAGATACAGAGAACCGGGTTCGGAGATGTGGCGGTTCATGTCCCACTTGAAGTAGTCAATGGGTACATCCCGGAAGGTTTCGGTGAACATTTCCTTCAGGTATTCGATGACTGCAGGGTTGGCCATGTCCAGTACATACTGGGAACGGGAGTAGGACATGGGTCTTTCCGGGCAGCGGATACACCATTCGGGATGGGCACGGAACAGGTCAGAGTCCGGGTTGACCATTTCCGGTTCCACCCAGATCCCGAACTTCACGCCGGTTTTCTTCACCCGGTCCACATAAGGAGCAAGACCTTCCTTGAACCGGTTCTTGTTTACATACCAGTCACCCAGCCCGGCTCTGTCATGCACACGGGCGCCGAACCAGCCGTCGTCCATGATGACCATATCCATACCGCAGTCGGCGGCGGCAGAGGCAAAGTCCACCATAACGTCTTCATTGATGTTGAAGTAGAATGCTTCCCAGGAGTTCAGCACAACGGGACGGCGTTCCTTTGCCTTGGCGGGAACAATATGATCGTTGGCAAACCGGTGGAAGTTCCGGGACATGATGCCCAGCCCCTTGGGAGAGTAGGTCATAACGGCTTCCGGACAGAATACGGTTTCCCCGTCCTTCAGGCGGTAGTTGAAGTTTTCGTCCCCCAGACCCATCTGTACACGGGTCTTGCCGGTGGGATCCCCTTCCACTTCGTTCAGGAAGCTGCCGCTGTATACGAAGTTGAAGCCGTATACATCCCCGTGGTTTTCGTCCGCTTTCCGGTCACAGACAGCCATGAAGGAGTTCATCTGGTGGCTGGTGGCACCCCGGCGGCTGTGCATGGACAGATTGCCCCGGAAAACAGGAGTGCGTTCGTTGTAAATCCGTTCGTAGGCGTGGGCGCCTGCCAGGGAGATCAGGTCATAATTGTGGCCGGGCAGATCCAGCGCCAGGCTCATCCACTTTTCGATGACCACATCGCCGCCGCTTCTGTTGGTAACAGAGGCGTAGCGGGAGATCACGTCGCAGTCGTAGAATACAGTGTAGTACAGGTGCAGCTCACAGCCGGAGGCAGCGTCCCGAAGGGTGATGTCCAGGGTCTGTGTCCGGTCATCGGCACGGCCGCAGGGGATGGCGGGAATTTCCACCCGGCCTTTGCGGATCTTGTGGGAAACATAGTCAAATCCGGTGACGGAGTTGCCGGCGCCGTTGCGGATCCGGAGGGCAGTGGTGCGGAAATCGCCGCTGCCGAAATAGGAATACTCCAGAGGCTGGGTGTCCAGGGAGAAATATACTTCTCCTTCGGTGGCATAGGGCGCAAAGGACCATACCTGACCGGGTTCTTCGGCAAAGGTTTTGACCTGGGCGCCTGCTTTTTTCCCGTAATACCGGTGGATCAGTTTCCCCTTTACGATGTCAAACGCGTAGAGGGTATTTTTTGTGGTAAGCCGGAACAGGCTGTTTTCTTTCTGGAAAGTAATGGGCATATGGAATCTCCTTGGATTGTACCGGCAGATACGGAAAAACGGATCCGGCTGCCGGTGCTGTTTTCTTTATTTTAACACAATACCGCCGGAAATACAAGACCTATGTTCGGATCCGGGGAAATGGTAATTCTCAAAAGGAACGCTTTGCAACAAACATCTCCGACAGAATCAGAAATTCTTGCATTTCCCGCAGACATATGCTATAATATTTCCAAAAGCAAAGAAACAGAAAGAGGCAGGTTATGAAGAAAAAGAAAATACTGGCGGCACTGTTGGCGATTGTTCTGGTTCTGACGGGAACCTCGTTGGAGGTACTGGCGGATTCTGTACTGCCGATGGAACGGAAGGTACCGGGAGACTCCATGGAGGGCGAGATTGCCTTTGCCGGACGGATCACCGACTACCTGATCAACCCTCTGTACGAAGGGCTGACCATAGACCATTTCCCGGATCTGCAGAAGGTACTGCAGAGTTCCATGTATGATTCGGCGGAAACCTATATTGTTTATTATACTTCCATCAAAGCGGCGGCATCGCATCTGCGGGACGGTATCATTGACCGTGCGGATAAAATTTCCATCGGTGTTTCCAATGCGGTGTACGAACAGCTGAAGGCGATGCCTTCCGGGGCTTTCAAGGAACTGTTCTACGCGGCATATGCCCATGATCCGGAAGAACCCCGGGGCGGCGACTATATCCGCTATACTTACGGCGGCTGGAGTGCATCCGGTACGGCTACCACATCCGGCGTCAAGATGGAATATACCATGCAGTATTACACTACGGCTGAGGAAGAAGCACTGGTGGATGCGAAGGTGGACGAACTGACAGAGCAGTGGTCTGCCATGGATCTGACGGACTACGAACAGGTCTGCGCCATTTACGACTATATCACGGAACATGTGGTGTACGATGAGGAAGGAGCCGCTGCCTACAACCAAGCGGTGGCAGACGATACCCTGACCATGGATCACTGCAAGATTTTTACAGCGTACGGCGCCCTGATAAACGGCACATCTGTCTGCCAGGGATATACCAACCTGTTCTACCGGCTGGCGCTGGAAATGGGGGTGGACGCCCGGAATGTGAAGAGCGTTCCTGCGGAAAACCATGTATGGAACATTGCGGCGCTGGACGGACTGTATTATAATCTGGACGCCACATGGGATGCCGGCGAAAAGGATAACGGCTACCGGTACTTCCTGAAGAATATGGAAGATTTTGTGAACCATACCCGGAACGCTGAATACGATGCAGCCTTTGACGAGGCATATCCCATGGCGGAAACCAGCTATACACCTTCTATGCCCGATATAGAGGCAGCAGCGGGGGACGTGAATGCGGACGGTGTGATCAACCTGAAAGACCTGCTGGTTCTGCGGTATGTGCTGGCAGATATGTGGGAAGACAGCTACAGCCGGATGGGTGCAGACACCAACGGTGACGGTACCGTGGACGGCGCAGATGTGATACGGCTGCGGCAGTATCTGGCCGAATGGGACGTTGTTCTCGGTCAGTGAGCGGCAAAGAGAAGGAGATTTCTATGAATAAGGGAATCACATTCGCCGGGAACATCCTGGTGGACGTTGTAAAAACGATTTCCGGGTACCCCCAGCCGGGGATGCTGGCCAATATCACAGCGGTTTCCCAGGCGGTAGGCGGCTGCGTACCCAATACGGCGATTGATGTGGCGAAAATGGATCCTTCCATGCCGATCGCTGCCTATGGCCGGGTGGGAGATGATGCCTACGGTCAGTACGTGACCGGACAGATGGCGGCCCACGGCATCGATGTGACACATGTGCAGATCACCCGGGAGGCACCCACCAGCTTTTCGGACGTGATGAGTGACGTGGCCTCCGGGGAGCGGACGTTCTTCCATGCCAGAGGTGCCAATGCGTATTTTGCGCCTGCGGATGTGGATGTGGAAACACTGGACTGCCGGATTTTCCACATCGGGTACATTCTGCTGCTGGACAAAATGGACGAGGCGGACGAAAAATACGGCACGGCGCTGGCCGGACTTCTGGCACAGGTACAGGCAAAAGGGATCAAAACGTCCATTGATGTGGTCAGCGATTCTACCGGCCGGTTCCGGGAAAAGATTGTACCTGCTCTGCGGTACTGCGACTATGCCATCATGAATGAGATCGAAGGCTGCGGCGTGTCCGGTCTGGAACCCAGAAACCCGGACGGGTCGATCTGTGTGGAAAACATCCGCACAACCATGGAGCAGATGCTCTCACTGGGCGTGCGGGACAGAGTGATTCTCCACAGCAAGGAAGGCGGCTTCATGCTGACGGCGGACGGGCAGTTCCGGTATGCGCCCGCTATTGACATTGCGCCTGAACAGATAGCCGGGAAAGTGGGCGCGGGGGATGCCTTCTGTGCAGGCTGCCTCTATGGTCTCCACAACAGTATGGACGACGAGGCACTTCTGCCTTTTGCATCCGCTGCGGCTGCCTGCAACCTGACCGCTGCCGACTCGGTTTCCGGTATGCGTTCGGCAGAGGCGGTTTCGGCGATTGCGGCGGCAGGCCGGATTTAGTGCCGGCTGTAAGCCGGCTGTAAGCGGAATTTATACGTTACGGATAAAAATTTCTCAGCAGAAAGAGGATATAAATATGTTAGCGAATCTGAATGACGTGCTGACCAGAGCACGGAAAGAACACTACGGCGTAGGTCTGTTCAACGCCACCGACAGCGATGCCCTGGAAGCCGTAATCTCCGCCGCGGAAGAGCTGCGTGCCCCGGTGATCATCGGGACAGCGGAAGTGCTGCTGCCTTACGGGGAACTGCAGCTGATCGCTCCCGGTATGCTTCACGCAGCCAAGAGAGCCAGCGTGCCGGTAGTGCTCCACTACGACCACGGTCTGACCTTTGACAAGTGCATGGAAGCTCTGTCTCTGGGCTTTTCCAGCGTCATGTTCGACGGCAGCGCCTATCCCTATGAAGAAAACCTGGCCGCTACCCGGGAAATGGTTAAGATCTGCCACTCTCTCGGCGTAACCGTGGAGGGGGAAATCGGCCATGTGGGTCTGGCTGCCACCGAAGACAACGCCGCCGAAGACCGGTACACCACCACTGCAGAAGCAAAGGAATTCTACGAAGCCACCGGTGTGGACGCCCTGGCCATTGCCATCGGTACCGCACACGGCGCTTATAAATCCAAGCCCAAGCTGGATCTGGAAAGACTGAAGGCCATCCGGGACACCATCGATGTACCGCTGGTACTCCACGGCGGCTCCGGTCTGTCCGATGAAGACTTCCGGAATACCATCCGTGACGGGATCTCCAAGGTCAATATCCACACCGACCTGTGTATCGCCGGTATCGAAGGCATGAAGGCCGGTCTGGCGGAAGGTCTGGAATACCTGCCCCTGCGGAATAAGAAGGTGGAATACATCAAGAATGCCGTCAAGGAAAAAATGCTCCTGTTCGGCTGCGACGGCAAGGCAGACTGATTCCCGGCCTGAAAAACGCACAATGACGAAAAAATACCCTCATCTCACGGGATGGGGGTATTTTCTGTCTGGGTTATTTCCGGATCACATACCGTCCGTCTGCTTCGGTGACGTTGGTGGTACGGTACCGCTTCTGCACATCCCAGGCGGTCTCGCCCGGATCGGGGGTGTACAGGATCACCGCAGGACGGGATTTCGGCAGGGGACGGTCGGCGTGGCAGGTCAGGCTGTGGAGCCACTTGCATTCCTGCCGGTACAGGAGAATCCCGTCGCATCCGGCTTCCGCGTGCAGGTGCAGTATCGATCCCTCCATGTGTCCGCCCACATCCCACACCGTAAAGGAGCAGCGGCAGTCGGGGACAATGGTTTCACCGTCAGGCATTGGGCTGCCCGGCATATTGCCCGACTGGTTCAGGTCGTATTCGTACCGGATGGGCAGCGCCGCTTCTTCCGTGACAATATCGCCGTTGCCGGTCAGAAGAACCGTGCAGTGGGCTGTGCCGGTCAGCAGCATCCGGCCTCCGGCCAGCATTTCGCCTTTCTCAAACATACCCCGCCCCCAGCCGTACAGAAACTGCAGATCCCCCGCATCGTCCCGGCGCAGCGGCTTTTCTCCTGTCAGGGTAATCTGTCCCCGGAGAGGGGAGCCGTTTGTCACCGCTTCGGTCTGACGGAAAACGGGGGTATCTTCGCAGACCGTGCTGTATCCGTCGGCTGCCCGGGAAGCGGTTCCGCAGGCGAGCAGGGTTCCGTCCAGATCGTATTCCATTTCCCAGGAGATCATACCGTTATCCCCCTCCGTGATGGTCAGGGCGGCGCATTTTCCGCTGACGGAGACTTCCTCCCGACCGGGGGCATCTTCCGGAAGACCGGTGCGGGGGCAGGGTATGGTGTCGCTTATGGGGACACGGCTGCGGATGGGCGTGTAGGCGCCGTTTTCTCCCAGCGTCAGCATCCGCACCACTGCTTCTCCGGCAACGGCAATGCCTTCCGGTGTGCGGCGGGTTTCCGTGATCTGTACACTGCCCCGGCAGACAATGACCCCTCCCCCGGCGGCTTCCCCGGAGACACTTCCGGTGTGCCGGCAGGTTTTCATGTGCAGAACCGGCGTTTCCTCCATCCGGCATATGGTATCTCCTCCATCCGTACCGGCGGCGGTACAGTCTGTTTCCCCCAGCGCCGTGCAGCGGATCCGGACTCTGGCGGACAGGGTGAGCTTGCGGGGGCCGGTAACCCGGCAGACCACGTTTTCGCTGTCCGCTGTCAGATGGAGATCCTCTGTCCCGATGCCCCCTTCTTCCGGGAGCGGGATTTTCGCCGACCAGGTGGAGTAGAACGGCGCCGAGGTAAGCTCTCCCTCCCCGCCCAGATAGACGACAGTGTACAGCACACAGCCGGAGACTTCCACTGTGTTTCCTTCCAGAAAGACATTGTCCCGGGTGACGGTGCACTGTACCCCCGCCGCCCGCCGTACTTCCGCCCGGTAGTCCGGCAGCTCAAAATCTTCCGAAACTTCAACGGCTGCCGCGTGATTGATCTTCAGTCCTGTTATATATTGCTTCATGGTACGCTCCTTCTGTTGGTACAGTGGCTTTTTTGTTAAAGCATATGCAGAGAACGGCGTTTTCAGAACTCCTGCCGGAAATTTCGAAAAGAAGCTTTACATTCTGCATAAACTATGCTATACTTCATATACCAAAATTGAACATCCGCACAAAAATGCTGCGGCAAGGAGGAAACACTATGGGAAAACTGAAAATAGGCGTGTTCGGCGCACAAAGAGGGATGACGATGATCCACCAGCTTCTGGGAAATCCGTATGCCTGCGTAACGGCCATCTGCGACAAGCACAGACCCACGCTGGACATGGCGGGGAAAGCGGCGGAAGATGCCGGCGTGAAGGTAGAGCTGTACGAACGGTTTGACGACTTTTTCCATGCTGACATGGATGCGGTGGTAATGGCGAACTATGCCCACGAGCATGCCAAATTCGGCATCCGGCTGCTGGAATCCGGCAGACACATCATGAGCGAGGTGCTGACCTGCGCCAACATGGCGGAGGCGGTACAGCTGATCGAAACCGTGGAGAAAACCGGAAAGATCTACACCTATGCCGAAAACTACTGCTTCTTCAACACCACTTACGAAATGAAAAGACGGTATCAGGCGGGCGACATCGGGGAATTCATGTACGGGGAAGGCGAGTATGTCCACGACTGCTCCTCCATCTGGCCCCAGATCACCTATGGGGAAAGAGACCACTGGCGCAACCGGCACAACGCCACCTTCTACTGCACCCATTCTCTTGGCCCTCTGCTGTACGCCACAGGGCTTCGTCCGGTAAAGGTACAGGCGGCGGAAGGGCATCTGATGGACTGTATGCGGAAGCTGGGTTCCCGCTGCGGCTCCTTTGCGGTGGAAATGGTTACACTGGAAAACGGCGGCATCTGCAAGAGCGTTCACGGGGAACTGAAAAGAGAACCCGGCTCTATCAATTATGAACTGTACGGCACCAAAGGCTCCATGGAAACCGACCGGTGGGACGGCCAGCTCCACGTATACCGGGAAGGTGAACGGAACTGCGTGGGCGAGCACGTGAAGTACGCCCCGGAATTTACCATCAGTGATGCGGTCGGTGCAGGCCACGGCGGCGGGGATTTCTTTACGACCCACTATTTTATCCAAGCGCTGCTGGGCAATGAAGAAGGCATGAAGAATTCCATTGACGTATACCAGGCGGTGGATATGTGCATCCCCGGGATCCTGGGCTTCCGCTCTATTTTGAACGGCGGCAGTGCAGTGGAAGTGCCCGATCTGCGGCTGAAAGCGGAACGGGACAAGTACAGAAACGATACCTTCTGCGCCTTTGCGGAATCCGCCGGAGATCAGTGGGTGGACGCTATGGCTATGCAGCCCGACAAGAGCGAAACCCCGGACGAAGTCTACGAGATGGTTCGCCGCAAGTGGGAAAACGGCGAGCCGGGCTGATTTTGTGTCTGCATAGGACAATGATGATTAACGAAACTGTTTGTAAAGGGGAAACGCGGCTTTTTGAAAAAAGCCTGGCAAAAACTTTAAATAAAATGTTTTGGGCAGGATGTAGCAACTGCAATTCCATGTGCATAGTTCCATTATTTTCCAAGACCTGAGAAATAGTGGAGCGAGCTCCCAGGGGCCGGCAACCCTGGTCGCCGTAGCCGGTTTTCGATTGCTTGATATAGTTTATTATTGTTTACTTATTTCTAACCTCTAACTTCTAACTTCTTACTTCTTACCTCTAATTTGTATCTCTTATTTCTCTTGACAACGGCGATATGGTGTGGTATACTGTAAGTGAAATCAAAATGATATCACACAAGGGAGGACTGTATATGCAAAACAATATGACAAACATATCCGGCAGGGAAGAAGTTGTGCTGAAGCCGAAGAACGGCTGGGCGGTGCTGATTCTGGCGATCATTGCCTATCTTGGTTCTATCGGTCTGCTGATCGGTGCGGCGTTTCTGATGGAAGCGGAAGTATACGGGGCGGGGGTACCGCTGCTGGTGATTTCGATTCTGTATATGTGCTTCGGCTGGTTCTGGTTCCTGGGGCTGAAGGTTCTGCGGCCGGGAGAAGCGCTGGTGCTGACCCTGTTCGGGAAGTACATCGGCTCTGTGAAGGAAGAAGGCTTTTATTACGTGAATCCTTTCTGTCAGTCTGTGAATCCGGCGGCAGAAGCGGGTACGTCTACCGTAAGCCGTGACAATCCCTCCGCATCCGGCGGCGGGCTGAATATCGGCGTCAGTGTACCGGGGATGAATGTATCCGTGCCGGTGAACCGGAAGATCAGCCTGAAGGCCATCACCCACGACAACCCCAAGCAGAAGATCAATGACGAAATGGGCAATCCCATCGAGGTGGGGATTATTGTAATCTGGCGTGTGCTGGACACGGCCAAGGCGGTTTTCAATGTGGATAACTATAAGATGTTCCTGTCCACTCAGGCGGATTCGGTGCTCCGTGACGTAGTGCGGTGCTACCCCTATGATGCCCCCGGCACGGACGATCCTTCCCTGAGAGGGTCTTCCGCGGCCATCGCCGAACAGCTGAAGGAAGAACTGCAGCAGCGGGTAGCTTTTGCGGGACTGGAAGTGATGGAAGCCCGGATCACCCATCTGGCCTATGCTCCGGAAATTGCCGCTGCCATGCTGCAGAGGCAGCAGGCAACCGCCATCATCGAAGCCCGTCAGAAGATCGTGGACGGTGCTGTAGGCATGGTGGAAATGGCACTGGAAAAGATCGACAAGGGACGGCTGTGTCAGCTGGATGACGAACGGAAAGCGCAGATGGTGTCCAACCTGCTGGTAGTCCTCTGCGGCAACCGTGACGCCCAGCCCATTGTGAACACAGGCACGCTGTATTGAGACAGTGGGGCAGGAATCGCAAGCCATACGTGGGTATGCCGACGATGAAGAATTCTAAAACATACGTCGGTACAACAGCGGTAAGAGAATTGCAAAATGTACGCCGGTACAACAGCGGTAAAGAATTTGCAAAACGTACGACGGCGGGATATACTCAAGGAACTTGAGTGGGTGGGCCCATCCCGCCCTACGGATTACGTAACTACTAAGCCACATTTTTCTTCAGAAGCCCAGCTAAGGCTATGCACCCAGAGAAGCGACAGCTTCATGTTCGCTTAACTATCCAGCGGTACGCCGAATATCTAAAGCTTACTCAACGTATTCTGCACCCCTTGTAAATCAAAATGGGCGTCTTAACCAGAACTATATTTTGTAACCCCACAAGAGAGAGGGGTGGTGGGAGGTCTTGGAGGGTAGGAGGGGAGGGAGATCCGCAGATCTTCCTCTCCTCATATCCTCTGAGCGCCCCCGCGAGGGAACCTGAACTGTAAGTTCAAACCAAACAAACCTGCTGTCAAGCGAACCCAAAAAGAAACCCAAACTTCCCCGCTGTAAGCAAAAAAAAAGCCAAAGAAAGGAGGCCGCCCATGGCAGACCAAAACGATAACGGAAAAAAACAGCTGCCCCTGCGGATCTCCAAAGGGCTGTATGAAGAACTGGCAAAATGGGCGGAGGACGACTTCCGCTCCCTCAACGGACAGATCGAGTTCCTGCTGAACGAATGCGTGAAGCGCAGAAAAGGCGTCCGACGGGACGAGGATCCGGTGCCGGAGGAGATATTGGAGAAAAAGAAGCCATAATGAACCAAAACTGCGGAATCTTCGGGAAGCCGCAGTTTTTTTCTTTTATTTTACAGGTTTACTTAATCTTTCATTCATCATCCTGCCACAGAAACCCGTTGAATCCCCCACAAAGCTGCGGTATAATAAATCTGTATTGTTATGTTTATATGTAAGGGAGAATTGAGAATCAGCTATGCTTCGTTTAACCCATATCACCAAAGACTATCTGTCCGGTGACAACACGGTTCATGCACTGCGAGACGTATCACTTCATTTTGGAAAAAGCGAATTTGTATCCATCCTGGGGCCTTCCGGCTGCGGGAAAACCACCCTGCTGAACATCATCGGCGGCCTTGACCGGTATACTTCGGGCGAAATGGCCGTGGCCGGGGTGCCTACCTCCGACTTCCGGGACAGAGACTGGGATACCTACCGGAACCATTCCATCGGCTTCGTGTTCCAGAGCTATAACCTGATCCCCCACCAGTCGGTGCTGGCCAATGTGGAGCTGGCGCTGACCCTGTCCGGTGTGGGCAAGGCGGAACGGCGGAGACGGGCGGAAGAAGCTCTGCAGAAAGTGGGGCTGGGGGATCAGCTGAAGAAAAAGCCTTCCCAGATGTCCGGGGGGCAGATGCAGAGAGTGGCCATCGCCAGAGCGCTGGTCAACGACCCGGAAATCCTGCTGGCCGACGAACCCACCGGTGCCCTGGACTCCGAAACCTCCGTGCAGATCATGGAACTGCTGAAGGAAGTGGCCAAGGATAAGCTGGTCATTATGGTTACCCATAACCCCGACCTGGCCGAGCAGTATTCCACCAGAATTATCCGTCTGCTGGATGGCAAGGTCATCAGTGACGAAATGAATATTACTGCGGAACAGGCAGAACCCGCCGCAGAACCGGAGGGTGAAAAGACCCGGGACGAAAAGACCCGGGAGGTGGAGGAAAAATACAGGAAAAAAACCTCCATGTCCTTCGGTACCGCCCTTGGGTTGTCCATGAAGAACCTGATGACCAAAAAAGGCCGCACCCTGCTTGTGGCTTTTGCCGGTTCCATCGGCATCATCGGTATCGCCCTGATTCTGTCCCTGTCCAACGGGATCAATGAGTACATCAATCAGGTGCAGGAGGACACCCTGTCCACCTATCCCATCCAGATCGTATCGGAAACCACCGATATGTCCGGACTGATCGAAGCCATCGCCGGTTCCCATGTCTCCGAGGAAGAAATCGAAGCCAGAGACCGGATTTACGCCAATACCATGATGTACGAGATGCTGGACGCCATGATGTCCGCCGAAACCCGTACCAACAACCTGGCCAAGTTCAAAAAGTGGCTGGAAAGTGAAGAATCCGGCGTGTCCGAACAGATCAGCGCTGTGAAGTACGGCTACGGCATCACCCCCCGTATCTATGCCGCCGATACCAAAGACGGCGTTACGAGACTGAACCCCACCTCCATGTTCGATTCCCTGATGCCCGAAGGCGCCGCCGATGCCATGCAGTCCTCTCCCATGGCCGGGATGAGCGGCGGTATGGCTTCCATGATGGCTACCTCCGGCAGTATGGACATCTGGCAGGAAATGATCGACAACCGGGAACTGATGCAGCAGCAGTATGAAGTGCTGGCAGGCCGTTGGCCCGAAGAAAAGCATGAAGTGGTGCTGGTGGTGGACGAACGGAACGAAGTCAATGACGTGTATCTGTACGCTCTGGGCTTCAAGGATCAGGCGGAAGTGCCCAATGTCCTGCAGGCTGTGCTCAAGGGCGAGGAATACACCGCCAAGGATGAAACCTATGCCTATGACGAAATTCTGAATACCACCTTCAAGCTGATTCTGCCCACCGATATGTACCAGCAGAACGCTGACGGGTACTGGGACTATAAGGGTGACAACGAAGCTTTCATGCAGCTGGCTGTGGACAACGGGCTGACCATCGAGATCGTAGGGATTCTTCGTCCCGATCCGGAAGCCGTTGCCACCTCCATCACCGGCGCCATCGGCTATCTGCCCTCCCTGACCGAATATGTGCTGGAAGAAGTGCAGAACAGTGCCATTGTGAAACAGCAGCTGGCAGACGAAAGTACCGATGTGCTGACCGGCCTGCCCTTTGACGACGGCGAAAACTCCGTTCTGACGGATGCGGAAAAGGCCGACCGGATCCGGGAAGCCATCGCCGGTATGCCCGCCGCCGACCGTGCCGCCCTGTATGCTTCCCATATGACCGCACTGGATGACGAAACCGCTATGGCACAGGCTGTACAGCAGCTGGCCGCCGTACCTGCCGAACAGCTTGGCCCCATGCTGGCCGCCCAGATGGTCGAACAGACCGGTATGGACGAAGCCACAGTGGGACAGTATCTGTCTTCCATGACCGAAGAGGAAATCCGGGGTTACGCTGCACAGTCCATGGCCGCCCGGATCCAGGCGGAATATGCCGCACAGGCAGAAAAAACCATTGCCCAGCTGTCCACCGAAGCCCTTGCCGGGATGCTGGACGAAGGGCTTGCCGCACTGGATGACGAAGGGGTTCTGGCGGAATACGGGGATTATATGCCTCCTGTAGTGTCCTCCATGACCTTCTCTGATGTGCTCCATAAACTGGGCCACGCCGACGAAGACCGTCCTTCCACCATTGCCATCTATACCGATACCTTCGAGAAAAAGGATATCCTGACGGAAAAGATCGCGGAATACAATGAAACCTGCGTGGCGGAAGACCGTGAAGACGACGTAATCAGCTATACCGACTACGTGGCGCTGATGATGTCTTCCATCTCCACCATCATCAATGTGATTTCCTACGTGCTGATCGCCTTTGTATCCATTTCTCTGGTGGTTTCCTCCATCATGATCGGGATCATCACCTATATCTCCGTGCTGGAAAGAATCAAGGAAATCGGTATTCTCCGTGCCATCGGCGCTTCCAAGAAGGATATCTCCCGTGTATTCAATGCGGAAACCTTTATCATCGGATTCGCCGCCGGTGCTATGGGGATCATTGTGACCCTGCTGCTGTGCATCCCCGCCAACATCATTATCCACCACCTGACGGATATCTCCAATCTGGCCAAGCTTCCTGTGGCAGGCGGCATTGCTCTGATTCTGATCAGTATGCTCCTGACCACCATAGCAGGCCTGCTCCCCGCCGGCATCGCCGCCGGAAAAGACCCGGTGGAATCCCTGCGGAGCGAGTGAGAGGGAAGGTAAGAGATAAGAAGTAAGAGATAAGAAGTAATCTGTACTATAAAACGGCTTGCCGAAACGCTTTGGATACATAATCCAAGTATCTTCTGCGTACGGTAAGCCGTTTTGGATTTTAACTACTTCTTACGTCAATACTGATTAACTAAATCATGCGATCAAAAACCGGCTACGGCGAGCAGGCTTGGTCTCACTCAAGAAACTTGAGTGGGCGAGCATCACTTCACTATTTCTTGTGTCTTGGATATACAATATTTAGTGGCACATGGAATTGCAGTAACTATATCCTGCAAATATTCTTGTTTAAAGTTTTTTGCCAGGCTTTTTTTCAAAAAAGCCGCGTTCCCCTTTTGCGAACAGTTCAGTTAATCATCATTTACTTAATTCTTAATCAGTCTCCCCATTCCATGGAAGCAAACTTTTCATAGGCTTCCAGAATGTCCTCGAAGCGGGAGGTCATGGGGGGCGCCAGCTTTTCCAGGGAGGATACGATCTGGCCGCCGGAGGATTTCAGGTGACGGTAGATGGCCCATACATAGGTGTTGTCGCCGCCGCTGAAGGAGTAGCCGATGTCCCATCTTCTGCCCGCACCCACATACTCGATCATTTCCACGGTTTCCGCATCACGGGCGTACCGGGAGTTCTGGATGGAGTCGGTGTAGACCGGCAGGGTGTCATAATGGCTGGCGCAGGACTGTGCTTCCAGAATCAGCCCCACATTGGAGATGGAAGCCGCTTCCGCATCGATCGGGATAGCCAGAGAACCGGCGCGGGCGTCCACGTAGGTGTAATACTTGTCCTGTGCTTCGTCAAACTTGGCGTAGGGCAGCACACCGTAGTCGGATTCGCAGTCACGGAACCGTTCCAGATCCGCCAGCCAGATGGCTTCGATGAAGACCCGGTTTTCGTCCCAGTAGATGTCGCATTCCTTGTTCCATTCGATTTCGTAGGTCAGGTTGCCGCTGTAGAGAATGTCGTACAGCCACAGACAGGTGTCATAGAACCGTTCGTTGTCCCAGCCCAGCTTCACCGGGGTGTCGGATTCGGGATCCAGATGAACGGACACGTTCCCGGCGGCGTAGCCCCAGGTGATGGCGTGGAACCCCATGTTGGAGGCAAAGCCGTAGGTGTCGTTTTCGGTCCATGCGCCGTCCCCGTCGGTGTCGGCTGAGAAGAGGGAGATCACTTCCCGGAAAGCGTCAAAGGTCCATGTGCCGTCTCTGACCATGTCGTACAGCCCGTCCACACCGTAGTCCAGCGCCATCTGCTTGTTGTAGATCAGGGCGTTGGTGTACTGGTAGGAGCTGATCAGATAGTCCGAGGAAACAAAGGGCAGGTATCCGCCGATGGTGTACTGATTGTTCATGTCGGTATGCCACCAGGGCTTTTCAAAGTTGATGTGATCCACTTCCAGCATATTGTACAGCACGCCTCCCACAATGACGGAGCCGCCGGTTGCGAAGGGCAGCAGGAAGGAAACGTCATAGTCCCGGGAGCCTGCCTGTACGCTGTTGGTCAGCATGGTCACGTCGGTGGCCCAGCCGTTGCCTGGAATCAGGGCAAATTCGCAGTTGAACCGTTCCTTGACAGCGGTGTCCCGTTCAAAGATGGCATCGTTTACCACCTCACCGGTCAGCTCGTAGGCATAGAAGGTGTCTTCGGTGGAGAGTTCATCGTGGTGGGAAAGAATGCGCATGGTCCAGCCGTCCAGATCCGTTTCGGGCAGATCATCGGAAAGCCGTTCCGGTGCCGTTTCCGCAGGGGTGGTGTCCGCCTCAGCTGTATCCGCCGGGGTAGTTTCGGTATTTCCGCCGCCGCAGGAAGCAAGCACCGGCAGAGAAACCAGCATGGCAATCAGAAGCGCAAGCATACGTTTCATAAGAGAGTCCTCCTTGACTTGATGATTTCTGTATGAGACAATACCATTTTAGCATATCGGTGAAGGAATGTAAAGAGAAATAAGAGATAAGAAATCAGAAATAAGAAGTACAATAAACTGTACACAGTCAAAAACGTCCCTCTGTCAGCAGAGAGACGTTTTGGAAAAACAATATACTTCTTATTATGTAACCAATGATTAACTATATCCTGCAATCGGAAACCGGCTACGGCGACTGGGGTTGCCGGCCCCCAGGAGCTCGCTTCACTATTCCTTGGGTCTTGGATATACAATATCCAATGGCACATGGAATTGCAGGGGCTCCATTCTGCAAAAATCCTTTTTAAAGTTTTTGCCAGGCTTTTTTCAAAAAGCCGCGTTTCCCTTTTACAAACAGTTTGGTTAATCATCATTGACTTATCTCTTATCTCGCATTTCTTACATGGAAACCAGCCACGCCGCGAAGGAGATCACCGGTACCAGTGTGGCGGTGCAGAGGATGGAGGTACTGCCCACGAATTCCGCCGCCAGACCCGGCTGGATGTCGTACATTTCCCCGAACATGGTCGCCACCGCCGCTGTGGGCATAGCCGCCATCACACAGCCGAAGATGACAAAATTGTCCGGAATTCCGATGGCCCACAGGAGGACTGTCACTGCCATGGGAATGATCACCAGCCGCCACAGGTTCACGTAATACACAAGCGGAGAGGTCAGCATCTTTTTCAGGCTGCGTCTGGCCAGATTGGCGCCGGTGATGATCACGGCAATGGGGGTACACAGGGAAGCCAGATAGGCGGAGAAGTCCGTAAACGCTTCCGGGAGCGGGATCCGGGACACAAACAGCAGAAATCCGATCAGGGAAGGGATGGTGCCGAAGTTGACCAGCGCTTTTTTCACGGTCAGCCGGATATCGGCCCGCTGTCTTGCCAGAATGGCGATGCCCCAGGTCCATGTAGCCAGATGGAAGCTGATGATGAAGAAGGCGCCGTAGAACAGGCCTTCCGCCCCGAAGATGGATTCCAGAATGGGGAAACCGATGAAGCCGCAGTTGGTGAAGACCATGGAAAATTCTCCCACTTTCCGTTCGTCCAGCCCCTTGATGGGCAGCGCGCCCACAAAGGACAGAACCGCCAGCACCACGTGCATTCCCAGCCCCAGGCAGAGCACCAGCAGGCCGGTTTTCAGGTTTTCCGCGGAATATTCCAGCCCGATCAGGGAATTGATGATCATAAACGGCTGTCCCACCTTGACGATCAGGGTGGACAGATTTTTGGACGAAGTTTCATCCACAATTTTCAGCCGCCCGGCGACATACCCGGCAACCAGCAGCAGAAACAGGGTTGCGATGGTGGAAAGAAGGGAAGTAAAAGAGAACATAGATACCTCAGTGTATTACGGATTCCGGCAGAAAACGTGTCCCGGCCGGATCACAGGAATTTCAGAAGGCCCAGTATCAGCAGATGTACGGGATAAAAGGCATAGCAGAACCGCTGGAACCACCGGCTGTGATATCCCTGCCTGCCCCGGCAGAGCCAGATGGGAATCAGCGCAAACAGAGCCAAGCCCTGCCGCATCAGGAAAAATGTAGTGCCGAACAGGGGGATTTCATACATAAAGCCGCCAAGCAATTCCATATTGATGTACCACAGTGCGAGAAACTGTCCTATATATCCCCACCATACCCGGCGGCGGAAGAAATAGAAGACCAGTACGGTCAGGATTCCGCCGTGGTAAAAGTCCACAAAGGTCAGGATTCCCAACAGATATCCCAGCAGAACGGTGCCTGCTGCCACGACAATCCGAATCCACAGCGGTTTTTGCCGCACCTTTTCGTTCAGGAAAATCAGGGAAAGGGAGATCAGAAAGCTCCACAGCACATTCTGGTGTATGGGATAAAATATCTGACTGCCCATGGCCAGATTGAAGGGGATCTCGGAAAGCACAGCGAAGAGGAGAAGCCGTCCCATATATTTTTTCAGGCTTCGGGTATGAAAATACCCCTCCACCAGGAGAAAAGCGTAAATGGGAAAAGTAAGCCGTCCGATGCAGGTCAGCCAGTCGTTTCCCGGCACAATTGTTCCCCACAGGTGGTCGCACAGCATAAACACCATGGCCATACAGTGCAGGGAAAACGAGGTTGTTTCCAGTTTGAATCTTTCACGCATAGGCACACCTCGGAAGTCTGAAACGGTACTGTAGTATTGTATCATACATGGCCGGAAAATACAAGGGGCGCGGCGGCACAGAGCGAAGAATTGCGGAAAAATGTCCATGCACACAAAAACTCCCCCATCCGGAGGGGATGAGGGAGATCTTTCTGTCAGTAAACATCAGAAGCGGTCTGCACCGCAATTCTGAATTCTTACTTCTTAATTCTGAATTGGAATCACATGCCCAGTACGGCAGCGCCGATGATACCGGCGTCGTTGCCCAGCTGCGCGATCTTGATTTCGGTTCTGGGAGTACCTTCTCTGGTGTAGGTTTCGCCCCATACCTTTTCCAGCAGAGGCTTCATCAGGTTGTCGCCTTCGTTGCATACGCCGCCGCCGATGGACAGTACGTTGGGCTGGAAGATGTTCAGAATGTTTACGATACCGCAGGCCAGGTAGCTGATGTATTCGTCAACAGCCTTTGCACCCACTTCGTCACCCTGCTTCATGGCGTTGAAAGCGGTACGTGCGGATACCTTGGACAGGTCGCCGCCGATCATTTCTTCCATAACGGTGGTCTTGCCTTCTGCCTTGGCAGCGTTGATGTAATCCTTGGTGATGTTTACAAGGCCGGTAGCGGAGGAGTAAGCTTCCCAGCAGCCCTTACGGCCGCAGGAGCACTGTCTGCCGTCCTTTTCGATTACGATGTGGCCCAGTTCCGCACCGGCGAAGTTGAAACCGGTGTAAACCTTACCGTCGATCACGATACCGCCGCCGAGACCGGTACCCAGGGTGATCATAACGGAGATGGGAGCGCCTGCGGCAACACCGGCCATAGCTTCGGCCTTGGCAGCTGCGTTGGCGTCGTTTTCAATGTAAACCGGCTTGCCGTCCATCAGAGCGGACAGGTTGGCAGCCAGAGGATACTGCAGGAAAGGAATGTTGTTTGCATATTCCACAACACCGGTCACGTTGTTGGCAGTACCGGGGGTAGCCACGCCGATGAAGGAGATATCGTCCATGCCGATGCCCATTTCTTCCATGAGCTTTCTGGACAGAGCTGCCATGTCGGCAATGATGGGATCAGCACCCCGTTCGGGTTTGGTGGGAACGCTGCCCTTCTTCACGATTTCAAATTTTTCATTTACGATACCGATAGCAATGTTGGTACCGCCAAGGTCTACACCGATAGTATACATTCAGTAAGTCCTGCCTTTCGTTATGTATGCCCTGATAAAACGGGCACCGTTGGTATTATTATAATGGAATACCGTAAATTTGTCAAGTAGGGGATGAAGGATGGTGCGGATTTTTGTGGGTTTTTTATGTACGGGACGAGGTTTCCTGCGCCAGTTTTTCCCATATGGACGCACTGTTCGTGGAACGGGTGACCCCAATACCGAGACGATAACAGTAAGCCAGTTTTTTCATAGCCGGGACATGTTTTAAGTTAGCGGCTTTGAGAAGCCAGGATGTCCCCAGCACTTCATTTTTATCAACACCGGTACCATTGAGGTAGGCAAGTCCCAACAGATACATACCCTGTGCTTCTCCGCGTCCGGCGGCTTTTCGTATGCTTTCCAGATGGGAGGCTGTGATTTGGTCTGCATCGGAATGATTTTCTGCAGCTGCCGCGGAAGAAGAAACCGGTTGTTTCTGTTCGGCAGAACCGACTGTTGTCTGTTTTGTAGAGGGGGGGGAGGAAGGATTATTTTGCTGCTGCGCAATAACCTGCCCCCAGTAGGCAGCGTTGCTTGTTGATTTTGTGACACCGATCCCGTGGCGGTAACAATTTACCAGCTGCCGCATGGCGTCAATGTGTTTTAAGTTAGCGGCTTTGAGGAACCAGGATGCCCCCAGCACTTCGTTTTTATTAACACCGGTGCCATTGAGATAGGCAAGCCCCAGCAGATACATACCCTGTGCTTCTCCGCGTCCGGCGGCTTTTCGTATACTTTCCAGATCAATATCCTGCTGTGTTTCTATTGCCGGAGCGGGCTCTGTCTTGGGAAGGGGCTCTGGTTTTTGGATGGTATCCGCTTGAGGCACAGAAGAACTATCCCTTCTGCACATCTGCAGAATTTTCGCTTTCAGCAGTTCGCGTATGAAGGATTCCTGATTCCTATGCCGGTATTGATACAGCGCATGAAAATTCACCAGCTGCAGATCCAGCCCGTCCGGCAGTTCAAAGTCTTCCAGATATACACATAGTGTCTGGATATTTTTGTTCAGGGCCAGTGTGATTTCATTGCGGCAGTTCAGGGATTCGGCGGCATTAGGGGTCATAAAGCATATCATGCAGGCACTGGCTTTCAGATGGGTGGAAATATAAACTGCCCATTCTGTCCCTGCCTCAATCCCTGCGTCATACCAAACCCGGAATCCATGCTCCTGCAGTACCCGGATAATGGGCACTACAATGTCGATGTCCTTGTGGGCATAACTGACGAAAATATACGGTTCGTTTCCTTCGTAGGTTTTATACTGTTCTGACATAGCCGTCTCCTTAAAAAATAAAAATCAGGCAGGGCGTGCTTCAGTGCATTTCACCGCGGATGATGCGGCCGCTGTAGTAGTATTTCTTCAGATATTCTTCTGCTTTTGCATATCCCTGTGCGGCAGCTTTCCGGAACCACATGAATGCACGGTTATAATCTTTTGCATAACCGATACCGAGAAAGTAACATTCCCCGATCCGAAACTGGGCGGCCGCATTGTTCTGGGCTGCTGCTTTCTGGTACCATTCCAGGGCGGTTTCGATATTCCGGAGAACCCCTTTGCCGAAATAATAACAGCTTCCGAGCCGTACCTGGGCGGGCGCATAACCGGCTTCGGCGGCTTTCCGGAAATAATCGGCGGCCTGATAGCAGTCCTGTGCCGTGCCGCGGCCGAAATAACAGCATTCTCCCAGTTTGAACTGCAGGATTGTGTCATCCGATACGGAAGGGGTGTTTTCCGGACGATCATCGGCAAGGCAGGGCTGCAGCATCCGGGCAGCGGAAAGCTCTTCAACCAGGGCATCGCAGTTGTCCGGCTTGTATGTCAGGGATGCCTGCAGGTTGTTCAGCATCATCTGCATACCCGGGCTGAGCTGAACTTTTTCCCCAAGCTGAATGCGGATGATGGGTTTTCGGCAGGCTGTGGCATATGTAACTTCCTGACGACAGTACTGGGAATCTGCAGCGTTCTGCGTCACGAAGAAAAGCATACAATGGGCGGAAAGAATATGATTGGCGATATACTCCGGCCATTCATATCCCAATTCGGTCCCTACATCATACCAGGCGCGGAAACCATACTCCTGAAGTCCGCAGATGACGGGCATCACAAGCTCCGTGTCCTTATGGGAATAACTGACGAAAATATACGGTTCGTTTCCTTCGTAGGTAGTGTAAGTCTGTGACATGGTACATCTCCGGTGTGATTTGTTCAGATCCTGTTCTTTATGCTACTATTATATATATTTCCACGGCAAATTGCAAGTATTTCCAATTATTTGCAGACTGTGGATATTCTGTATCACAGTTCCCCGGCGTCGCTGGGCATCATCCACGCTCCTCTGGGAGAGAAAGCAATGGAACCCACCTTCGGACCATCCGGGAGGGCGCTGCGCTTGAACTGCTGGGTGCGGAACCGGCGCAGGAAGATCTTCAGCCAGCCGTCGATCACTTCCTCACTGAACTGTCCTGCAAAAGCGGAAATGGCCGCGCGGCGGATCTTGTCCGGGGATTCGCCCCAGCGCACATAGTGATACAGGAAGAAGTCGTGCAGGTCGTAAGGACCGACAATGTCTTCCGTCCTCTGGGCGATGTCGCCGTCCTTTGGGGGGAGCAGCTCGGGGGAAACGGGGGTGGCCAGAATGTCCCGCAGTACGGATGCCAGCGCAGCCAAACCTTCCTTTTCGCACACATCTGCGTAGTACCGTACAATATGCCGCACCAGAGTCTTGGGAATCCCGCCGTTGACGCCGTAGTTGGACATATGGTCGCCGTTGTAGGTGGCCCAGCCCAGCGCCAGCTCTGACAGGTCTCCCGTGCCGATTACCAGCCCGTTCATACCGTTGGCAATGTCCATGATGATCTGCGTCCGCTCACGGGCCTGTGCGTTTTCGTAGACGACGGACAGATCGGCGGCGTCGTGACCGATGTCCCGGAAGTGCAGGTCTACCGCTTCCTTGATGTCCACACAGCGGAAGTCCGTGCCGAACTGCAGTGCCAGCTCTTCCGCATTGCCTCTTGTCCGGCTGGTGGTGCCGAAGCAGGGCATGGTCACGGAGAGAATCTTCTTTCTGTCCCAGCCCAGCAGGTCTATGGCCCTGACGGTTACGATCAGCGCCAGAGTAGAGTCCAGTCCGCCGGAGAGGGCGATCACAGCTCCGGAAGCATAGGCCGCGGACAGCCGTCTGGCAAGGCCGCGTGCCTGAATCTCCAGCATCCGGGCACAGCGGGCATCCCCGTCCGCATCCGCCGGCAGGAAGGGACAGGGCTCGACTGCACCGGTGAGGTCGGTTTCCTGTTCGTTCAGGTGAAATCCCGCGATTACGGAATCGGACACGACAGAGAAGGTGTTTGTCCGCATCCGGTCATGGCACAGATGCTGGATATCCACCACCGCTGTGGTCAGTGACGAAGTGCCGAAGGGGGCGCGGAAGGGCAGATTCTCCCCTTTGATCACGCCGTTTTCCGCAATGATGCAGTGGCCGCCGAAGACCATGTCCGTGGTGGACTCCGTTTCGCCGGGTTCCGCAGATACAACGGCGCAGATTCCCTGACCGGAGAGGGCTTTCAGGTGTGTCTGCCGCCAGTCTTCTCTGCCGACGATCTCCGCCGCGGCGGACAGGTGTGCCACCACTGTGGCTTCGGGGCATGGGGACAGATCCTCACCGATCCGTGCGGTGATCCGCAGTGCAGGCTGCTCTATGCAGAAAACGGGATCGCTGCTGATCAGGTACCGCAGTTCCCGCAGGAAAACAACTGCAGCACCATCCGGTGCAGGCGCAAAATGGCGGGTCTGATCCAGATCTCCGGCGGCGGGCAGGTTCTTCTTGGCCGTCAGCGCCAGAATCTGCCCGTCCGAGATGGCGGCGGCGCAGTTTAACAGCTTGTTCCCATACCGCACAGGTGCTCCCACAAAGGTCAGCATCCGCATCCCGGCGGAATGCTCCGCAATGGCGAGAAGCGCCGTTTCCGTGTCACCCAGCAGCTTCTCGGAGAAGAACAGATCCCCGCAGGTGGCACCGGTCAGGGACAGCTCGGGAAATACCAGTACGTGTACCCCGGCGGCACAGGCTTCGTCCATCAGCCGGCAGATTTCTTCCTTATTATAAAGGGGTGCGCCCACCCGGATTGCCGGTACTGCGGCCCCCAGTCTGATAAAACCGTGTTTCATAAACAGTGGTTCCTTTCGTGTCTTGTTCTGTCTATAGTATAGCAAACAATGCGGCAAATTACAAGAGGACAGTCAGCGGAACGATAAAGGTTTTTTGGCATTCCGCAAGTACAGCTCCGCACGACGAAAGAATGATGGACATACCTGATATCCGGCGGCAAAACAGCGGCAATCGGTGCGGATACTGCTTCCGACGGCTAAAAACAGCCAGAATTTTCCATTTCCACCTGAAAAATGGCAAAAAATGACCTTCGAGAGCGGAAAAATGAAATTTTTGTGCATTTTGGATAGGCGTAGAAAAAATGGACGGAAAATTGTGCAGTATGCCGGGGAAAATATGTTCTGAAATCGGCTTTCCATCACGGTACACACACAGGTTTCACATTGCCTGCACAGTAAAACGGGTAAAATGAATTTACATATGCGATTTGTGTTCATATAGATCTTTTGAAAAATACGAAAAAACAAGGAAAAGTGTATATGAGAGGACGAAAAAACAACTTGCAGGGTAAATTAAAATTACTTTTTGAATTGATTTCAAAACCGTGAAAAAATGGGAAAATACGGCGGCTGGTGACACAGGAGAAACAAATCTTTGAATAAAAACGAAAAAAACGGCGGCAACCCCCGCAAACTATGCCGTTCGGAACAAGAGAACCCCGGTGGACGCTTGACTTTTTTGTGCGCTTATGCTATTATTATGGCATATAAATTCGGAGAGAAGGCTAAATTTCTCTCTGTTTCGGGGACGTAAGCCGCCGGAACTCCGGTTTTCTTCGGGAAATCGAAGCCCCGGCACGGTCGTTTGCGCCTCCATTTGTATCGTCTGCAGTTCTTTTCCGGCGGTCACCGCTTCCGGAAGAGGGTGTCAGCCGGTACGATTGTGTTTTCTGTCCTGCGCCTGCTATATAATAATTGTAGCATGACGGGGTACAGGAGGCATGAACGACACCCCGAAGTGGGTCGGACAGTCTTTTTCCATCGGTCACGGAAGAATGGCTGATCCAAAAACAAGCAGGAGGAAGGTTCTATGAGAAAAACCACAAGCAAAAAGCTGACATGCTTGGCTCTGGCGCTTCTGATGACTCTGGGTACCGCTGCACAGGTGATGACCTTTGCGGACGATGCCAAGGCTGAAGATGCGTCCGGACTCAAGGAAATCAGCGAAGCCCTTTCGTCCATCAACTATGCCGAATACCAGGAACAGCACGCTGAAGCTTCCAGAGGTACTTCCACCGTTACCGTAAAGGCTGTGGATTATATCGCTGAAGAAACCGACGCAACTGTGAAGGTGGAAAGCAACTACATGGGCAAAAGCGGCCAGAGCCTGATTATCGAAGACGACGGTCAGGTCTCCTGGAAGGTCAATGTTCCCAAGACCGGTCTGTATGCGATCAAGGTCGACTACTGCTCCGTGTCCGAAAAGACCAATTCCATCGAACGTACGCTGTACATCAACGGTAAGGTGCCTTTTGCGGAAGCACGTTATCTGATGATGAAGAAACTGTGGGTCAATGAATACGTTGACGGTCGTTTCAAGATCGACGGCAACGGAAATGAACTGCGTCCCACCTCCACCGTAATGCACGAATGGCAGGAATACGCATTCATCGACTCCAACGGCTACTATGCCAACCCCTTTGAATTCTATCTGGAAGCAGGGGAAAACGTGATTACGCTGGGTGCGGTTCGTGAACCCATGGCCATCCAGAACATCACCGTATATCCCTATGTGGATAACCCCACATACGAAGAATATGTAGCCGGCAAGACCGAAGCCGCTGCAGCACCTGCTGAATCCAAGATCCAGTGCGAGCTGCCTGCCGCAGCTTCCGACTACACTGTGTATCCGGTTTATGACCGTAAGTCCGCGATCACAGAACCCCAGCACCACACCAAGATCCTTCTGAACACCATCGGCGGCGAAAAATGGGCCAAGGTTGGTCAGTTCGTAGAATATAAGATCAATGTGGAATCTGAAGGCCTGTATCAGATCATCCCGCGTTTCCGTCAGAACACTCTGGACGGTATGTACGTATCCCGGAAGATCCTGATTGACGGCGTGCTTCCTTTCGAAGAAGCCAACTACTGTAAGTTCAATTACGATACCGACTGGCAGCTCGTTCCCCTGAACAACGGCGCGGATACTTTCCAGTTCTACCTGACCCCCGGTGAACACACCATCCGCCTCGAAGTAACTCTGGGTGAAATGGGCGGCATCGTACGTCAGGTTGCCGACGTTCTGGATTCCATCAACGATGACTATCTGGAAATCCTGAAGCTGACCGGTGCATCTCCCGACTCTTACCGTGACTACGGTTTCGGCCGCGTAATGCCCCACGTTGTGGAAGACCTGGTTATCCAGTCCATCAACCTGAACGACGTTATCTCCTACATCGAATCCACCGGTGAAATGAAGTCCTCCAACTCCGCTTCCCTGACCAACATCGCAAGACGTCTGGAAGAAATGGGTACGGACGAAGACGAAATCGCACCGAACCTGGCCAACCTGAAGACCGACATCGGTACTCTGGGTACCTGGATCAACAACATCAAGAAGCAGCCTCTGGAAATTGACTACATTCTGGTTCAGCCCGCTTCTGCCGAACTGCCCAAGGCCGAAGGCAACTTCTTCCAGGCTATGGTTCATGAAATCAAGCAGTTCGTAGGTTCCTTCTTCACCGACTATAACTCTCTGGGTTCCGCATCTGAAGGCGTGGAAACCGACCGTTCCATCGAAGTATGGGCCGCAACCGGTCGTGACCAGGCGCAGATCATCCGTAACCTGATCGACAACTACTTCATTCCTCAGTACAACATCGCCGCCAACATGAAGCTGGTTTCCGCAGATACCCTGCTTCCTTCCGTTCTGGCCGGTGTTGGTCCTGACGTAGCCCTGCCCGGTGCCGGTGCTGACCCCATCCAGTACGCTATCCGTTCCGCCGTTTACGCGCTGAACCCTGAAGCATACGAAGATGCAGCCGACGCTACCGAAAAGGAAAAGGAATTCAACGCAGAAATGCGTACCGTATTCGCAGACTTCGACGAAGTTGCAAAGCGCTTTACCGAAGCCGCTTTCATTCCGATCTCCCTGTACGGTAAGTGCTACGGTCTGCCTGAAACCCAGTCCTGGAACATGATGTTCTACCGGACCGACATTCTGGCTGACCTGGGCGTGGACGTTCCCAAGACCTGGGACGACCTGATGGCTCTGGTTCCCGTGCTGCAGTTCAACAACATGGAAATCGGTCTGAGCCAGGACTACCAGATCTTCATGTATCAGATGCACGAAGACCTGTGGGCCGACGATGGTATGAGAATCAACCTGGACTCCAACAAGTCTCTGGAAGCATTCGAAACCATGTGTAACTACTTTACTCAGTACTCCCTGCCCATCACCTACGACTTTGCCAACCGTTTCAAGACCGGTGAAATGCCCATCGCGATCCAGAACTACACCATGTATAACAACGTAGTTATCTTCGGTACTGAAATCGCAGGTCTGTGGGAATTCGGTCCTGTACCCGGTATGATGGACGAAGACGGCAACATCAACAACACCACCATGTCCGGTTCTTCCGCTCTGGTTATGATGGCCGGCACCGAAGATGCCGCATCCGCATGGGAATTCATGAAGTGGTACACCGACACCCAGTTCCAGGTAGACTACTCCAACGAACTGGTTGCCATCCTGGGTGATGCTGCAAAGAACGCAACCGCAAACCAGGAAGCTCTGGAAGAACTGCCCTGGACCTCCAGAGAATACTCTCAGCTGATGAAGCAGATGAACAACCTGTCCGCTGTTCCCCAGTATCCGGGTTCCTACATCATCGGCCGTTACACCAACTTCGCATTCCTGGCAGCATACAACAACCATGCTGACCCTGTTGACGAACTGCTGCAGTACATCAACATCATCAACAAGGAAATCAACCGTAAGAGAACAGAGTTCGAACTGGAAATCCTGCCCATCGGTTCCACTCTCGCCGACAAGCGTATGGATCAGGTAGTTGAAGCGATCGACGGTATGGACGAAGCTCTGAAGAGCCAGAACGCCGCCGCCATCGACGCAGCCCTGGCCGCTATTGACAACGCAGATATCGCCGAACTGAAGAGCGCTGCAAAGGGCTTCACCGGTTCCGACGAAACCAGCGTACAGATCGCCGGCTGGCTGAACGATGCCGCTGCTGCTCTGGAATCTTACCTCGACTGAGTAATCGCCCCATAAGCTGATCTCGCGTTTCCTTCCTATATTATATAGGACCTGAAAAATCTGACAAAGGAGAGCGTACATGTCTAAGAATACTGATAAGCAAGTCAAGACTCGTCATGAGATGACAAAGGCTGAATGGACATGGTTTCTCGTACGGAAGAACAAAACGGCATACTTCATGGTGCTGCCCTTCATGTTCATCTTCGTCCTGTTCACCGTTGTACCGGTCGTTGCCTCTCTGGCACTGAGCTTCACCCAGTTCAATATGCTGGAAGCTCCCAAGTTCGTTTTCATGGACAACTACATCACCCTGTTCCTGGATGATGAGCTGTTCGTAACCGCTCTGAAAAACACGCTGATCTTCGCAGCCGTAACCGGTCCCGTTTCCTACCTGCTGTCTTTCGTGGTAGCATGGTTCATCAACGAGCTGCCCCCCAAGATCCGTGCCGTTGTAACCCTGGTCTTCTACGCACCGTCTATTGCCGGTAACGCGTACCTGATCTGGACCACCCTGTTCTCCTCTGACGCATACGGCTGGGCCAATGCGATCCTGATCGAACTGGGTATCATCGACACTCCCATCCTGTGGTTCCAGAACGCAACCTACGTAATGCCCCTGTGTATCATCGTAGCGCTGTGGATGTCTCTGGGTACTGCGTTCCTGTCCTTCATCGCCGGTCTGCAGGGTATCAACAAGTCCCTGTACGAAGCAGGTGCTATCGACGGTGTTAAGAACCGTTGGCAGGAACTGTGGTACATCACCCTGCCTTCCATGAAGCCGCAGCTGATGTTCGGTGCAATCCTGGCTATCACCGGTGCCTTCGGGTTCGGTCCCGTTGTAACCGCTCTGGCCGGTAACCCCTCCGTTGACTACGTAGCATACACCCTGAACCATCACCTTTCTGAATATCAGGGTACCCGTTGGGAAGTTGGTTATGCATCTGCGATCTCCTTCATCATGTTCCTGATGATGATCGGTGCGAACCTGCTGATCACGAAACTTATTTCAAAGGTAGGACAGTAACATGGCAAAGAAATTACGTACCAGAAAGCATGAAGTTGTCCTTAACCGTTCTGTAGGCGGTGACGCAGGGATTACCGTGATCCTGGCCATCTTCGGTCTGTTCATGTTCCTGCCCATGTACTACACCATCATCCAGTCTCTGAAGCCCATGGATGAGCTGTTCTACTTCCCGCCCCGTTTCTACGTGGCTAACCCCACTCTCGACAACTTCAAGAGCTTGTTCAACCTGATGGCAGACTCCTGGGTTCCCTTCTCCCGTTACATTTTCAACACCGTGCTGATCTCTGTAGGCGGTACTTTCGGTAACCTGGTTCTGTCTTCCCTTTCCGCATACGCTCTGGCGAAGATCGACTTCCCCGGATCCAAATTCCTGTTCCAGGTAATCCAGAAGTCCCTGATGATCAACGCCGTTGTTACCGGCCTGGTTAACTTCATTACCCTGTCTTACCTGGGCTGGATCGATACTTACCTCGCTCTGATCATTCCCGCATGGGGCTCCACTCTGGGTCTGTACCTGATGAAGCAGTTCATGGAAACCAACGTTACCACCGAGGTTCTGGAATCTGCCCGTCTGGACGGTGCAAGCGAACTGCGTACCTTCTGGTCCATCGCAATGCCCATGGTTAAGCCCGCATGGCTGACCCTGATCATCTACTCCTTCCAGGGTCTGTGGAACATGGGTCAGACCAACCTGATCTATTCCGAACAGCTGAAGACTCTGAACTACGCGATCAGCCAGATCAACGCCGGTGGTATCGCCCGTTCCGGCTCCAGTGCTGCCGCAACCGTAGTTATGATGATGGTTCCGATTCTGGTATTCGTTATCTCCCAGTCCAACATCATCGAAACCATGGGTTCCAGCGGTATGAAGGATTAAGGAGGACAGAATGAAAAATATCAAGAAAAGACTCCTTGCCGGTCTCGCATCCGCTATGGCAGTTCTCGCCATCGTACCTACCATGCTCAGCGCCTCTGCTCCCTATGCAACCTACACTTACGCCGCAGACAGCCAGAGAGTTCTGACTTCTCCCGCAGCATATGTGCCGGACCAGGTGGTAGACTCCACGTTCATGGGCCTGGAAGTGGCATTCGATGACCCGAGAGACCTGTTCATCGGTCCCGACCAGAAGATGTACCTCGTTGACGCCGCAGGCAACCGCGTGCTGGTGTGCGACCGGTACTACAAGTTCCAGTTTGAAATCAAGGCGTTCACCAACGAACATGGTGTTCCCGACTCTTTCAACAATCCCTCCGGTGTGTTCGTAAATGAAAAGTACATTTACGTCTGCGATACCGACAACAACCGTATCGTAATGTTCGATACCGAAGGTAACTACGTAAAGATCATCAAGAAGCCTGAATCCAACCTGTTTGAAGAAGGCTCCATCTACAAGCCCGTTGCCTGTGCGGTTGACCAGTACGGCCGACTGTTCGTAGTATCCTCCACCACTTATCAGGGTATCATCGTTATCAACGACAACGCTGACTTCTTCGGGTTCATTGGTGCCCAGAAGGTAGCCATCGGTGCTCTGGAAATCCTGTGGAGAAAGATCCAGACCGACGAACAGAGAGCACAGAGTGAAGAATACGTCTCCACCGAATTCAACAACATCACCATCGATGAAGACAACTTCATTTACGTAACCACCTCCTCCATCGACGAAGGACAGCAGCAGAACGCTATCTGGGGCAAGTCCACCTCTTCCGACTACGCTCCCGTTAAGAAGCTGAATGCATCCGGTGCCGACGTTATGAAGCGTACCGGTTTCTGGCCCCCGTCCGGTGAAGTTTCCATCTCCAACCTGTCCACTTCCACCATCACCGGCGCTTCCAAGATTATCGACGCCGCTGTAGGTCCGGAAGGCACCTGGTCCATCATCGACGAAAAGCGTTCCAAAGTCTTCACGTATGACGACAACGGTAACCTGCTGTTCGTATTCGGTGACGTTGGTATCCAGACCGGTAACGCCGGTTCCGTGGAAGCCATCGTATACCAGGGTTCCAAGATCCTGCTGCTGGATAAGACCAACGACAACA
>SVSN01000032.1 GCA_015064285.1 Oscillospiraceae bacterium | reverse complement strand
GATCATGGTTCTGCTGATGCACTGGGAAGGCACCGCACCCTGGGCACCCCCGTATGTATGGCCTCCGTACGGCGGGGAAACCATGTTCAACGATTTCATGGAAACCCTGCACGCACAGAACGCACTGCTGGGCGTGTACTGCAGCGGTCTGGGCTACACCGAACAGAGCAACCTGATCGCAGAATATAACTGCGCTGATGCCATAAAAGAACGGCAGCTGAACCGGGGTATGTGTCTGGCACCTGACCAGAGCCTTCCTCACAGTAAGATCTGCACCGGCCAGCGCTCCGGCTATGACCTGTGTCCCGCAAGTCCGCTGGGTCTGGAAGTACTGAACGAAGCGCTGAATCCTCTGCTGAAAAGCGGTATCGACTACAGCCAGGTTATGGACCAGAACCACGGCGGCAATATGTACTTCTGCTACGCCAAAGATCACGGCCATCCCCCCGTACCCGGCAAGTGGGTGACCGATGCTTCCGTTTCTCTACTTAAGGGCTGGAAGGCAGCCTGTCCGGATACCCTGCTGGGCTGTGAATCCGCCGCAGCAGAACCCCACATCGCTCACCTTTCCCTGTCCGATAACCGGTACGAGCTGTGCTACGAAATCGGCCGGCCGGTACCGCTGTATGCATTCCTGTTCCACAGATATCTCCACAACTTCATGGGTAACCAGGTGTGCTGTCCCTTTGACCTGTTCAGCACCGAAGGGGTCAACTGCCGGATCGCCTACTCTTTCCTGGCCGGGGACATGATTACCATCGTGCTCAACGACGACGGCGACATCATGGGACGCTGGGGTATGCGCGACTTCTCGAACAAGCCCGACCGTGAACGGATCATCGACTTCTGCGGTGAACTGCATCAGTGGCATCTGGCTTATCCTGCCCTGTTCCGGGATGCGGAAATGACCGCACCTCTCCCGTACACCTGCGCAAAAAAAGCCCTGCCTCTGACCAACGGCAGAAACAATGTGATCGATCCGGTGGTTTACACCTCCGCATGGCTGCAGGAAGGCAAGACCGTACAGTTCTTCGTCAACTACACAGAAGACGAACAGGATGTGACCGTTTCCACCGAAAAAGGAGTTCTGCGGATGCGTGCGGATGAAGAAAAGGCTGTTGCCGGAGAAATCACATTCCGTCTGGCCCCCCGCAGTTCCGCTTCGCTGGAAATCCTGCAGCAAATATAGTTTCCGCCCAGAGAGCAAGGAGGTACTGTTATGTCTTTCAACAAAGAATACTTCGCCCATGCCAGAGTGGGGCTGTTTACCCACTACACCTACGCTACCTATGCGGAAGGTAAAGGAACCAACTGGGGTGGTACCCACTATTCCCGTACCGATCCCCGCGGCGCTGTCTCGGCAGAAGAAGCTGCCGCCCTGTTTGACGGAGAAAAATACGCCCGTACTGCACACGATCTGGGTGCGGAATATGTGGTGTTTACCGTATGCCATGCCGGATTCAATCTGCTGTTCCCTTCTGAAACCATGAAGAAAACCGGCTGCACCCACAAATGCACTGAAAACGCCGATGTGGTACAAAAACTGTTGGATGGACTGCGCCCCTATGGGATTCCGCTGGTACTGTATATGCCGCCCAACGATGATCATGACATTGTGGAAGCGGATCTGCGGCAGATGGGCTGGTTCGGAAATCAAGACGCCCGGATGGACTTCATCAAGCAGCTGATCCGGGAAATCTACGACCGGTACGGAAATGAAATCTCCGGATTCTGGTTTGACCAGTGCGGCCCTACGGAAGATGTCCGGGATTTTGTGAAAGCATGTAATCCCGATGCGGTGGTTTTCGTCAACACCGGTATTACCGCCAACACCGTCAGACATCCGCTGTCCGACTTTATTGTATCTGAATATTACGGTTCCATTGAAGGCTGTGACAGCGACACCCTGCCGGTGCACTATTCTCAGGTCAACCGGCAGATCGGCAACTGGTGGGCTACCGGTGGTCATGCCCCCACGGATGCCCGGAACCTGTACCGGTATTCGGTCCGCACCATCGCAGTGGAAGGTCAGTACAACGGCGGGATCGCCTGGTCCTGCGGGCCTTATCTGGATCAGACCTGGGAAGACGGCGTCAGAGAACTGCTGGGTGAACTGGGTGACCTGCTCCGCTGTCACGACGGTATCTACGGCACCGTCCCCGGCACCTCCTATGTAGAAGAACCGAATGCTGTACTGACCAAAGACCAATGGGGTGTTTCCACCCAGTCACCGGACGGAAGTGTAGTCTATCTGCACGTACTGAACCTGCCGGATAACGGAATTCTGTATCTGCCGGCCCCTGCTGATGGAAAACAGTTTGCGGAAGCATGGTACGGAGAAGGAAAACTGTCCCTCACACCGGCGGAAAACGGCTATGCCATTGGTATGCCGGCAGAAGCGGATGAAATCGACACCGTAATCCGGTTGACATGTAAATAACACAAAGGAGAAACGTATCATGAAAGATATTCGGATTGGTCTGATCGGCTGCGGCGGCATCTCCGGCAATCATCTGCCCCAGATTGAAAAAGCGGAAGGCGGCGTGATTCATGCTCTCTGCGACATTCATCCCGGCAGACTGAAAGCAGCCGGTGATCGTTATGGGGTTCCGGAAGAACGGCGTTTCACCGACTGGCGGAAGCTGGTTGCCCTGGAAACCGTAGATGCCGTGGACATCTGTACCCCCAACAATCTGCATGTGCCCATGGCGATGACTGCAGTGGAAGCAGGGAAACCTTTCTGTGTGGAAAAACCTCTTGGTGTGAATTATGCGGAAACGGCGGAACTGCTCAGACGGACAGAAGAGAAAAACATACCGTCCATGATCTGCTTCTCTTACCGGTTCATGCCGGCGGTACGGTATGCACGGTATCTGGTAGATCAGGGCGAAATCGGCAAGGTTGTCAATGTTTACGCACAGTATCTGAAATCCAGTGCCTATATGCCCGGCAGACGGCTGGACTGGCGTTTTGACCGGGACATTGCCCGCTATGGGGTTTCCGGCGACCTGGGTGTACACATTCTGGACCTGACCACATTCCTTGCCGGCGATGTAACGGGACTGTTTGCCCAGCTCGGCACGGCAGTTCCTTTCCGGAAGCGGGAAGACAGCGAGGAAATTGCTCCTGTCACTACCGATGACTGGTGCCATTTTCTGGCCCGGTTCTCCGGCGGTGCGTCTGCGACCTTCTCCATCACCCGCGCTGCTTACGGCAACCGGAATCACATCATGGTAGATGTGTACGGCGAAAAAGGGGCTTTCCGGTTTGATCTGAACGACTGCAATAAACTGGAATTCCATCGTCCCGGCACCGATGAAAATGCCATGGAAGTTCTGACGGTTCCCGATGAGTTCCGTGCCGGTCAACAGCAGTCCTTCATCAATCTGCTCCACGGCAAAAAGGATCCCTATCTGCCTACGCTGGCGGACGGGGTACGGATGCAGAAAATGCTGGATGCGATCATGGATTCTGCAGAGCAGAACGTCTGGGTGGACATTGTCTGATTACAGAAACCAAAACGGCTTTGCATTCCGCATGGAATGGCAGGGTCGTTTTTTGTCGGAATTTCACAAAACTTCTTGACATTTTCCCACTAAAATATTATAATACAGGCAAGAAACAATCCGTTTTTCATCAGTTTTCAGAACGGAGGAATCCATATGCATTTTGATTTTCAGGCCATGAAGCCTCTGATCCAGAAAGACTTTGATGCTGTTATGGATCTTTATCCCACCGATATGTCCATGATCCGGGAAAAGGTTCCCTTCGGCGGGGATGTCATGACACGGAAGCTTGCCATTATCCGGGCAGCGGTGGAGCTTTGTCCTGTACACGTTTTTGACCATTATCCCTATGCCTTTGAAATTGACGGAGGCGGTGACCGGGGGTACTGTCATTATGGTGTGGGTTGGCTCTGTCAGGAACGGAGCGGTGTGGACTTTACGGAACTTGCCGCTTACCGGGATAAAGTGCATCGGAACAATCTCGGGGCACTCGGCAACTACACCGACAATCTCCACAGAACCATCGACTACGACAAGCTGCTTTCTATGGGGTTTCGCGGTGTCTACGAGGAGTGTGAGCGGTATAATCTCACAGAAACAGACCCGGCAAAAAAGAAATACCGGGAAGATGTAATGGAAATCTGTCTGCTGGTAAAAAAACTGGGAGAACGGTTCAAGGCGAAAGCAGCTGCCAGACTGGAAGAAACCGATCTGGACGAGGACGCCCGTTATAATATGAACCGGATCGTACAGTCTGTCAACACACCATGGGAAGCACCGGCAACCCTGTTTGACGCCTGCAATTCCCTGCTGTGCATCGGTCTGTTTATCGCCATGCTGGACGGAATCGGTATGCACGCGCAGGGACCCATTGACCGGCTGCTGTACCCATTCTATAAAAACGACATAGATACCGGAAGAATCACCCCGGAAGAAGGCGCATTTCTTGTCAGCTGTTTCCTTTACAAAACCGATGCTCATGCCAAATACAACGAAAACCGCAAGGCTTTCGACAACGGTGTGACTATCATGATCGGCGGCTGCGATCCGGAGGGAAATCCGGTTTACAATGCCATCACCGACATCGTGATCGACACCTACATGGGTACCAAGCTGATCCATCCCAAGCTTAACGCAAGAGCCGGTGCGTACAGTCCCCGGGCCTATCTGGATCGTCTGTCCGCCCTGATCCGCACGGGCAACAACAATATCATCATCGAAAACGACGATTATATTGTTCCCATGTTTGAGAGAATGGGACTGCGGCCGGAAGATGCTCGCTGTTATGTGGGTGTGGGCTGCGAAGAAGTGATCTGCCGGAACCAGCTCCACAGCAGAGCGTTCATTTATCTGAACATGGCGCAGATCCTGCTCCATACCATCACCATCGGACGGGATCCCGCCGCGCTGAACGAGGATCTGGCGCACATCTACAAGTACGGCGCTTTTGATATTTCCTCTTTTGATACGCTGTATGCTTCCTTCCTTGCCAATCTGCGCTCCTATATCCGTACAATGACGGATGTACTGGCAATTTACGAAAAAATCCATGACAAAATCCAGCTGGAACCGATACAGTCCGCCTTTACTGCCGACTGCATGGCCAGAGGAATGGATATCTGTCAGGGCGGCGCACGGTACAACAATAAGACCCTCTCCCTGGTAGGCTTCGGTACCCTTTGTGACAGTATGCTCAGTCTTCGTGCAGCTTACAAAGATGGAAAAGAAAACGAACTCATGGATGCGGCAGCAGCCAATTTCGAGGGGTATGAAACGCTGCGCCAACGGATCAAAAACAGTGAAAACCGCTTCGGCCATTCTGCCGCTGCCGATGACTTTGCCGAAAAACTGTCGGTAGATCTGGGCAAGGTATCCTATGGCATCTATAATGGACGTGGTATCGAATGGCACACCTCCCTGTTTACCTATTATATGTTTCACAGCTGGAGAAACACACCTGCCACACCGGACGGACGGCTTACAGGGGAGGATTTGTCACGCCAGATGAACATGGCCTCTCTGCCGGAGCTGACCACTGCGGCCGCTTCCATGGCACGGCTCACCCATGCGGACTACAACGATGTGGGGATGTTCGATATTGCCATTCCCATGGGAGAAGGCGATCAGTATCTCGCCACCATGACCGACTATATCCGCACCTGTATCGATATGAAGATTCCTGTGCTGCAGCTCAATGTGGTGGATAAAAACATGTTGATGGAAGAACGGGATCACAAGGGTACCCATCCGGATCTGATCGTGCGGATCTGCGGATACAGCGCCCTGTTTACCGTTCTGTCCAAAGATATGCAAAACGAAGTAATCCGCCGCGCGGAATGAGCAGGAGAGCAAATATGTTTTATCGTGAAACCAATATATTCATCACGGAAGGCCGTTCCCACTACCGGATTCCTTCCATTGTCTGTACCAACAACGGTACCGTACTGGCATTCTGCAACGACCGGAAAGACACGGTAATCGATCATGCGGATGAAAGCACACTGGTTTGCTGCCGGAAAAAGCCGGGAGCAGACTGGGGAAATGTGGAAACCCTGGCCCAGCTGCCCGGCTGGACAAACAGCATAGGTGCCGCTGTTTACGACAGGGAAACCGACACCGTTTTCTGTAGCGGAAGCCGCTCTGCCGTAAGCCGCAACGAATTCGGCAGCTACACAGAAGAACAGCTGGAAGAAATGCGGAAAGAAGCTGCCGCCAAAGCCGAAGCCGCCGGTGTAACCCCGGGTGCCTACTGGCTTCTCAGCCGGAACTGCGGCGAACAATGGGAAGAAATCCCCTTTAGATGCACACCATATCCTATGACCGCTCCGGATGGCAGCACTGTCAGTCTGACCGGATCCTGTCACGGTTCTGCGCCGGGGATTCAACTCCGCTGCGGTCCTCATGCCGGCAGACTTCTCTGTCCTGCCCGGTATGCCACCGGTACCTACACGGATCTTGCCGGACTGCAGACCCATTCTTACAACTGTGCTTTATACAGCGATGACCACGGCATGACCTGGCATACCTCCGCTCCTGTGCAGCACGGTACCGGAGAAGGCACGCTTCTGGAACGGCAGGACGGAACCATCTATTACAATTCCCGTGCCTATTACCGGGATCAGAAGCGGTATCTTGCTTTCAGTCATGACGGCGGCGAAACCTATGGGGAATTCACCACAGATGATTTTCTGCTGGAAGAGATTACCCTCGGCTGCAATGCTTCCCTGCTGCGGGTGGAAAAATCCGAACTCACACAGCCGGAGCTTCTGCCGGAAGGAGCGGCTTCCCTCACAGTGTTTGTGAATCCCAGAGACAAGGGACGGCGGAATCTGACTGCCTGTATCAGTTTTGACGAAGGTCTGACCTGGGCGCATACCCGGCAGATCCGTGCCCACCTTTCCGCCTACTCTTCACTGGCCTACAACCGGTTGGACGGTCTCTTCTATCTTCTGTTTGAACATGGCGAAAAGGATCCCTATGACGGCGGACTTTCCGTTGCCGAAATGGATCTGGCGTGGCTGATGGCCGGCTGTTGATACCGGATGTTTTCTGCATGAAAGGAGATATATCCATGGAAAAAACACATATCATAACCGATTTTTCTGCCCTCACCGGCGTAATCAAGCCCATGCACAGCGTCAACAACGGCCCGGCGGGCGTACGCGGCAACACCAACTATTCCTTCTATAAAGACGCCGCCATTCCCTTTGCCCGAAACCATGATGCCAATTTTGCGCCCTCTTACGGTGCCCCCCATACTGTGGACATCATCGCCATTTTCCCGGACTTTGATGCGGATGAAAACGATCCTGCTTCCTATGACTTTCATCTGACCGATGAATACAACGAACGGATCATGAGTGCGGGAACGAAGGTTTTCTACCGTCTTGGCAACAAGATTGAACATGAATCCAAACGGTATGGTGCTCTGCCGCCGAAAGATCCCCACAAATGGGCCAGAATCTGTGAACATATCATCCGGCACATGAATGAAGGCTGGGCTGACGGACATCAGTACGGTATCGAATACTGGGAAATCTGGAACGAACCGGATCTCCATCCTCAGTGTTGGGACGGCCCGGAAGCTGCGTTTTTTGAACTGTTTGAAATCACCGCGCGCCATCTGAAAGCCTGCTTTCCTCATCTGAAAATCGGCGGACCTGCTGTGACTTCCATGGGAAACAGGGGTTTCCTTATTCCCTTCTTTGACTACATCACCAGAGACAAAGACAACCCTGTGCCGTTGGATTTCTTCTCCTTCCACCGGTACGCAAGAAACCCGGATGACATGGCAGCCCAGGCCACTGAAGCACGGCAGATGCTGGACAAATACGGCTACACGGAAACCGAAACCATCCTCAACGAATGGAACTACGTGAAAAACTGGCAGCCGCCGGAAGATATTCTGTATTCCTACCGGGTGATTCCCGCACTGAAAGGTTCCGCTTTTGTAGCTTCTTCCATACTGGCCTGCCAGAAATCCCCACTGGACCATCTGATGTACTACGATGCCAGAGTGGGTACCCCCTGGAACGGTTTGTTTGACCGTCTTTCCGGTCAGCCGAACAAGCCGTACTGGGCAATTCTGAACTTTTCAAAACTGTACCAGCTGAAGAATGAAGCTGTCTGTACCTCTGACAATCCTGCTGTAAAAGCCGCTGCCGCTGTCAGCGATGACGGAAAAGAAGCCGCCATCATGCTTTGTTACTACAAGGATCACGAAAGCATCGACGGCAGCCGCTGTGAGGAAGAAACCATCACGCTCCGTCTGGACTGGGAAGGATTCGCGTCCGATAACGGTGTCACGGTAACATACCGGTTTGTGGATGCCGATTCTGACAATGAAATCCGTACAGAAGAAGTTTTCTTCGGTGCAAAAGGAGCGCACATTCTGAAACTGCCGCTGTACACTGCGATGCTGGTTACACTGCAGAAAAACTGAATCAAAAAAACGGGATACCTGCCCAAACGGTAGGGTCCCGATTTTTTGTGTCAATATATGGAATAGAACAGTATGATGAAAAGAATAGCTGCTCCCATGAAAACGGCACCTGTTATGAAAAGGAAACCGAATCCTGTGACAGGGCCTTTTTCCCGTTTCCGTTCCACGTAATCTCCAAACCGTTCCTGTTCCTTGTGCATACCGGGAATCAGCATCTTTACGGCATAAGACATTACATAGGACAGACCTTCGAACAGACCCTCATTGGCAATCACCACAAGCAGTCCGATCATCAGCATGAGAACACCGGGAATGGTGAACGCATCTGCCAGAATCCGATATTTCTCAACCTGCGAGGATGCTGATGCGAACCCGTGAAGATTCAGCACAGACCATGCCATAACTCCGCCGATGGCTGCTGTAATACCGCATTTTACCAGATTCTTCTGCCAGCTTTTCATTACAAACCAAGTTCTTTCTTATACTGCTGTTCCTCCGCATCGTTGCAGTATACGAAATGTCCGGGAGTGATTTCCCGCATGGAGGGCTGATCGGTACTGTAATCGTGTGCCGCCAGTGCATTGTACGTAATTCTGGTACGATTCTTTTCTGAGCGGGGATCCGGCAGAGGAATCGCAGACAACAGAGATTTCGTGTACGGATGCATAGGATGGGCAAACAGTTCGTCAGAAGTTGCCAGCTCCACCATTTTCCCGAAATACATAACGCCGATCCGGTCAGAGAAGTACTTGACGACAGAAAGGTCGTGGGCAATAAACAGAATGGTCAGCCCCAGTCTGTCACGCAGATCGTTCATCAGGTTGATAACCTGTGCCTGAATGGAAACGTCCAGTGCAGAAATGGGTTCGTCTGCGATCAGCAAATCGGGACGCATGATCACGGAACGTGCGATACCGATACGCTGTCTCTGACCGCCGGAGAATTCATGGGGATACCGGCCGGCGTGTTCTCTCACCAGACCAACCAGTTCCAGAATCTCATATACCTTTTCATCAATATACTTCTGGTCACGAATCCCGTTGATAACCATTCCTTCAGAAATGATTTCCCGGACGGTCATACGGGGGTTCAGGGAAGCGATCGGATCCTGGAAGATCATCTGGATCTTGGTAATCAGTCTGGTTTTTTTGGCAACCCGCAGTTCCTCCTTATACTTTTTCTGCAGTTCAGCCGTTTCTCTGGGGGAGTTTTTGGCAGCTTCCAGCTTGGCTTTATATTCTTCGTGAACCGCAGCTACCAGCGTCTTTGCATATTCTCTGTCCGAATACTGGTGATCAAATCTGGCTTTCCGGATTTCTTCCCGGTTCCTTTCGATTTCTTTTTCCAGTTCTGCTTTCCGGGCGGGATCCCCACCGTTTTTCTGCAGATCGGCCAGTTCCTTACGGGCAGCCTTGATGGCGTTCTGATAACTTCTGGTACCGGCACAGATACGCTGTCCCTTGAAGTAAATATTCCCGGAGGTGATGTCATAAATCTTGATAATGGAACGACCGGTAGTGGTTTTCCCGCATCCGGATTCCCCTACAAGACCGAAAACTTCACCTTTCTTGATATCGAAGCTTACATTGTCAACCGCTTTGTTTTCTCTGCTGCCCATCTTGAAATATTGGCAGAGATTCTCCACACGGAGCAATACTTCGTCTTTTTCGTTCATGCTCATGCGTTATCTCCTCCTGCCTTATTCATTCTGGCGATCCGGTCGGTAATGATCTTCGGGGGATCTACCTTCGGTGCATCCGGATGGAGCAGCCAGGTCGCAGCCCAGTGAGTTTCCGATACGGTAAACTGCGGGGGCTGTCTTTCAAAGTCAATCTTCAGTGCATACTTGTTCCGGTCGGCAAATGCATCACCTTCCGGCGGATAGATCATATTGGGAGGTGTACCGGGGATAGCATCCAGCTTTTCCGTGGTTTCCAGGTCAGGCATAGAGGACAGCAGTGCCCAGGTATAGGGATGACGGGGATCATAGAAAATATCTTCCGCCGTACCGTATTCCACAACCTTACCTGCATACATAACGGCAATTTCGTCCGCCATATTGGCAACAACGCCAAGGTCATGGGTAATGAAAATAACAGAGAGGTTTCTCTCGTCCTTCAGGCGGTTGATCAATTCCAGAATCTGTGCCTGGATAGTTACGTCCAGCGCAGTGGTGGGTTCATCACAGATCAGAATATCCGGGTCAGCAGCCAGAGCAATGGCGATAACAATTCTCTGCCGCATGCCGCCGGAGAATTCAAAGGGATACTGATAATACCGGAGATGAGGATCCGGGATCCCTACTTCATCCATCAGTTCAATGGCTTTCTCCTTGGCCATCTTCTTGGTGACAATATAAACCACCTGAGAAGCCTTTTCTTTGAAGTAATCCACAAGGGCATTGCTGCGGACACGGAAATCTGTTTCTGCCGCTTCGGCAATATACTTTTCATACCGTACCATCAACCGTTCGATCACTTTGGTGATTTCCGCCTGCAGTTCATTCAGATCATAAACAGTCTTGGGAACAACTTTCCAGTCTACCCGTTTCCCCTTCGCGATCAGTGCTTCACGCTTCCGGGTCTGCTTGGCATACCGTGCTTCTTCCTTGGGATTACGGACAACTGCCTGGAAATACTTCTGTACAGCGCCTTCCAGACTGGATTTGAATGTGTAGACAGTACTGTCTTTCACAATTTCCAGCGGATCGATGGAATCTTCTACTTTATCGGTAATATCCTTACACTTTTCAAAAGCGGTCTTTTTGTCATAGCCGCCTTTTCCGAAGAATGCATATGCATCTTTCAGATCCGCCATAACCGCTTTTTTCTTGTCGATAGACACCCGGTAGGAATGTTCAAGCCCCTTATCCGCCATGGTGAGGAAATCATTCATGAAATGATCGTTCAGATATTTCTGGGCTGCAGCATTCAGTTCTTCTACCGCCTTACTGCTGAGATCTTCTTCAGGATTCTGCAGTTTGTAGTAACCGATACAGAAAAAGTCAGGACGAATCTGTTTCGTTACGTTTTCCAGACAGGCTTTCAGCTTATTCAGAGCAGTATATACTGCTTCCGGCAGAGCGTTTTCGGTATTCTTCGGACAAACTGTAACAGCCTGCTGCAGCTCTGCACCAATGCTTTCCAGTTCGCTGTCAGCATCTCTGGTCAGGAACGGATCCTTAACGGTTTTCAGTACACCGGCAAATTCCTTCAGCCGCGCCTTCGGATCGATCTTCTGCTTCTTTTCCACCAGGAAGAGAAACTCATCCATATCCACCAGCAAGCCATCTGCAGCAGCCAGTGCGGTATTGTAGCTGTTTTCCATCTGGATCGCTTCGGTATTGAATTTATCGAAAGTATCAACGGCAGCAGCTACTTTTTCACTCTCCCCTTCCCCCAGGGCAGCGGTGCTGTTATCCTTCAGAAGAGCCAGAGTATCGCTGAATTCTTTCTTTGCTTTTTTCCGGTTTCCCTTATTCTTCAGAAGCATGGCTTCCGTGATCTGATTCCCGATCTTGACAATAGGATTCAGAGAAGACAGGGGATCCTGGAAAATCATGGAAATACGGTCGCCGCGGATCTTGCACATTTCCTCTTCGCTGATTTTCAGCAGATCCCGGCCATCGTACAGAATCTCGCCGCCTTCCACAATGGAGTTACCGGCCAGAATACCCATGATGGCTTTGGAGGTAACGGATTTCCCGGAACCGGATTCGCCAACGATAGCAAGTGTTTTCCCTCTTTCCAGTTCAAAAGAGATATCACGGACTGCCTTCAGAGTACCGCTGGAGGTACGGAAGGAAATTTTCAGGTTTTTAACTTCCAGAACTTTTTCCATATCTTACTCCTCCACGCCGCGCAGGGACGGGTTGAACGCATCCCGCAGACCGTTACCGAACAGATTGAAGCAGATCATCAGCAGGGAGATGATCAGTGCAGGGAAAACCATCAGATGCGGATAGTTGATCCACAGGGCGCTGGCGTCGGACATCAGCGTTCCCAGAGAAGTCACATCCGTACCGCCCAGCTTTACAATACCCAGGTAAGACAGCATACTCTCACTGTTGATAACACCGGGAATTACCAGAACACTGGCGGTAATGATGGTACCCAGAGAGTTGGGGAAAATGTGTTTCCAGATGATTCGTGCATCACGGGCACCCAGTGTACGGGCAGCAATAACGTATTCCTGACCTTTGAAACGATAGAACTGGGTACGGACACGGCTTGCTGTACCGATCCAGCCTGTCAATACAAAGGCAAATAGCATACTTGGGATGGCGCCCACCTTCGCAGCCAGATGAATCTGGAACAGCGTTGCCACCACAATAAAGGGCACGCCGCTCAGAATATCGGAAATACGTTCCAGCAGCATATCCAGTGCGCCGCCGTAATACCCTTCCACGGCACCGTACAGTGCACCCAGAGTCAGGTTGATGGCGGAAACGCAGACAGCAACCAGAATGGACAGTCGGATACCGCCGGCCAGACGGAGCGCAAGGTCATAGCCCTGGCTGTCGGTACCGAAGATATATTCAGGTTCAAAACCGTTGCGGTAGGTATAGAAATTGTAGTACAGTACACGAACCTTATACAGTGCGGTTTCGGTGGTACCGCCGCCGGTGTATTCGTAGTAAATGGGATTGCCGTCAGCGTCGCGCTTGTAGTTGTCTTCCAGCACCATGCCGGGTTCGTACTTGATATCATCCACATTGCCGTTTTCGTCTACGGTAACAGGAGTCCCCTTGGAGCTCTTGTACCAGTTGTTGGCATCGGTTGCATCGATATTATATTCGTTTTCAGCAATCAGAGGATACAGAATCTGCTTGCCGGTTTCTTCCTGCCATGCAATAATATCATGGTATTCGGACTGCTCTATACTCCGGTACAGGAAACCAACTTCCAGATAGTTATCGATACGGCCTGCATAGATGGTCTTGGGCTTGGCGCCTTTGATTTCGGTCATCTGACGGCCTTCACCGATCTTCAGCATGGGCTGATAGAAGCTTTCCATGCCTTCTTCCAGGGTTACATCGCCTGCACCGTCACGGTCTTCCGCTCCAATCCCCACAGCAATGGCTTTGATAAGCCCTTTTTCGGAGAAGTCACGGTTGGTACCGCCGTCTGCGATCCCGATTTTGGACAGAAGCAGATCCTTCGGAGGTTTCTTGGCATAAAAAACATCCATGAAAGTGCTGTCGTAATTGGTAATCATCAGAGGACAGAGCAGTGAATAAGCGAAAATACACAGGATGATGATGGCAGCCACAATAGAGCCTTTGTTCTTACGGAAACGGATCCAGGCATCCTTCATGTAGCCAACCGGCTTGTCATCAAACTTCTTGTCGGAGATTTTCTCCCCATGGTTCACGAACTCGAATTTTTCCCGGGGGATTTTTGTAATATCTTCATTTGTCTTCATTACTTCTTCGCCCCCATTCTGATTCTGGGATCAATGAACCCATAACTGATATCAACTACAATCCCGGCCAGCAGACCGATGAAGGTATAGAATACTGTATCCATCATGAATACATCATAGTCCAGCAGGTTGATGGACATGATATACAGCTGCCCTACACCGGGGATTGCAAAAATTTTCTCAATAATCATGGAACCGCCCAGAATAGATATAAACGAGGAGATGATCATTGGCAGGATCGGTACCATAGCGTTTTTCAGTGCGTGTCTTGTGGTAGCCTGGGATCTGGTCAGACCTTTGGCTCTTGCCAGCAGCATATAGTCGGAAGTCAGGGTTTCCGTCAGTTCCGCTCTGGTGAAACGGCACAGACCGGCAACCTGGGTAAAGGACAGAGCAATAATCGGCAGCACCATACTGTAGAACATCTTGAATGTCCACCAGGATCCTCCGGCGTCTGCCAGAGAATACACCTGCAGCGGGAACCAGCCCAGCAGGAAATAGAAGATATACTGTACCACAAAGCCGTATACATAACTGGGCACGGACGCGAAGACCATAACCGATGTACTGATCAGCTGATCCTGCCACTTGTTTTTCTTAACGGCTGCATAAATCCCGAAGATAAGACCCAACGGGATAGATACGATAAAGGAATACAGGTTAACCAGAACCGTCGGGAGCAGTCTGCCGGTCAGAACATCCCATGCAGGCTCACGATAGTCAATATACCAGGACGTTCCCCAGTCCCAGTCGGTGATAATATTACGCAGATATATGCCGAACTGCGTAAGAAGCGGCTCGTTATATCCCAGTGCCTCAAAACGGGCATTGATCACAGCCTGCAGGTTCTTGTCCTGCGGTATCTCGCGGGGCAGCATACGGATGAGCATGAAGCAGATCGTGCAGATCACGAACAGCGTCAAAAACATCAGAAGTACCCTTTTGATCACATATTTTGTCATGAATTTGTCTCCTTTTCGGACTTTCCTCGGTCAGAGAGCCGAATTTTGCAGGGCACGGAAAACAGCCAAATACCACGGAACAGGAAGAGTATAGAAATACCCTCCCTGCCCAGTGATACAGTCAGACTGTTATTGGATTATATTATTCGTAGCTCAGAGTACCGCCCTGGCTGGAAACGAATTCGGTCCATTCTTCATCAGTATAATTATACTTCATCAGTTCCAGACCGCCGAAGCCGTACATGATGTTGTAATCTTCGGTGTAGTAGCTGTTCTTGTAGGACAGCAGTTCGCAGATGGTGGTGCCGCAGAGAGGAATTCTGTAGTACTTTTCCAGATACAGTTCTTCCAGCTGTGCGGTTACTTCCAGCTTGGTTTCGTTGGAGGAGCCGGCAAACTTACCGGTACCGATCAGCGCGTTGGACCAGTCAGCCCAGCTCATGGTAACTTCTTCACCTTCTACATTCAGGGTCAGCTGTTCAGCAGCGGGATCCCAGCATGCAGCTTCGTTCAGGTCGTACTGGTTGGAGTCACAGTAAACCTGCATGTTACGGAAGGGATAGAAGGCAGCGCCGCCCCATGCACCGTAACCAACGGCATATTCGCCGGCGGGAACGTCTGCATAACGGTTGTCGATATTGCCGATTGCTTCCAGAGTGATCTTACCGAAGCCGGAGCCTTCAGCAGCGGCGTTCAGGTACTTGTTCATCAGAGCCAGCTGGTTGTTGTCAGAGGATTCCAGAGCACCCTTGGCCCAGCCGATACGGATTACGATGTCAGCACCGGCGGTATAGATACCGTCAGCAACCAGTTCTTCGCAGGCAGTCTTCATCAGAGCCTTTGCTTCGGTCAGGTTGTAACCGGTGATGGAGTTGTATGCGTCTTTCAGAGTTTCGTAAGCAGCACCCTTGCCGTATTCAACACCGTACAGGTTACATACAGCCTGCATAGCGGGTTCAGAACCACGGTAAGAGGAGTTGGGATCGTTGTATACGTCGTAGAAGTACAGGTTGTTCATCAGAGCGTATGCAGGCTTGTAACCGGGCGTTGCGGTAACGTATTCGGCACGGTCAACTGCAAGGCTCCATGCCTTACGGAAGTTGTAGTTGGACAGAACAACGGAGTTGGTATTGCCCTTGGAGTTATCCATTTCCTTCAGAGCATCCAGGTCGGTGTTGAAGAAGTAGGACATGGTGTAGGTTTCGTCAACCTTATACAGCTGGTCGGAGGTAGCATAGGTGGTCAGTTCTTCAGCGGAAGGAGACCAGGAGGAGAGTTCGCCCTTCAGGAAGGCCTGCTTTGCAGCGGATTCTTCCATAACATCGATAACGATGCGGGTGGTCTGATATCTCTGCTGTACTTCGCCGTCAACTTCATAGTTGGTGAAGGAAACCAGAGAACCGTCGTCCAGAGCTTCCCAGCCCCACCACTTTTCGTTCTGGGTAAATACGATCTGCTTGCCGTCCTGCAGGGATTCCATCTTGTAAGGACCGTAGGAGATGGAGTTTTCCAGGGAGGTCATGTAGTCGGTGGTAACCAGAGTACCGGTGGTATCCTTACCTGCTTCATACATGGGTTCGTAAACCAGCCAGGTAGAAGTGCAGGAGGTCAGGAAGTAGTTGATGTCGATGGAGGTGCGGCATACATAGCGGATGGTGTAGTCGTCAACCTTGTAGCAGCCTACGGAATCATAGGAAGCTTCGGGATAGGTTTCGCCGTACATCATGTAGTATACAACACAGGATGCATCTTCGCCCCAGTCGGCAACAGCGGTGATGGTGGAGGTCAGCAGAGCCAGAGTTTCATCGTTGCATTCTGCATAACCGTCAGCATCAGCCATGCCGTCCAGCTTTGCGAAAGCGTCAGCGTCAAAGTAAGCGGAACCGTAAGCGTCTACATAGTCGCCCAGGGAGTTGCCGCCCAGCCAGCTGTTGGCAACGCGTACTGCGATCTTCACATCGGAACCGTCAGCGGCATTGTAGTTGCCGTCGTCGCCCAGAACCAGTTCGTCAACGGAAGCAACCTTAACGGTAGCAGCACCGTCGTAGTTGTCCAGGTAAGCGGTGCTGCCTGCGTAGTAGTATTCCTTACCGCCGGCAACAGCAGATTCACCGTCGATGTACAGGTTGGCTCTGTAGTTCTTCATTTCGGGAGCCAGCAGCTGCTGCATGGAGTAGATATAGGTGTCGGCATTGATGGGAGTACCGTCCTGCCAGCAGGCCTTATCGTTCAGCTTGATTTCGAATACATAACCGGATTCGGTGGTATCGGCGGTCTGGCCTTCAGGCAGTACACAGCCAAACTTGGTCAGGTCGCCCTTATTGGCAGCGGTTACGTCGGTAATAGAGGTAGCCATGTCATATACCCACTGGTATACACCGTTTTCGGAGTCCAGGATGGACATGGTGCAGAAGGGAGAGGACAGATAGCTCAGGATAGAGTCGTCTGCGTTGGTTTCCCAGGTATGGGGGTTCCAGTTGGTGCCCAGGGCAGTGGTATAGCTGTTGTAGGTATAGTTACCGCCAACCACTTCCTTCTTGGAGCTGCCGCATCCGGCAAACACGCCGATGCACATGAGCAGCGCCAGAGCAAGAGATATGTGCTTCTTCATAAAAGCCTCCAGATTGAATTTTTGATCCGCAGGGCGTTTCCGCCGAATATGACATAATACATAAAAAATAGTCATATTTTGGAAACATCTTGCTTTTCATCCTGATTATTATATCATAAATTCCAAAAAAATAACACTTTTTTCGCGCCTGTGTTTTAACAGAATTTAATCATTTACTTCAGTTCTTTTTTGTCGATTTCCAACAATGTATTATTACACACATCATTTATTCTTTCTGTAAAATAATATTTTCTGTGTCCGGTTCCCTGTTTCTGTGTGTATTAACAGCAGAAGGAAGTCAATTTTTGAAAAAAGCATTTACATCCATCCTGATTTTCGTTATAATAGTAACAGAAAGCTCGAAACTGCCTCAAAGGAGTACACAGTTATGAAAAAAACCTGCGGAACCGTGGTTTTCCGGGAATATGACCTGGACAGAACCCTGGATGCCATTTATAAAGCCGGATACCGGTATTTTGAGACTCAGGCCACCAATCCCTGGTGCAATCATGTGATTCTGGACAAAGACGATCCTGTACTGTTCGCAAAAAAAGCTGCAGAACATGGTTTTCTCGGTGTAACTTCCCTCTGGACACCGGAGGGCGCGCTGATCCCCGCCGGGGAGAACTGTGTGCCTACGGTGAAACGAGCCATCGAATGGGCTGCCGCTGCAGGGATTCCTGTAGTGGACTTCGGCGACGGTCACAAACCGGCGGATATGTCGGATGAAGATGCCTTTGCCAGACTCAGCGAACGGATTCTGACCCTGCTGGAGGTGGCGGAGAAGAACCGCGTAATTCTGGCACTGGAGCCCCACGGCACTTTCTCTCTGACGGCAGAAGGACTGGCACGGATTCTCTCCATCTCCGATTCACCGTATCTGGGAATCAACTATGACTGTGCCAATATTCACAGAGCCGGGTATGTGGAAACCAGAGACGGCGAGGCCAACTGGCGTTCTCTGGCGGAAGGAGGCGGTGAGGTGAATGTACTGAAAACCGTAGTACACCGGGTTGTGCATTTCCACGCTAAAGATCTGACATCGGACGGTGTATGCACCGCACTGGGAACCGGTACAGTGGATGTAGCCGGATGCGTTCAGGTGCTGAAGGAAGCCGGATATACAGGTGCCGTGTCACTGGAAACCGAAGGCGGCATGCCCTTTGCGGAGACAGTGGAACTGGCGGAAACCAGCAGCCATTATCTGGATCAGATTCTGGGATGAAAACAGAATACAACAAACCGGGTGCCGGTACTGTAATCACAGTTTTCCGGCACCCGGTATTTTTTATACATCCATGCGCATTATTTCCGGATTCCTACATCGCTCATATCGATCGGCTGGAAACCGATATCGTAAGCGGGCGAATTTTCCGGCAGGGTGAAGTCTCCGTTTTCCGGATCGGCAAAGCCCGGGTCTGCCACAAGTACGTTCTTGAACAGACCCTTCTGCTGCATCTGGGATACGGTCAGTTTTTCACCGGAGGAGAATACATCCCCGGACAGGTTCCAGACCAGATTGCTGTCGTCCGTCATCCGCATATTGTCGGGATGCTGCAGATAGATCGGCACACCGTCGGAAAGGAGAATATTCCGTTCCAGATGAATGGCGTCATGTTCCTCCAGTCGGGAAACCATGACAATACCGTCCCGGCCGAGGGCAAGTATGTTGTTGCGGACGATGTTGTCCTTCCCGTAGTGCTGGTGGAAAGCCTCGGATTTGACATCGTAGGAAATGTTGTTTTCAATCAGGATATCGGTGGAACCTTCATCAGTGTACAGCCCCCACGCCTTGGAGGTACGGGAATATACATTGTGAACCAGATTGCCCCGAAGCACCGTGCCAGGCTGCAATCCCAGGGTATAGATGGCACCCATATCGGAAAGCATATACTGACCGATATTGTAGATATGGTTCTTTTCCACCAGAATATTCTTTGTGATATGCTCGTTGTAACCCCAGCTCCAGCCCACGGAAATACCGGTATAGAAACCGTCGTTAATTTCGTTGTGGGACAGACTGCAGTCGTAAGCATACCGCAGAACAATACCGATGGCGTTGGTATGGATTCTGCCGTACTGGCCAATATAGTTGTCCTCGATGGTCAGATGGTGGTTGGCGCCTTTCTCACCGTTGACCCCGAAAATAGTCACGCCGCCCGCACCCAGATCGGCAAACCGGCAGTGGGATACGGTCACATAGCTGACGTTTTCCTTCATTTCCAGTGCATAGTCACCGATGTGGGTGAAGCTGCAATCCACAAAAGAAATGTGGGAAGCATCGTTGATCTGTACAGCACCGTGGATATCGGAAGCTGCCTGGAAGGATCCTCTGGTAGTGGTTTTCCAATCGCTGCCCGTGAAACCGATGTTGCGGAATGTAACAGCAGGCGCATCTTCGCTGCCGTGCAGTCCGTTAATGTTCAGAATCACATCTATATCGGAAGCATACAGGGTAAAGTCTTTCAGTGTATCGGTATCTGTGGGCACATAATACAGTTTTCCTGCGGTTTTATCCACATAGAACTGGCCTTTGACCGTACCCAGCATTTCGTATACATTGTCCAGATAGTACGGTGCCCCTCTGTTATACTCGATAAAGGCAATACTGCTGACGGCTTTGGTGGTAATCACATTCTCATCCGTATTGATTTCCGCAATTTCCAGCCGTTCGTCGTTCCAGTAATGGAACAGGTGAATCTGGATATCCTCCGGACGGGTGAAGGTTTCGATGGTTTCGTCCTCATAGGTCAGTTTGTCCATACTGTCGTTCCAGGCCACTTCATCAATGGATCTTCCGTACAGACCGGCTTCCAGTTCACCGTCCTGGGGATATCTGGGTCTTTCCAGCCGCACGCCGTCCGCAGCAAAGCACTGGTTAGGATACAGCACTTCCCCATCCCGTACAGTGGGCAGTTTAGCAGCCCATACCATATGGCCGTTTACGGTGGTTTCGGTAAATCCGGTTACAGGAACCCATGCGCAGAACCGTGCTTCGTCTTCCTCTTCACAGACAAAGTGCACAGTGGAGCCCAGCATACCGACTCCCTGAGAATCCAGCATCATGGTTTCGGACAGCATATAGTCGCCGGCTTTCATCTGCACCGTGATATCATACGGAGCACTCTGCACTGCTTTCATTATACCGGCAATAATCTCATCCCCGGTGGCAAAGGGCGCGGCTTCACTACCGTTTCCGCCTGCGGCAGCGGCTGCATCGGCATACAGCGTCAGCGGCTGCTTTATGATTTTCCCTTCCATGATTACACCGTTATCGTATGTCATATTTCCTTCCTCCAGTTCAGTTTTCCACATCTGCAGGGCACCCTGGAACTGAATGCTGTCACTGCCCTTCAGAGACAGCTGCCCGTCTTCCACGACCACCCGATATCCTTCCTCCATACCTGTATCCATTTTCAGAAAGATCCGTTTATCGTATTTTTCCACATCCGGCAGACTGACCCTCTTGATGTTCAGCGTCCAGCCGGTCCGTTCCAGAATGATCTGCTGCAGAGCTGCGGCGTGTTCCTTTTCATTGGCTTTTTCTTCAGTATAAATAATGATGTATTCCTGCAGCGGCGTTCCGGCGATCTGTGCGTTTTCAATAGGATAGGTATGATGTTTTACATATTGATCCCCTTCCGTACTCATGCCCTCTCCAGTATAAGGCACCACATTGGCAAGGAACCATTCGCAGGCCATGGCAACCGCTTCATCACTGCCGCCGGTGATCACATACCGCACGCCATCCTTTGCCACCGCAAACTCATCCTTACGAAGGGTTCCTGTATATACGGCGGTTTCCGGACGGTTGGTTGCCCCCACCAGAATTTCCGGTGTTCCTGCAGGCATTTCCTCACCGCGGTTCACCCAGTCGGTAGTCATCTCCAGCTCAAGACCCATATCGATAACAGCCTTGCGCAGACTGACTGCTGCGTCTACGGTTCCTTCGGTAGCGGAATCCGGGCGAACGATTTGATATCCGGCAAACTTTGCGGCTATCGCTTCTGCTGATACAGTTTCTGTCTCCGGCACTGTCTCCTGTGTATCACATCCGGTAAAGAAAACGCATCCTGTCACCAGAAGCAGTGCTGCTGCTCCCGAAATTATGTGTTTCCAAATCATACTGCTCAACTGAATCCTCCTTTGATTCTGTATTTGCATTTCAACGGTTTACCGGATTCCCGGTAATATAGAGGTTCTTTTTTGGTTAAAATGCAGGATTTTACTCCATTATACCTGTTCCGCAAGAAATTGTCAAGAATCTTCGGCAGAGAATTCATCTGGAGTCAGAATTGTCACGGAATTGTCCTGCAAGGATTGATTCCGGCTGAAATTTGTGTTATAATGAAAAAAAACCAGACACAGAAAGGAACCACTTATGCAGTACATTCCTTATGTCAATATCCGTATGGGAACGGCTTCTGTGAGCCGGTTTTCCCACGGCAATACCCTGCCCTATACCCAGCTTCCCTGGGCTATGGCCGGCTTTATGCCCCAGACAGACGGTGGCGCAGGCGGCTGGTTCTTTCATGCGGACGCAAGATCCGTAGAAGGGATCCGTCTGACCCATCAGCCCAGCCCCTGGATCGGTGACTACGGCACTTTCCTTATGACACCCCAGGCAGGCACCCGTGCCCTGTATGAACACTATGCCGGCGGCTGGTCCGGCTATCGTCCGGAAGAAACCGTATTCCGCCCCGATCTGCTGTCCGTACGGTTCCTGCGCCAGAGATGTACCTTTGATGTGACCCCAACCGAACGGGGCGGCATGATCCGGCTTCACTATGATATGCCAAAAAATATCGGTCTGACCTTCTATCCTCTCAAAGGAAAGAACAGCTGGCGGTTTGATGCGGAAAAGAACATTCTCTTCGGCTGGACGGACGGTCATTCCCAGGACAAGCCGGTGGATTTCAGAATGTACATTGCCGTACAGTTTGAAGAAGGCGCCATCAACACGGAAACTTCCCATGCATTTGCCTGCGGGGATCTTGGCGAAGGCTACCACCTGATGCTGAACAAGGCCGATATCACAGCCAAAATTGCCGTCTCCTATCTGTCCGAAGAACAGGCACTTTACAATCTGAACGAAGACATGGGCGGCAAATGCTTCTGTGATGTGCAGAAGGCAGCGGAAGATCGCTGGGAAGAACTGCTGCACCGGATCGAGATTGAAGCCAAAGATGAAGAACAGCTGAAAACCTTCTATTCCTGCCTGTACCGTACTATGCTGTTCCCCCACAAGGCGTACGAACACGACATAGAAACCGGGAAAAATGTACACTATTCCCCTTTCACCGGCAGGAAGCATGACGGCGTGCGTTATACCGACAATGGTTTCTGGGATACTTACCGGACTGTGTACCCCCTGTATGCCCTGATCGCCAGAGACGAATACGCGGAAATTCTGGACGGTTTTGTAGCGGACTACCGAGAAGGCGGCTGGCTGCCCAGATGGCCTTCCTTCGGGGAAGTGGGATGTATGCCTTCCACCCTGATCGATGCCGTCATTGCGGATGCTGTGGTCAAGGGGATCGGCACAAAGGAACTGTGGAAGGATGCCCTCGCCGGTATGCTGAACCACGCCAACCACAACGGGCCGGAAAACCGCTATGGACGGAACGGTGCGGAAGATTACCTGCGACTGGGTTATATGCCCCGGGATACCATACATGAATCCGTCAACCTGACACTGGACGCCGCCTACGGAGACTACTGTATCGCCAGAGTAGCGGAAGTGCTTGGATACGATGGTGACTTCATTGCAGAATATGACCGCCGGTCAAAGAATTACGCCAATCTGTTTGACAAGGAAACAGGCTTTATGCGCGGTAAGGATATCAACGGTGAAATGGCACCCGACTTTGATCCCCTGCGCTGGGGCGGTGAATATACCGAAGGCTGCGCATGGCAGTCCACCTTTGCGGTTCCCCACGACATCATGGGGCTGGCAGAGCTGTACGGCGGCAAAGATGCGTTGATTGCCAAGCTGGACGAGTTGTTTTCCACCAAGCCCGAATATACAGTAGACGGCTACGGATACGAAATTCATGAGATGACCGAGCTTGCGGCGCTGGATTTCGGTCAGTGCGCCATCTCCAACCAGCCCTCCTTCCACTTCCCTTTCCTGTTCTCTCTGCTGGGTGAGGAAGAAAAAGCCAGCCGCTGGGTGAAGGCACTGACGGAAGTGTTCCATGCCACCCCCACCGGCTATCCGGGTGACGAAGACAACGGCACCACCTCCGCCTGGTACATCTTTGCAGTGCTTGGAATCTACCCCGTCTGCCCCGGTATGCCCGGTACGGCAGGGTATGCAAAGACCGATATGCTGGTAAAGAGCGCAAAGATTCTGGGCAAGGACTGGGATCACGATCATATTGAAAACTATATCTGACAAACAGGAAGGAATCAACAACATGAAACTGAGAGTAGCACAGGTCGGTATCGGCGGTATGGGCGGCGGCCACGTCAATATCTGGCGTGAAATGGAAGACATCGAACAGGTTGCCATCTGCGATATCCGCCCCGAAATGATGGATCGTTTTGACGGTAAGATCACCGCCAGAAAGTACACCGATTTCGATGAAATGCTGGAAAAAGAAACCTTTGACATTCTGGACATCACCCTGCCCACCTATCTGCACGCGGATTTTGCGGTAAAGGCGCTGAACAGAGGCATTCACGTAATCACCGAAAAGCCCGTCTCCCTGAAAAAGGAAGACATCGCCAGAATCTACGCTGCCGCCGAAAAGAACAACAAGTGCTTCATGGTGGCCCATGTAATCCGTTTCTGGCCCGAATATATGTATGCCAAGGACTGCATGGAAACCGGCCGCTACGGCAAGCTGGTGTCCGGTACCATGACCCGGATCGGCACAATTCCCCAGAGCAGCTGGGACGACTGGATGCATGACCCCGAAAGAAGCGGCATGGTTCCCTTCGACCTGCACATCCACGATCTGGACTATCTCGTATATGCACTGGGCAAGCCGGAAGTGGAACACGTTTTCCACGGCATGGACTATATGCACGCCATCTACAAATTCGGTGATGTACGCATTGCCTGCGAATCCGCCTGGTTCCACGCACCCGTACAGTTCCGCTCCACCTTCCGCTTCCAGTTCGAAAGAGCCGTTCTGGAATTTGACGGCAGCTCCATGAAGATCTGCAAGAGCAGAGAAGAAGGCTGGGGTGTGGAAGACATGCGTGCCGGCAGCGGTGTGGAAGACGGCGCCTATATTCCCCAGTCCGACGGGTACTACAATGAACTGCGGTACTTTGCCGACTGCGTAAAGGAAAACAAGATGCCCGAAGTCATCAAGCCCTGGGAACTGGAAGCCGTTATGGACGTAATCGCCCAGATCAATGCAGCTAAATAAATCACAACCGAAACACAACAAATCCCCGGCAGAGAGATACCATTCCGGATCCTCTCACCGGGGATTTTTCTGTATTCTTATGATACCGTCACACTTCCTTTGCCGTAGGGGATAATATCCACCCCTTCCGGCAGAGTGAGAACCTTTTCAAACACCGTTCCGTCCGTGATACCGGAATACCAGAGGAAACCGTTGGAAGCACCTTCATCGAAAAACAATGTATCTTCCTGTACCGTAAAGGCATACACAAACCCGTCACCGGCATCGGTTTCCAGTACAAGCCGGTCGTCTGTCATGGTGAAGGTACCGTGGCCGATATAACTGCTGATCAGGGAAAAGAAAAACGTAAAGGTGTTATCTTCATACAGGGTCACAGACGGCAGGAGATAGTCACTGATACCACTGGGATCCTTTGTACAGGCCGTGTATGTGTCGAGTACCGCCGGCATCACCGCATCCGGGTTATAGGACGAGGTCACTCTGGCGCTGACTTCTCTCATGGTCTGCAGCTGATCTGTGGGAATCCCCACCGCCATAAGCCAGCCTTCCGTCACAGTGTCGCCGCCGCTGTATTCTGCACGGGTGATACCCAGTTCCAGAAGACCCGACTCCAGCCATGCATAGTCCATCCCATACCGGCAGGCCGTGTCGGGGGCCATGATGTACAGCAGAAACAGGGTGGAATCTTCAAAAAACGCCGTATCATACTGTTCCAGTATTTCCCGGAAAGAAGATTCCTCTCCGTAACGCCGGTCAAAGTCCATCACACCGTCCATGGTGTCTGTAAAAGTCTTCAGCTCTTCCTGACTGCGTACCTCCCATACAGGTATTGCCTTCACCTGGGATTCCACTGAGGAAGAAACAATGGCATCCATATTCATCCGGGTCAGAATATCCAGAGAATACCCTACCGGCGCACACTGCCAGCCATAGGAGCAGTTTATGCTCACAGCCGCATCCCGGTACTGCTCAATAAACACCGCCGGGTCCTCATACCGGATGTCAATTCTGGCACCGTCCCTGACATTGGCCTGCAGATAGATATACATGGGTCTCTTGTCCAGCGGATAGCCGCCGCCGATGGCAAGAGAGAACATTCCGTCAATTTCATACAGCCGGATGTACAGTCCTGAGCCGGTTTCGATACAGCTGAACTCTTCAAAATCCGACCAGGTCAGCGCCTCTCCCTTTTCTTCCTTCAGCCGGAGGACATCATCAAGCGTCAGATTACGGTGTTCGGCATGACAGATGGCGGCCGCTTTTTCATAGTCCCCCCACGGCGCACGGTAGTACCGGATTTCATCTTCATATTCCACGGAAGCATAGGCAGAAAGCCCCCGCCGGTCATACACAGTGATCCGCCATCTTTCCTCGATGACAAACTGAACAGATCCGGGAGAATGCAGCTTTCCGGAGGGTTCGTCACATTCTGTCCAATGTGCACTTCCAAGGAATGCCGCCAGAGCCTTACCATCTGCCGCGCCGATTCCAAAGGTATACTGATCCTTCTCACTATCCTCCGGCGGATAATGGATCACCTGTACTTCCGGACGGTACATCACGGAGGAAACGGCATTTTTGTAGTTCAGAAAAGAGGGATCCTCCGCTTCCATGACAGGATTGGTCAGGAAGCAAACCGCCGTCACCACGCAGACCGCCAGTGCCGCCAGGATAATCCAGAAGGCAGGCTTTCTGTAGGACAGCACATTTTTCACCCGGCTTTTCACGCTGACTTCCCCGAACGCCACGGGACAGGCAGTAATGTGTTTCCTCGGAATACTGCAGGTCAGCAGTGCCTGGGAATAGTCCGCACGATCCTCTCTGTCCAGATCCCGGATTACCCGCTCGTCGCAGGCCAGCTCAATATCCCGGCACAGCAGTACATAGGCCAGCCAGATCAGGGGATTGAACCAGTGCAGGGACAGAAGCAGGAAACCAACCGGCTTGATGAGATGATCCTTCCGGCGGATGTGAGCCTTTTCGTGAGCAATCACAAATCCTCTGGTCTTTTCATCCATCCCGAATGGCAGATAGATCTTTGGTCTGAAAAGTCCCAGTACAAAAGGAGATGCACACCGGTCCGCTTCGTAAATTCCCGGCTCCAGCAGAATCGCATCTGCCATTTTCCGGTGCAGAAACAGCCAGCTCAAAGCCGCATACAGGAGCATTCCGGCCAGTCCAACAAGCCACAGCACCGCCCAAACAGCCATCCACACCTGCAGAGGATTCACACTGGCTCCCGGAGTCGGGGCAAAGGATTCGGTCAGAACCGGATTCACTACAGAATTGAGAGCATACACACCGCTGTGAATGGTAGGCTCAGCCGCATATACAATCTCCGGGGCAATGGTTTCGCCGCTGGGCAGAAGACTGAATACACTTTCCACCGTAAAGGGCAGCACCAGCCGCAGTCCCACAATTCCCCAAAGCAGAGGCAGAATCCATCCGGGCGCTTTCCGCAGACAGAGCCGCAGCACCACCACCGCCAGTACAAGCCACCCGGCCGAGATGCTCATGTTGCACAGGCGAATGAAAATTTCCGTCATCAGCCTTCCTCCCGGAACCGGTCGATCATGGCCTGCACTTCGTCAATTTCCTTCTCTGACAGCTTCCGGTTCTTTGCAAAAGCAGTCAGAAATGCTGGCAGGGATCCCTCAAAGGTTTTCTCCATCATTTCATCCATTTCCGCCGCCTGTACCTGTTCCTTGGAAACAAGGGACGTCACCACGGAGTTTTCGTTTTTCAGCACACCCCGTTCCGACAGCCGTTTGATGACGGTATAGGTGGTGGTGGGTTTCCAGTCCAGCTTTTCCCGGCAGAGCTGTACCAGTGTCCCGCTGCTCACCGGCTCGTATTCCCACAGAATCAGACAGAACCGGTATTCGCTTTCAAAAATTTTCGGTATTTCCATAACGCACCTCTCTAACACGTTAGAGTTATTCCGCAGCCAGTCTAACACATTAGAGCGAGTTTGTCAAGTGAAAAAACAGAAAGTTCACAAAAAAATCCCATCCGGTCTGTCCGCTGCAGATTCCGGATGGAATTTGTCTGTTTTACTTGGTGTATGGCTGGAAACGGATGTAGCTCTCCGGCACCAGACGGAAATGGTAACATCCGCTGCCAAGATGCATGGTTCTCCGGTTTTCAATCTGCCGTTCTCCGTCAAAGAGCAGGTATTCCCCTACTCCTTCCGGCTGCGGCAGAATCAGATCCGCTTCGGTATTGGGCGGAATCTCGCAGGAAAGCTCCAGCATATCGCTGAATTTTTCCACCCGGACAGAAATCTGCCCCGCATAGGTATCCAGCCGGCAGGCAGTATAACGCATATCTTCCGGCAGTTTCGGTGCGATGGTGAAAGTTCCGAATCCGGGTGTCCTGGGTGTGACGCCGCACAGCACATGGAACAGTGCCGCATCCACACCGGAATGCATGGCATGACTGTGGGAATGCATACTACCCTTGCTGGCCCACTGTTCCCACAGGGTAGTGGCACCCAGCGCCGTCAGGTATCCGTAACCCGGATAGGTATTTTTCCGCAGAATTTCCAGTGCCAGATCCGATGCACCCGCTTCCGCCAGTACGGGCAGTACCGTCCGGGAACCGAATCCGCCGGTGTCAAAGCAACCGTCCTCCCGAATTTTAGTAAGCAGTGCCCCGCGGGTTTTCTCCGCCCTTTCTCCGGTCAGAATTCCGTAGAACAGGGGTAAGAACATTTCCGGCTGTCTGCCCTCTCCCACCGTACCGTCCTCATGCCAGAACCGGCTGATAAAGCCTTCCCGTACGGTTTTTCCCATGGCGTCAAACTGCGCTTTGTCCTCCGTTTTCCCGAATATCTCCGCAAATTCTGCCATGATGCCGGCATACGCATGGAGCAGGGATGTATTGACGGCCGCCTGACATCCGAAGAAGGTCTCCCATGTGTTTTCGTTGGGCAGACACCAGTCTCCGTATCCCCCGGGCCAGACACCGTTCTCGGATTTCTCCAGCCAGTTTTCCATAGCCTTTTTCAGATACGGATACAGCTTCCGGGCAGGTTCGCTGTCGCCGTAGAACCGGTACAGACGATAGGGCAGCATCATTCCGTCTCCGTGCCAGTCCATATTGCCGCCGCAGATCTTTTCCGGTTCCGCAGCAATGTCGCCCAGCCATTTTTTGTAGTACGCATACATATTGAAATTGTACATGGCGGCGTCTTCGTACATCTGGGAATCCATCAGGCAGGGCGTACGTTCGTCCCGCACCGGACAGTCTGTGGGAATGGCGGAGAAATTGGCCTGCATACTGTTCCGGCACAGCATATGCAGTCGGTTGAGGATGGGCTCGGAACAGGAAAACTCCGTATTGGCCATCACATCCGCCGAGACATGCCACGCCCGGATCCGGAACTGTTCCATAGGTACGGAACTTGTCACATACACATACCGGAAGCCGTGATAGGTGAACTTCGGTGTATAGGATTCCTCTCCGGTACCTGCACAGATATAGATGTCCATGGCACGGGCACCGCGGTTGGTAAACAGATCCGGCTTGCCGTCGGGATACAGCATTTCGCAGTGCTGCAGGCGGATTTCACACCCGGCAGGCGCACTGACGCAGATGGAGGACACACCCTGCATGATTTTTCCGAAATCATAAACGGTGCCTCCTTCCGATTCCCACTGTGCGGCAGGCGCCAGAACCTCCAGAGGAGAAAGCCGGGGCATTTCATCCGGCAGTAATTTCCCCGCAGGTGCATTTTCAGGCTGCAGAACGGCAGAATGGAGAGGGAAATCTGTCAGCCGTGCATCGTATTCTTCCCCCAGATACAGGCCGTTTGCCGTGATGGGAGAATCCTGCCACATCCAGGCCCCGTCCGTGTCAATCCGTTCGGCGGTACCGTCTTCATACACCAGCCGGATGGAGGCACGCAGTCCCTTGGGTGTATAGTACCGGTAACCCCACTTGGAATAGTCTTCGTTATACCCGCCGCCAAGCTGCACCGTGAACCGGTTTTCGCCTTCCGTCAGGCTGTCTGTGATGTCCAACGTTTCAAAATAGCATTTCTGTTCATACACCGTATTGGGCGGTGCCAGTCTGCCATGATCGCAGTCCTTCCCATTGATCTGACAGTGGATACACCCAAGTCCTGTTACATACACCCGGGCTTTTGTCACCTTACCGGCAGGGGTAAAGCTCCGGCTGAATACAGGAGCAGAAGGCTGTACATCCGTACCGCAGCCGATCCATGCCGCACTGTCCAGATCTTCCACTGCCGTTTCAAAGTGCTGCAGAGGAGACTGCAGTTCCCCTTCTTCTGTCCATGCAGTAACCTGCCAGAAATACAGAGTTTCCGGCTGCAGTCCATCTTCGGCACCCACGAAATACTGCATGGTACTGCCTTGGGTTCTGCCGCTGTCCACTGCCGGCTCTTTTCCGGGTTCCCATATCTGTATCCGGTACGCAAGCTGTTTCTCATCTCTTTTTCCGTTTCCGGTGTAGTTCCAGTGGAACATCAGCTCCCTGCCCGTTCCCAGCGGATTCACTCTGCCGCCGCAGTACATTGTCTTGAATTCCATACATAACCTCCGGTATAACCAGTTATAGCTGTATTATAATATAAAACCGCCGAAAAAACAAGCGGAACCTGCACTTCCGGCAACATTACACAGAGTTTATGAACCTGTAATCCTGTCACAAAGCCTTGACATGATCAGGTCTTTTTGCTATAATAAAGGATATTCAATTATTAAGCACCGATTCTTCAGGAGGAATCTATCATGAAACTGCGCAGTACCCTTTGTCTGCTGCTTACCCTGCTGGTACTGGCACCCTCCATGGCATCCTGCGGCAATGCGGAAAACGAAACCACCGCCGACACTTCTGCCGACAATACCGCCGTCCAAACCGAAACGGAACCCGTTGATCCCTGGCTGGATGACCTGCCGGATTCCATGGATCTGGGTGGCCGCACCATAAACATTCTCTCCCGTGTGGAAGGGGAAGAAATGAATGAATTTGTGGTGGAAGAGATGACCGGGGACGTCATCAACGACGCCATCTTCACCCGGAATCTGAATCTGGAAGCCAGACTGAATGTGAAAATCGCAAACACACCGGTCTGGGGTGATGATGCCTCCGGTACCAAAGAGCTGGAAAACGTTGTTGTCGCCGGTTCCACCGATTATGATATTTTCTGTTCCAACTCCTACCGCACGGCTGAATCCGGATACAAAGGACACCTGCTGGATCTGAACAGCCTGCAGT
>SVSN01000031.1 GCA_015064285.1 Oscillospiraceae bacterium | reverse complement strand
TAAAAAATTGTATATCAACCAGCGTCTCCGCTGGATGTTATCAACTCATCAGAGTGATTCTGTTTGCTCAATTACTTGTTATAGAGCTTCATTTAATTCAAAAGAATTTTCGGAGTCTCTTGTACTTCGCTTTGTTAAGCTTGTACACATGATTGTTGTTCAATTTTCAATGAGCTTTTGCTATCCTTCTCATCGGCAGCCCGTATGTTATATCACACACGCTTCCGTTTGTCAAGAGGTTTTTCAAAACTTTTTTCAGTTTTTTTCGGGAGCCTCGCTCCCCACCGCCTCTCTCAGACAGCTTCGATATTATATCACACCCGCTCTCTCTTGTCAATACCTTTTTAAAAGTTTTTTGGACTTTTTTGCAGGTTTTTTTACCATATAACTCTTCCAGCTGCTCAAAGAACAATTCCCACCTATAATTCTCAACTCATAATAACATATCCAAACTGATCCTCTCACCATTTTTCATCTCATCAAATAATACCAGAAGCTTCTCTCTAACCACATTATAGTCGCTGATATCTCCTCCAATATAACGCATACCTGTTTCCACAAGACATTCAGTTATTCTGTTTATATCTTTTTTCCCAAAAATCATTCTTAAATATCGTCTGCTTCCAAACCATTCCCGCTCGAGGCTTGTATACACTTCACCAAACTCTCTCAAACTTCCTTCTTTCTCAGGCAGTTTTTCAAGATAATCTATCATGCGCTCAGACACATAATTCACATACCATCCGCACCACCACACAAAGGCTGCTGTCAACACCATAATGGCTACCGCCAGTACAAATACTTTCATCTTCCATCTTCTTTCTTTACTATATATGCATTTCCCGAATCATCAACTGTCATCAGAAATACGTGATCCAGCTTTGTCTTTTCATGTTTCAAAACTCTCTCAAGCCAGACCTTTTCCTTACCGATCTGACGAAGTTCCTCCTTCATAATCTGTCCATCCACAATAACTGCATGCGCGATCCCTCTGTCCTGCAGCCCTTCCTGCAGATCAAGATATGTCACAGCACCATAACCCGCTTTTGGAAATACCGAAATCTTTCCGTTCCCCTCCAGAATCGCATAATCCACATCTCCCGGATCGCTGATTCCCTTCTGCCGCAGTTCCGAAAGCAGTTCATCAATTTCAAGCCGGTTATCTTCCATGGCTTTTCTATCCAGTTTTCCTCGGCGGATCAGCATAGCCGGAGAACCGGAAAGCAGTTTTTTTATCCGGTTGGATTTTGTCATCACATATGACAGAATCACTTCAATGGAAAGAAGAAGCAGAATCGGCACCACACCGCGAAGCAGCGGCATATCCGGATCCGATATAGGATTTACTGCCAGTTCCGACAGCATGAATGTCACGATCAATTCACTGATCTGCAGTTCACCAATCTGTCTTTTCCCCATAACCCGCATAATAAGCAGCAGAAAGACATACATCAGAATGGTTCTGAAAAATACACTGACCATACCGTACCTCCGGAACACAGTATCCCCCAATATATACCGTTTCATGCAAAAAGGAAGGTCTCATTTCCTGAAACCAGTTCCGGAATGAGACCTTTTCTGTTCAGTTTTATCGGAATGCAGTTACACCGTCACCCATCAGCAGTTTTTTCCGGCAGATGGTATGGTATCCGTCCGTACCGGAGAGCGCAAATTCTCTCTCAATGGCAGATGCAATGTACTCCGGGTTCAGATAACTTTCCTGGCTGGCCGCCGTAATGGCATCAATCACCAGTGCGCCGTCTTCGATCTTTACTTCCAAAGACTTGATAAAGGTGCAGATATCCACTTCCTTTTCGCCGCTCTTTGTTTTCTTCAGCATTACCACAGGTTTGCTGAACAGATCCTGGATGGCATCCACCATATACTCCGCCGCTTCAAAACCACCGTAGGTAATCCGATTGTGGGCATACTGAATATCGGCGATCTTTTCCTTCGCCGTGTATACTTCCTTCACTTCAATGCCCGCCGCCATGGAAGCACGAAGTTTAGCCAGCGCTTCCACATTGGACACATCCTTCATCAGACGGATATCCAGCACTTCCTCTTCGCCGCCGCATCCCACAGACAGAGGTGTGGCAAAAACCAGCTTGGGAATCGGGTTGAACCCTTCCGTATAGTATACCGGCAGACCGGAACGGACGATGCACCGGCTCATGACCTTGGACAGATCCAGATGAGAAATGTAAAGCGCCGGCCCGGTTTTGGCAAAACGCACGCGCAGGGTCCGGACAGCCTTCACGCTTCCCTTGGGCGGCAGCTCCGGTTTCGGTTTCGGCTGATAATCTCCGGCGATATCTCCCGCACTGTCGGAGGATTCCGGATGGCCGGGACACCAGCGGCAGAACTGCTTGTCCACCAGCTTATTTACCCCGCAGCCGGAACACTTTTCCCGACAGGAGGGGGTGGTCGCCGCTTTTTCCGCATTATGCCGTTCCCGGAGCAGATATTCCTTGGAAACGCCGCAGTCGATCATATCCCAGGGCAGAATTTCATCGTCCGGGATGGTACGGTTGGCATAGAACGCCGGATCTACGCCGCATTCTTCGAACACGGCAATCCAGTCTTCATAATGGAACTGTTCTTCCCAGGCATCCAGCCACATACCTCTTTCCACTGCCGTTTCGATGGCTTTCCCCAGTTTCCGGTCTCCTCTGGCAAACACCGCTTCAATGTGGGAAACCTTGGCATCATGATAATTATAACGCACCTTACGGTCCGTAATCTGTTCCGACAGGAAACGCTGTTTGTCTTCCAGTTCGGCAAAGGTATTCTGTCTTTCCCACTGGAAGGGCGTATGGGGCTTGGGAATAAAGCAGGCTACGCTGAGGGTCACCTGAGGCTGTCTTGCTTTGTTCCTGTTGGGCGTGCGGTAATATTCGTCCACCACATGCTTGGAAAGTTCAGCAATTCCGGTCAGGTCTTCGTAAGTTTCATAGGGCAGACCGTTCATGAAATACAGCTTCACCTGATTCTTCCCGGCAGCATAGGCCACTCCTGCTGCTTTCAGGATCGCTTCTTCGGTGATATTCTTGTTGATCACATCCCGCAGTCTCTGGGAACCGGCTTCCGGCGCAAAGGTCAGTGTGGAAGAACGAACAGAAGAAATCTTTTCCATCAGTTCCTTGGTAAAGCTGTCCGCACGCATGGAAGGCAGAGACAGACTCACCTTGGCGTCATCCGTCCAGTCCAGCAGAGAATCCGTCAGTTCCCGGATCTTGGAATAGTCGCTGACCGACAGGGTACACATGGAAATCTCACTGTACCCGCTGTTCCCGATCATGGTTTTGCAGGCTTCGTCCAGCACTTCGGGCGAACGCTCTCTGACAGGTCTGGTCACAAATCCTGCCTGGCAGAACCGGCATCCACGGATACAACCACGCATGATTTCCACCGTCACCCGGTCCTGCACCGTTTCGATATAGGGGATCACCGTTTCGGTGGGAATATAGCATTTGTCCAGATCTGCAACAACCCGTTTGATAACCCTGGCAGGTACTTTTTCATCCTTCGGTGTGATTGCCGCAATGGTACCATCCTCATGATAAGCAATATCGTAAAGCGCCGGTACATAGAATCCTTCCAGTTCCGTAGCTGCTGCATACAGGAAAGCCGATTTGGTATAGGAACCGTCCTCTTTCATCCGCATATACAGCTTTGCCAGTTCCTGCAGGGCTTCTTCCCCTTCGCCGATAGAAAATATATCTACAAAATCCGCTACCGGTTCCGGGTTGTACGAGCAGGGTCCACCGGCCAGAACCACAGGGGCGTCTTCTCCCCGGTCTTCCCGCCGCAGGGGAATCTTAGCCATTTTCAGCATTTTCAGCATGGTGGTATAGCACAGTTCATACTGCAGGGTGAACGCTACCACATCAAAATCCCCTACCGGATCGCCGCTTTCATGGGTAAACAGGGGAATATCCCGTTTTTCCATTTCTGCCGCCATATCCACCCAGGGCGCATAAACCCGTTCGCACCAGACACCGTCCAGTGCATTGAAGCACCCGCACAGAATCCGCATACCCAGATTGGACATACCGATTTCGTACACATCAGGGAAACAGAATGCCACCCGCATCTTCACCTGGGAAAGATCCTTGAATACACTGCCGGTTTCACCGCCGGAATACCGCCCGGGCTTTGCCACTGTGGTAATAAAACTTTTGATATCTTCTCTCATATCTGATTCACTTTCTCCCAATCGAAAAGGGGAAGCCACAAGCCGCCTCCCCTTCTCCGTATCTGACAAAAATTACCGAATGAACATTCTGGAGGACAGCAGCATGGGAACAAGCCACAGCAGCTGATACAGAATGATATAAAGCGAGTTGACAATACCGATAGAACCGGACAGCACCAATAACATCATGATAGCTGCTCCGATAATGATTGCCAGAACTGCCAGTGCAATGTTGGTTTTCTTGGTATGCAGAACCTTGTCACAGTAGGAAATGATCTGCAGAAGAGACTTGGGAGAACCGCTGGTCACCAGACCGCTGCTCTTCTTTTCCTCATATGCTGTCACTTCCTCAGCATCATTGTAGCGGATAACCTTCAGAGGAATCCGTTTCATCTTCACCTTGCGGGCGATCATACGCTCATCGATGTTGGGGTCGAAGGTACGCACACATACATACAGACCGCTGTTCTGGAACTGACCGAGAATCAGTTCGATGTCGCTGTCCATTACATACTGGATGTACATTTTGGCAACCAGCTTGTCTTCCCGGAACATATACATAATGGACAGTTCTTCAGACAGATCCACATCATCTTCCAGTTCGGACTTCCGGATCTTCAGGCCTTTTTTGGCAAGAGCAGCACCGGAACCGAAAATGATATTTACGCCGTCTACCTGTGCAGCCAGGAAACCGTTTTCGGTATCAAAAATCTGTACATTTTCAGAGTGTCCCACTTCCAGAGTAGCCACTTCAAACACATCCTTCAGAGGACCGCCTGCCTTGGCAAACACACTGGAGGCATAATACAGAACACGGTCGATACGCGCATTGTTGAAAATCCGGATGTTCTGCACCTTCACGCTGTAAGAGGGAAATACATTGTCATCATCGAAAGTCACGATAGAAGCATTGGAATATTCTGCCAGAGAAGATTCACCGATAATAGCACTTTCATATTCGCTGGCTGCCACATTAGCCCGGTAGAAAGGATAACTCAGGGACAGGTACACAGACAGAGGCGCTACTGTCATCAGAGAAACGCAAACCACTCTGGCAACTTCTACCGCAGAACCGCCGCGCACACTGGCGAAAATACCGAACAGTACCGATGCAGCTACCATGATCCCCATGGCACAGCTCATGAACACATTTGTGGTTCCGTCAGGTGTATACAGTCTGGTATAGAAACCATCGATAAAGTCGGTCTTTTCGATACGCATGACATCGCAGATATCTTCCGCATCCGAGAATGCAGTGGCTTCTCCGCGGGAACATTCATCGGATACTCTGCATACGATATGTTTCGGGTTGGGCGAGGATACCACACGGAAGTTCATCATTTCTCTTTTGGTACCATAGATCTCACCGATCAGTGTCAGAAATGCTGCAACAGCTACCGCGAAATTGAACATCACAGGTTCATCAGACTGTACAGTAATTCTGGAAATCACAATGGTATACAGAATTCCCGTTACTGTCAGAAGTGCCGTCATACTTTCCGGTCTGGGCACACCGCGGAACAGATAGCCGAATCCCTTCAGAATCTGCTCATGTGCACACAGACAAGCCAGCAGCATCAGCTGCAAAGACACCATAGCATATACAACCGGATATACTGCAGGATCGAAAACACCACCGAACTGTTTAGCCGTACCGGTAACCAGTTTGGCAATCACTTCGATGTTTTCAAACAGCATCAGCAGGATCGTAAACACACCGCACAGCCCCAGACGGATCCAAAGCCCCATCATTCTGAAGCGGTAACTCTTTTCAATCTCGGCATTCTGAGACTTGTCTACATATTCCGGCCGATCCAGCTTAACCTTATGGCCTTCTTTGACAACCTTTTCGTGTTCCAGCTTATCCCCCAACTGTCTGGCGGTTCTGGCAGCTTTTTTCTTGCCTTCCATACCGTCATCCATACCGAACGCCACCATCAGATTTATATCTGTGGGATCAAATTCGTCATCGGAAGCAGCCCCAGGTGTTTCTTGCTCAGTACTGTCCGGTTCCTCAGCAGCATCTTCTGCCGCAGATACTGCGCCGGACTGTCCCAACAGTTCCTCTGCCATCCGCAGCATTTCTTCGTCAGACAGAGAATCCCCTTCATCCGCTCTTGCAGAATCTTCCCCTGGGACAGGTGCCGGTTCTTCCTCTTCAAGATTCAGAAGCCCCAGTTCCCGCAGAGTATCCGTCAGCTCCAGATCCGGTTCCTCCGCCAGACCCATGCTGTCCATCATAGCATTACCCATCTGTTCAGCCGGCACTTTTTCCAGATCATCGGCAAAAACAGTTTCGGCTGCGGGCGCTGCGTGTACAGGTTCTTCTTCTTTGAACGGAGATGCTGAGCCAATAAAATCATCTTCTGCAGCCGCTTTATCTTTTCTGTTCCGCTTGCCGAATGCAAACAGACTACTCCGTTCTTTCTTACGGCGGGGTTTACGGGAATACCGGTCATCATCATCTTCATAGATGCCTTCTTCATCTTCCACTTCCCCGTCATCCTCAAACTTCGCCGGAATATCGTCGGTAAACATAAAGTCATCCGCTTCCAGCTTCTGCGCGGGCGTTTCTTCCGCCGGAACAGGTTCTTCTGTCATCAGTTCCGAAAAAGCAGAATCCAGTGCGGAAAGGATAGAATCATCATTCTCTTCTGCTGTTTCGTCAACAGGCAAATCGAAAAATACTTCTGCCTCGTCCGTCATATCTTCCGCTGACTTTTTCAGTCTGGACAAAACGCCGGTACCCTCGCTCTCAGGTTCTTCACTTTCGTTATCATATTCAGGCATGTATTTTCGCAGCAGTGCCTGAATATCCAGTTCGCTGTCAGATTCCTGTCCTTCCAACGAAATGGAACTTACATCAATATCCTGAGATCTGGCTGTTTTTTTTGCATCGTCACGTCCCGCAAACTGTGCATCGCCCGCAGAACGTCCCTGCTTCTTGTCTTTCGCCATAATCCAATCCATCCCGCATTTCTGCAGGACTTTCCTTTCTTATGCCTTCAGCATTCCGCCCGCAGGCAGAACCCTGTAATCATCCTTATATAATGAGAGATTCTCCGACTTCGATCAGCTCATCCGCTGCTTCCGTGCTGCATGTGCCAGCAGAATGGATGCTGCCGTGGAAACATTCAGTGAATTCACCTGTCCGTACATGGGTATAGATACAAGAAAATCACATCGTTCCTTTACCAGACGGCTGACACCGCTGCCTTCACTGCCCATCACCAGAGCACAGGGAACATGGAAATCCGTCTCCCAGAAATCTGCGCCGCCGGCTTCTGCGGCAAATGTCCATACGCCGGCTTCTTTCAGTTCTTCCACAGCGGAAGCTATGTTCTGCACTCTTGCCACAGCCATGTGCTCTACTGCTCCGGCAGAAGCTTTTGTTACTGCCGCTGTCAACCCACAGGCTCTCCTTTTCGGAATCACAACACCATGTGCCCCGCAGCATTCTGCCGTGCGGATAATCGCGCCCAGATTGTGCGGATCTTCCACACCATCGCACACCACGATCAGAGGCATTTCTCCGCGTTCAGCAGCTATTGCCAGAATATCAGAAATGGTACTGTATTCTCTGGCGGCAGCCTGTGCAATGATCCCCTGGTGGTTTTCCCCACGGGCCATTTTATCCAGCTTCACCGTATCCGTATCCACAACCGGTACACCGGCTTTTCTGGCTTCCGCAACCAGTGCCACAATAGAACCTTCTCTGCCGGCCACATACAGCTTATCGACAGGCCGTCCGGACTTCAGCAGTTCTCTGACCGCATTTCTGCCGATCACCAGCCCGGTTTCTTCTCCGTCATCACCTTCTTCAAAAGGAAGCGGTCTCCGGTCAGGATCGTATCTGTCCCTTGTTCTGCCTCCGCGGTCTGCACCGTAACCGGGTCTGCTTTCATACCGCTTACGCTTACCGTCACCGTGTTCGCTCTGCGGCTTTGTCTTATTCCATTCTTTCTTTTCCATGAAGCGATTTCAACTCCCCGGTTGGATTTGCAAAGATATACAGCATTATTATATCACACAAATTCCGTTTTGTACAGAGTAATTTCCAACAAAACTGTCATAATACCATTATTTTTGGACAAAAAAAGATACGATACCGAAGTACCGCACCTTTCGAGATACATTATATTCCAAATTTATCCCTATGTCCGCAAGACCGATTACTGCTGCTTCATAGCGGCGAAGCATTCGCTGCAGTATACAGGTCTGTCGTTGCTGGGCTGGAAAGGAACCTTGGCTTCCTTGCCGCAGTTAGCGCAAACAGTAGTGAACATTTCCTTCTGTTCCTTGTTTACATTCTTTCTCTTGTCCCGGCATGCCTTGCATCTCTGGGGCTCGTTCTGGAAGCCCTTTTCTGCGTAGAATTCCTGTTCGCCAGCAGTGAACACGAAATCGTTGCCGCATTCCTTGCACTTAAGGGTCTTGTCCTCGTACATTTCTTTTTCCTCGCTTTGAATGGTGAAAATTTTCTTTGCCCTCGACGGAATCTCACCGTCACCTTTGAAAACCAACGCTCTGCTTTTTAAGCTATTCGGGCATATATAACATCCTCCGAAGAGGAAATGTTCATTTTATCAGTTCCGTTCCAGAATCTTACGTATCTTGCTCTTGATACGATAAATTCCGTTACTGACCGATTTTTCCGTATGACCAACCATTCCGGCAATCTCTCTCGGCGGTTTCCCGTCAAGATACAACGGAAGAATCTGTTTTTCATACGGCGACAGTTTTTCCTGAATGAGACGGACGGTTTCTTCATTTAATACCTGTCCATCGGACATACCTGTCTCTGACTGCACTGTATTACGATGTTTCGCCGCATGTTTTTTCATACGGTTATACCGACGCACCTGTGTGATCATGGCATTCCGGATACATATCTTGGCATACAGTCCAAAACTGACATCGCCGCCCTTACCGGCCTCTTCCGGTATATAAGAACAAGCTGCTTTGTACAGCGCTACAGCCGCATCCTGTCTGAGCTCTTCTCTGCCGATTCCCAGCAGATCCGATGCACTGTCAGATCCAATTCCCATAGAAGGCGCAAACTGACGAACTGCAGAATCCAGCAGATTTGCGTACCTTTCGCACAGCTTCTCAAATGCACTGGTATTCTCTCCGGAGCGGATTCTTTTCAGCAGAAACTCCAGATGATCCTCTTCCGGTTCTTCTGCCGGTTCTTTTTTGGGCATACGCATACCAGAACACACACTTTCGGTACATACTTTATTTTATTATATCATGATTTATCACTTTGTCAATAGTTTCGTTAAAATATTTTTATTAATTTTCCAAGCGTCTGATTTTTTCTTGTGCAAATTCGACATTTTATGTCGCTGTTTTTTCATTATAATTCCTATATAAAGAAGCAGGAAGTGGAAATACAGATTCATATACACATTACTGTATTCACAAATCACTATAATTTAATTTTACATTCTGTAAAAAAATGAGTGAAATCCTTTATCAGTTATCAAACAGATAGTTTACATTTCCTGTAACAAGAGCCGTGATGCCGCGCAGTACAACATCCGGTTTATCTTCAAAATTCATCTGCATCCGGCGAAGCTGATTATAAGTTTCCGCACGCAGGGAAAGCTTCAGAGCCAGTCCGTCTTTGTCTTTAATGGTGCAATGGAAAATGAACCCGTTGTCTCCGTTATTCTCTGCAGACTGATCAATCACTGCGCCTCTTTTTTCCAGCGACAGATGGCGCATGGCACTGACATAGCTCTTTTCGCGGACAGCCGCCATCAGCAAATCATCCGCCAGACCTTCCGCCACAATTTTCCCTTTTTTGGTGATCTCATACAGGATACTATCGTCGTCCGGATGAAAATCCTCGTCCGGATCTACAATCGTACCATCGTTCCGCACACCCTGGATATGTTTTTTCTCCAGCAGATTCCGGAAGTTTTCCACAAAATTGAAATAGTCCACCAATCCGTCCCGGATAATAATCGTCCCCACATCCGTATAATTCAGCGGATAACCGATCTTATCCATCAGATACAGAATAAATACCTTGACCTGATCCGGTTCTCTCAGCAGTTCTGCCACAGCTCTAAGCCCTCTTTTCTACAGTTTCATTTCACACAAGTATATTTACAAATCAAAGTATATTCCCTGACAGAAAAACGGAGGAGTGAAGATCTCCCCCGTTTGTTCTTATAGGAATTTCTCCGAACGATTATTCAGCAGCAGCTTCTGCAGGAGTAGCAGCTTCGGCAGTATCGGTAGCAGCCTTGTAGGTCATGTAATCGTTCAGCTTGGTGTCGTTGAAGTGACGTACACCGTAGTAGTCAGTAACCATATCGGACAGTTCGTCAGAGAACAGGTAAGCGTCCTGCAGGAAGAAGATGGGACAAACAGGCATGTCTTCCATCAGCTTCTTTTCCATGTCGTGCAGGATAGCGGTTCTGGCAGCTCTGTCGTAAGTGGTGTTGGCAGTATCAACCAGTGCATCATAGTCAGCATTGCTGTAGCCGGAAATGTGACCGTACAGGTCATAGGTGGAAGAGTTCATGTCCACACCGTTGCCGGAGTATGCGGTAGCGAACTGAGACAGTGCACCGAAAGCGTCAGCAGACAGGAACATGGTATCCATAGCGATAACATCAAAGTTACCGGCTTCGTATGCATCCTGGAACAGGTCATCAACAGTTTCTTCAGCGTTCTTCTTGGTGCCGAGAACTTTCACTTCTACAGTGAAGCCCAGACCTTCCCATACGCCCTTTACATAGTCGGCAACAGCCAGATCAACTTCGTTATTACGTACGGAGATGGAGAAAGAACCCTTGGTAACACCGGCTGCGGACAGCAGGCTCTGTGCTTCGGACAGGTTTGCGGAAGCAGAGATCACGTCGCCGCCAACTTCACGGAAGGAAGTACCGGCAGCGGTATCGAATACCTTATAGGGAACATAACCGGTAGCGGGCTTTGCGAAGGTTACGATCTGGGCAATGGCATTTCTGTCCAGAGCCAGAGACAGAGCGCGGCGCACTTCTGCCTTTTCAAACAGCTTGTTGGTGGTGTTGAACATATAGGTATGGGTACCCATCATGTCGGTAACCAGTGCGTTATCCTTGTATGCGGCACGGTCAGCCAGAGACAGTTCGCCGTCATAGAAGATACCGCCGGAAGCCATGGACAGATCACCGCCGTCATACTTGGTCTGCAGTCTGTAAGGAATTACATACTTGTCCAGATGTTCTTCCAGTTCGGGATCCAGATAGTAATAGGTAGAACGTTCCAGACGCACGCTGGTACCGGTGATGATTTCCTTGGGAACGAAAGGACCATTGGTAACGATGGAAGTGGTCTTTCTTGCCCAGGTATCGCCGTAACGGGTGATTACGTCTTCACGCAGGGGAACCAGACAGATAGAGGAGAGCTTTTCAAAGAAGCCGTCCAGATCGACCTTGGATTCGAATTCAACCTGAATGGTGTAGGTATCAACAGCGGCAATACCGATATCGTCGATAGAAACATCGCCCATCTTGGCAGCCTTGGCATTCTTGATATCATACAGCAGAGATGCGCCTTCCCATTTCTGGTCGGGATCCAGCAGTCTCTTCCAGGAGTAGATAAAGTCAGCAGCCTGAACAGTACGACCGTCGCTCCAACGGGTGATGTTCATATCAATCAGGACAGAGAACTTTTCGCCGTCGTCCACTTCAACCTTATAATTGTTCATCAGGGCCTTTTCCCATTCGCCTTTTTCGTTGATGCGGGTCAGACCTTCGAACATCAGGCTCATATATTTCAGCTGAGCGTCGTCAGTCATACTGAGCTGGGGGTCAAAGTCAAATACTTCGGTGGTGAGGTGCATATCGAGGATAGCGCCCTTGTCATCACCTTCCAGGGTAGTGCAGCTCGCCAGCGTCGTCATCAGCATCAGCGCAGCCAGAAGCAGGGATAACACCTTTGTTTTCATGGTTTCGTAATTCCTCCTAACGGTAAATAAAAGCGTAGTAGACTACGGGTCATTTTTACTCACCACATTATACCACTTTTTTATCTGAGAATCAACATCTTCTTATATAGTATTGTCAAGATTCATCCAAATGCACAATTCGAACCCACAATTTTGTGCACTATATCTATACAAAAAGCCGCATTTTCACTATGTGACACCTGTTCATAACGATTTTTTCTGTTTTTTCTCTTACTTCCTGCCTCCTGACAGCCATTTTCCTCCGTATCCCGGTAGTCAAAGCGTAAAAAACGGCTTCCGACACTGACTGAAAGCCCCGGATTGCGGCCATACTTTCCGGAGAAAGGAGGCGGTTTTCATGCAGTTTTCCGCCCGTACAAGTGAACTCTATACAGAATTTGCCACCCCCCACGACCGTGAAAAAGAGACGGTATATACTCATGACGGCTGGTCTGTACGGTATGCCGATCACGCCGCCGGACGGTATCACACCCTGCTTGCGGGGGACATTCTCACCCTATCCCCCGAGTACCGAACCAGTCTCAGCCGTACTGCGGCCCATATTCTTACAGAATACCTGAACGGCGCCGCCTGCGTGCTGATATGCGGTCTGGGCAACGGAAACATCACTGCCGACCGGCTTGGTGTCACCACCTGCAGCCGTCTCTCCCTGAACGGTTCCCTCCCCGGCGGCCGGACTATGTATACATTCTGTCCCGGTGTCACAGAAAGTACCGGTCTGCCCACAGATACTCTTGTAGCCATGGCAGCCGAATGCATCCATGCCGACAGGATTCTGGCCATAGATGCCCTCTGTGCCCGAAGCGCTGCCAGTCTGTCCACCGTTCTTCAGTGTACCGACACAGGTCTGACACCGGGCAGCGGATCCGTCACACAGGAAACGCCCACACAGGATCCCGAAACACCGCCGCCGGAGATCTCCACCCGTACCATGCCATGTCCCGTGGTCACTGCCGGTGTTCCAACCGTAATCCGTACAACCCTGCCGGAGGGCGGAAATACCCGTTATCTGGTTACGACAGGCAATGCCGACCGCATCGTGGACTGCTGGAGTGCCGTTCTGGCGTCCGCCATTCTCCGGGCAATGCTCACCGGCGGGAAATAACCATCCGGCGGTATATTCAGCCTGCCTGCGGCATATACATGGATATAAGAATTGCCATCGCAGGAAGGATGCCGAAAATGCTGGATAAAAACACCGAATTCTATATACAGACACCGGACAAGCCCGGTCCCACCCTCTCCGGTTACACCCTCTACCCGGATGCGGGAGACATCGCCGGGCTGGACACACCAGAAGTACTGCCGGAGACACCGCCCCCCCTGCCGCAGCCTGCCGCAGCATCTCCTCCCACAGTCTTTCTTCCGCGTTCCGTACCGAAATCCGATATTCCCACGCCACCGCGTACCCCGCACAACACTGCCAAAATTTCCCTCCCCTGGCCGCGCCGTCTGTTCCGCCTGCTCTGCTTCTTTTTCATTCTGTCCGCACTGGCAGTATACGGCAATCTGCTTCTGGCCGGCGGCAGATCCCTGCTGGCAAAAGGGCTTGACACGCTGGCTCTTCAGCACATATTCGGTTCCGCACAGGAAGTTACCGTCATCCCGCAGCTCCCCCAGACGGAAACCCAGCAGCCCGCAAACATCAAAATCGCAGAAACAATCCCCCCGGCACCGGATATCGTTCCACCCGCCAGTGAGCTGCCCGTTCCCGCAGCAGATGCCGCCATCATGAATATGGATCTCTCCTCCGATGCATCAGACGGACTGGGACTCATCAATGAGACGCCCTACACACCGGATCTTGCCGCTCTGGCTGTCCGCCCGTCTGTGATCGACAGCTATGACGCTCTGGAATCCATATACGGCAAAAACTGCCCCGCTGTCCTGATTCTTCACACCCACGGTACAGAAGCCTTTACCGATCATGCAGACACCGGCTATCACACAGAGAACCGGTCAGAAAACATCTGTGCGGTGGGGAAATCCCTGGCAGACACCCTGCGGGCGGCAGACATCGGTGTGATCCACTGTACCGAACTGTTTGATGCGGACTCCTTTGACATGGCCTATTACAATGCTGCCCGGTATATCCGTCAAACGGTGGAGGAACACCCATCCATCCGTTACATACTGGATATACACCGGGACGCCATCACTGCAGAAGATGGCACCGGTATCCGTCCCCTGTCTCTGCAGAATGACACGGAATACGCCCAGCTGATGTTTGTGGTGGGCACCGATCACGGCGGCAGCGGACACACCGACTGGGAAATCAACCTGACCCTTGCCGCAAGGCTTCAGTCCGCTCTGCATACGGAAAATCCAACCCTCATGCGGGATATAAACCTCCGTTCCGCCTCTTTCAATGCGCAGTATGCCCCCGGAGCCCTGCTGGTGGAAGCCGGTGCTGCCGCCTCTTCCCTGGAGGAAGCAATACGGTCGATGGAAGTATTCGGCAAGGCACTGATAAAGGAGATTCTGGGTGAATAGAAAAAAGACTGCCGTACCATGTGTGCGACAGTCTTTCTGTATTGGTTTATCCGAAAATCACAGCATCCACTTCCGCCAGGGAGTCAAACAGCAGATCCGGCTTGTCCTCCGCACCGGCTGTATCCACGTCCGCTTCCTTGGTTTCCCCGGTCAGCACCAGACAGGACAGAATCCCATGCCGCCTTCCGGTGGCAATATCCGTGTATAGACGGTCACCGAAAATGCACATCTCGCTCCGGTCAAGACCGGTGATTTCCTCGATCATATCCACAGTTTCCGGATAGGGCTTGCCGAAATACACCGGTTCCACCCCGGTAGAGGCCGTTACAAACGCCGCAATCGCACCGCTGTCGGGAATAAAGCCGGTTTCCGTGGGGCAGTTGTAGTCCGGGTGGGTGGACAGGTATTCCGCACCATACCGCACAAAGTCACAGGTCACGGTCATTTTTTCGTAGTCCAGCGTGGTGTCAAAGCTGGTGACCACGATATCCGCCTTCTCTCCGGTGGGTCTGCCGTTCCTGTCACATACCAGCGCCACGCCGCCTTCGGTCATCTGATCCCACAGCTCCGGCGTACCCAGCAGATATACCTTCTTCCCTGCTCTCTTACGGGTCAGGAAAGCCGTGGTAACGTTCCCTGAGGTACAGATTTCTTCCGCTGTGGGTTCGTACCCCAGTTTTGTCAGCTTGTCCAGATAGAATTTCGGGTTGTGGGACGCATTGTTGGTGAAGAACATCACCCGTTTTCCGTTTGCCCGGAGTTTCTTTATAAAGTCAATGGCAAAGGGAAAGGGCTGTCCGCCCAGATAAATCGTCCCGTCCATATCAAAGATGTACAGTTTCTTTTCGGCCATTCTTCCGCCGAGATCCACATTTTTCTGCATAAGTTCCTCCCATGACATCCTCATCCGGTGCCGTTATTCTTCCTTATTGTTAATGTCCGCCGCAGCGTTTTTCTTCCGTTTCAGCTGCACCGCCGCCAGCACGCAGAACACCAGCCCGATCACGTATGTCCACCAGTACAGGAAGGAATACAGAATCAGCCAGTCCGCCAGCGTGAAGCCGGATCCGATCAGCATTTCATATGTATAAACGATAAAAGGGATCAGAAAGGGACAGAGCCCCAGAAAAAACAAAATCTTCCAGAACAGTGAACCTTCGAAAAACCGTCTCATACCCATCCTCCTTCTCCCGAAAACACCTCCGGGACTTGCTTTTTCGCCTGTTTTATGTTATACTATGAAAAAATCATCGATTTCTCTGCGAAAGGTTACATATATTATGGCATCAGGCATCGTCATCGGAATCGACGTCGGCGGCAGCACCACAAAAATCGTCGGCTTCGGCAGAAAAGAGAACAGCTGGGAACTGATCGCTCCTCTGTTCGTCAAGGCCACCGACCCCATTACCTCCATTTACGGCGCATTCGGGAAATTTCTCGTAAACAACGATCTGAATCTGTCCGACATCGAAAAAGTCATGATCACCGGTGTTGGCTCCACCTATATCACCAAACCCATCTACGACCTGCCCTACGAACGGATCGAAGAATTCCGTGCCAACGGGCTGGGCGGCCTGTACCTCTCCGGTCTTGATAAGGCCATCATCACCAGCTGCGGTACTGGTACGGCGCTGGTTTACGCCACCCGGGATACCGACCCCCAGTATCTGGGCGGTACCGGTGTGGGCGGCGGTACACTTATGGGCCTGTCCAAGAAAATGCTGGGTCTGGAAAACATCCAGCACATTGAAAAAATGGCGGAAACCGGCTTCCTGTCCAACATCGACCTAAAAATCAAGGATATCTCCCGCAACGATATCGTCCCCGGCTTCGGCGACACCATGACCGCCTCCAATTTCGGGAAGCTCAGCGACATGGCCACCAAGAACGACATTGCCAAGGGGCTTCTCAACATGGTATTTGAAACCATCGGCATGATGTCCATTTTCGCTGCCCGGAATTACGGCATCAAGGACATCGTCCTGACCGGTAATCTGTCCAGCGTGGCTTACGCGGCAGAAGTGTTCGACACCCTGAACAGGATGTTCGATATGCGCTTCCAGATTCCGGAAAATTCCCGCTTCGGTACCGTAATCGGTGCGGCTCTGGCAGGCGTCAGTTCCAATTAAGAATTAAGAAATCAGAATTACAGGTTTAGAATCTGTTGTTGACTGAATAAGCAAGAATCAGGTGCAAAACGATACGCCCGCACAGCGGAGAATCGGTCTGCACCTTTTTTCGTGGTTATTCTCCCGGTCCGGGGGCTTTGATCTGCCGGTCTGCGGAAAGCATGGCACCATATCGTGTCCACAGCTTCAGCCAGACCTCGTCTGCGTTTCCGGCAGGCACCAGAATACACAGCCGGATATCACTCACCGACACAGCCACCACCGGATAGTCTTCGAGCAGCGCATACACCTGCGGCGCAAGGCTGTGCAGACCGATTCCGTCAAAGAGAATCCGGCTGTATCCCCATTCTGCCACAGGCCGCAGGGGGGCATAGACCCGTCTGGCTTCCGCAAGATCGTCCGCTGCCACTGCCGCCGCACCTTCCGTTCCGTTCCAGACACACATTTCGCCGAAAGGAACAAGAGAACCACCTGCCTCTGTACGGAAACGGATCAGCGCCAGATTGTCCCGTCTGGTTATAGCTTCCAAAATAAACTGCATTTTATCTTTCCCCGGCTGTCGAACCGCCTCCCCTGTCAGTATATGCAGGCGGATTGTCCTGTGCCGGGAATTTTCCTTTGCTGAACTTATTTAGTCGAGGATACGGATCACGGAAACCGGTTTCACGCCAATCTTGTCCCAAAGCCGGGCCAGTGCCTTTCTGCCCATTTTTCCGATCACATATTCCCGCTCGTCAAGCTTCTGCACAGTATCCGCCAGAGAAGCCAGTACTTCCTCATTCACAGTGTCCGCAAACCGCACATAATATTGGAACCAGATCTCATCAAAATCCACTATTCCTTCGCAGGTGGGCGTAAACACAGGCCGCTTTTCCTTCATGGCAGCACCGGACAGCACGGCACAAACATCCGCAACAACTGCAGAAGCGGTGGGGAATCTGCCCGCACCTCTGCCGTAATACAGCACATCTCCCAGAAGCGGTGTGGTAACGGCAATCCCGTTGTACACATCGTCGATATGGGAAAGCTGGCAGGAATCCGGTACAATTCTGGGTGCTACAAACAGTGCCGCTTCTTCATCCGACATCCGTGCGGAACCGATCAGCTTCACAGCACCGCCGCATTTCTTTGCCCCTGCCATATCTTCCGCCGTAATGGTACGCATGGTTTCCGCATACACCTTTTCGGCAGGAACCAGCTTACCGGTTGCAAGGGCCGTCAGGATGATGATCTTTCTCTGTGCATCAATCCCGTCCACGTCTGCGGTGGGATCCTTTTCCGCATACCCCAGCTTCTGGGCATCAGCCAGCACATCCGCATAATCGCTGCCCTCGTCCCGCATCCGGGTGAGAATATAGTTGGTAGTGCCGTTGAGAATCCCGTCGATCCGGCAGATATTGTCTCCTGCCAGAGAGGTCAGCATGCTGCGGATTACGGGAATCCCGCCGCCCACACTGGCTTCAAACAGATAGTTCACCCCGTGTTCTGCAGCACAGGCCAGCATTCTGTCACCGAAGTTCGCCACCACTTCCTTATTGGAAGTTACAACGCTCTTACCGGCAGCCAGCAGCTGCATGGTATATTCCAGTGCCGGATGAGAACCGCCCATGGTTTCGCACACCAGAGCAACCTCCGGATCGTTCAAGATGGGATCAATGGTATGCACCACTCTGTCTCCCCAGGGAGAGTCCGGGAAATCCCGCAGATCCAGAATATATTTCAGTTCTACGGTGTCGCCCACTGCCGCCGTAATGGCCGCTTTGTTTTCTTCCAGCACAGCAGCAATCCCGCCGCCGACCACGCCGAATCCGATGATGGCAATGTATTTCATATGTTCAAACCTCAATCTTCGGTATTTTCTGTTCCCAGTTCCGTCTGTTCTTCCGCAGCGGTGTCATCGCCGCCGTACAGTCCCATACCGGCAAAACCGATCCGGCAGAGCTGCTCCAGCCGTTCTTTTTCTCCGGCCAGCCAGAGATAGCCGAATACGGCTTCCAGCCCCGTAGCCCTGCGGTACTCCGCCATGGTACAGCTTTTGGGCGGCATATTGTGAACGCAGTTGCGGCCTCTGTGATATATATCGTTTTCCTTTTCTGTCAGAACAGGCAATATCTTTTCCAGTGCCTGACACTGCGCTCCCGCCGTTACATAGCGAAGGGAGGCCACACTGGGCTTCTGTACCCCCGCCAGCACCAGAGCTGTACGCACTTCAATCTCATACACGGCATCTCCCAGATAGGCAAGAGCTGCCGCCGGCATCTGAAAAGGATCTTTTCCTTCCCGCATTGCTTCGTTCATTCTGTTCTTCCTTGCATAAATCGTCGTACCGCCAAAGGCAGTCTTTCCCGTTCTCCCAAAACAAAAGCCGGAGATGTACAGGATACGGAAATAGTATACCACACTTTTTTCCGTTTGTACATCCCCGGTTTGCCGAAAATGGTTATTTTACGTTAAATTTTTCCGGTTTTGCCTTCTTTCAGGCTGTTTTTTTACCATCAGAACCGGAATCCGCTTACAGCAGAGCCAGCAGATACCGCATCCGGATCTTCTGACGCCAGTTCAGACCGGCATAGGCGCCCTTGGTCAGGTCTTCCATGTATTTACCAAGAGTATGCAGATCCTGCCAGGACAGGGTGCCGCCGAATTCTTCCCGCTCAATGATTTCCATGATCTGCGTCAGGCTGTGATTGGAGAGAGAACCGAATTCTTCCGACAGTCTTGCGGCATATTCCGTGGGCTGTTCCCCCAGTTCATTGGGTCTGCCAAGTCCTCTGAATACAGCGAAAATACAGTCAATGATAGCTCTGGCTGTCTGGTGAATATCCACCCGCCCGGCAATATAATCGTGTCGGTCTTCGGTCATCCGCACCAGCTTGTCTCGCTTGTCCGCCGCATGTTCCGCACGCTTCTTCAGAACCCAGGAAACGAGGGAGAAGAGTACCAGAATTCCTACAACCACAGCAATGCAGATGAGGATTTCCTTAGTGTAATCTTCTTCTTCCTCAACAAGCTCTTCTTCCTCGGTCTCAGTGCTTTCCATACCGCCCAGATATCCGCCGCCGGAGGAAGAGGAAGAACCGGATGAAGATTCGGTGTAGTCCTCATCATAGATGGCTTCGCAGAAGGAAGGCGTGGTTTCGTACTGAATCCAGCCCATATCGGGATAGTAAACTTCCACCCAGGCGTGTGCGTCATTGTCTCTGACCGCAGAACGGTATCTGGCAACAGCGTCAGCCGCATAGGTTCTGGTGAAGTTGTCGGCAATATACCCTTCGGTATACCGTACGGCAAAGCCCAGTTCTCTCAGCAGACCTACGGCAGAGGTAGCAAAGTGCACGCAGTACCCTTCTTTCACTTCAAAGAGGAACGCTTCCAGGCTGCTGTCCCAGGACAGATTGGGAACCTGGGTCACATTGCCTTCTTCGTCGATCACTTCCACGGTGGGAACATCCGGTTCCAGCGTATAGGTGTAGTTGTCCCGCAGATAATCAATGACCGCCATGATGGCCGTATGTCTGGGTACTTCTTCACCGGTTGCTGCATCCACGAACCAGCTTTCCGCAATATCCGGCACCGTGATGATGTATTCTTCTTCGGTCTCCGGATCCAGCTTGATAATTTCCGCCGTATTTCTGTCTGTCATTGCAATACCGGCATCCGCAAGGATCTGCTCTGCCAGTTCCGCAATGGCTTCGCTGCCGAAGGTGTCGGTATAGGTCTCCATTGCATAATTCCGGTACGCCAGTTCTTTTTCGTGGTTTCGCCACAGTGTTTTCTGTTCCGCTTCTTCCATAGACAGATAACGGTACAGCAGGTTGTCACCATCCCAGCGGTATGCCAGATCGTTCTTGGCCCAGGATTCATAGTCCGCAATCATGGAAGACCAGTCGGCATAGAATTCCTCACCGTTGGTCACCACATACTCGAACCCTTCCGCATCGGTCAGCGGGATACCCTGTTCCAGAGCGGTTTCCACAGTCTCGATCTGTTCCGCCAGCGCCAGTGCCCGGTTGTAATAGTCAATGGATTTTTCCATATTTGCGCCAACCGCCGGATCCTTCATAACCGGAATAAAGGAGGATGTGGAATAGCCGTCGTCCACCCCGAAGAACCGGGAGGAATAGATTCCGTCGTAGTATGCGGAATATTTCAGATCAATCGGTTCGATGCTGCCGTGCTCCATGATTTTCAGGTTGGTGTTCATCACCGCCGGCACAAACAGCAGCTTGCTGGAGCCTGCCGCACGGCGCAGATTCACCTGGAACACACGGAACCCGTAGGCATCCAGATTCCGGTACTGGTCAAAGCGGAGAATATCCACGGACTTGGGATACACATATCCATTGAAGGATGTGGTGATGCTGTCCGGCGTATAGGTACTGCCGAACTGGCTTCTGTACGCCAGCACCTGTTCCGCATCGGCGGAAGTCCAGGAGTCGGTTTCCAGATCATAATTCATCCCCATCCAGCTGCGCAGATACACAGGTGCTGCATATCCTGCGTCCGCTGTGAAAATCCGCTGACCGGTAAACTGGGGAGAATCAAAGCTCACCGTTCTGGGATTCAGTTCCGATACCCCGCCGTACAGAGACAGGGAGTTCAGGTCTACGTCATCTCCCATCAGATAGGCCGTCACATACATACGGGCAATCTGCATCCGGTTGTTGATGGCATCGATAATCGGGAAATTCTCTTCCACTGCCGTATAGGGCAGCCAGATGGCCAGAAACGCCGCAGCCATGGCCATAACCCCAACAAAACCGCCGCCGGCAATTTTCTTGTTGCCTTCCAGCCGCTTTTTCCGTGCTTGTGCCAGCTTATTCAGCCATTCTGTTTTCTTGGCAGCCCAGGCGTTTGCCTTCTTTGCCCGGTCCGCCGCTTTTTTGTCCGCCAGAGCTGCCTTGTCTTTGCTGATCGCCTTCCGGCTGGCAGAGGCTGCGGTTCTGGCATCTTTCTTTGCTTTCTTTGCTGCCAGCTTTGCCGCTTTTGCATCCGCTTTCCGGGTCTTTATGGCAGCGGCAGCCGCCAGTTTTTCTTTTTGGATCCGTTCCGCTTCGTCTTTCTCCACCTTTTTCCGTGCGGCGATGGCTTCCTTACGGCTTCCGCCATCCCGGATCACGGTCAGGTATGCCAGACTGCGGTTTGCTTTATAGTGTTTTTTCTGTTCTTTCTTTGCCAGTTTTGCGGCTTTCTTTTCGGCTTTTTTTGCTGCCCGCAGGGCTGCTCTTGCTTTCTGCTTCTCCGTACCGATGTCATAACGCCGGTCATAGAGATACAGACAGAGCATGCCGCACAGAGTCACCAGCACCCAGCCGAACCCCTTGTTGGTAGCCGTAATGTTGAACATGAACACCGGCACCAGTTCCGATACCAGCAGCAGACCCACCAGCACCGGACGCACCCGCCGCAGCAGCGCAGCGGCAAACAGCACGCCGTACACAGCCATGACAATCGCCACACCGTGCTTCACCAGTTCCTCCGTCCATCCGGCAAACTGGTACACGCCTTCGTAGCAGTATTTCACGTAAGCTGTATACCCGATCTCCGCCAGATTGTTCAGGGTTACATCCGCTGTCATCCGCAGGGACTCATAGGCAAACCGGATAGGATGACCGGCATAATTCACGAAATACAGCACTGCACCGCCGAGTCCGGCAATGGGCAGTACAACCCGTGTCAGCCGGTTCCAGGCGCATGCCGAGAAAAACAGGGCCAGAAGCGCCGCTGTCACCAGCAGAAATGTCGTCTCCAGCGTCACTTCCGAAGTGGGTCGCTTGTTTGTCAGTTCCACCAGTCTCGCCGCATCGCAGAGAAACAGAGTTGTCCCGTATATGGCGGAAAAGAGCACAAAAGCTCTGGCCAGCCATCCCACAAGGCACATCACGCCGCTCATATCCTCCGCAGGAGAAACTGCCATGGATCTTCCGATCACTCTGCGGTCTTCCTTACGCAGGGCATTCAGCCGTTCTTCCACCTTACGGGAAAGAGGCACCTCCGTTTTCTTCCGTCCGGCGAAGAGACTCAGTTTCCGTAAACTTGGACTCCATCGTATATTCATAGGATACTTCCTTAACTGTTAGATTTTAGCCGTTGTGTACTTCTTTCAGTACCGTACCGGTTTCGTCCGTTTCCGGCGCCAGTTCCGTCAGATCCACACCGTCTTTTGCCAGCTGGATCCGGCTCATGGCCACATATTCCCGCCGGAGCGCAATGCTTTCATACCGGTCTTCCGGGTTGAACAGCAGTACTTCCGCCAGACATCCGCTGCCCGCACCGCCGAACAGACTGGGGATTGCCCCGTACTGCCCAAGAGAAACAGGATCCAGATGGGAAGTACAGATCCGGATGGTCACATTCAGGGATTCCGTGATCAGCGGCAGCATTTTTTCCATGATCTGATGCTCATCACAGGGAGGCGTGGTGGCAAAGGTTTCATACAGTGCCGAAAAATCTTCCGGACAGGTCAGTACTGCTGCGGCAACCCCGTCATCCATACGGGAGTCCGTCCAGATCAGCGTCACTTCATTGCCCTGCCGCAGTTCGTTTTCCACTACGGCGATGGCCATTTCCGCAACCCCGTCAGCGCAGTATTCGTTCATGTCTTCCCGGTACTTTTCCTGGATCCGGCCGCCCATGGCAAGAGAAGCCCGTTCATCCGCCGCGGAAGTCTGGGTCTTTTCCCCCTTGTCTCCTGCCAGCGCTTCCTCCAGCTTCAGTACCTGCTTTGCCGCCGTTTCCCGCCGTTTTTCATCCAGTCTGTCTTTCAGAATCCCGGCAGCTGTAGGTTCTGCGGTTCCGGCGATCAGTTCGTCGATCATAGCCGCATCCGCTTCTCCTATGGCGGTTCTGCCCTTCCGTTTTTTGGACTTCTTTTCCTTTTCCGGTGTCCGGAAGTCCAGCTTCACCGCTTCTTTTTCCTTCTTATCGGGTTTCTTTTCTTCCTTTTCCTCTTCCGGTGCAAATACTTCCGGCGGAATGGCTCTGGAGAAATCGCAGAGAACATACACCTGTCTGGAAGTATTGGTGTTGAATTCCTTGACCATCAGCGTGGTCGGCGTCTTGGAAGACAGCTTCCAGTGAATGGCTTTCAGCGCATCCCCGGGCACATATTCACGAATATTGCCGATTTCCGCTTTTTCGGTGGAAAACAGCAGCGCCGCATGGTCGTTGGGAATGTCGGTGGCGGAGGTTCTGGTCTTCCGCTGTGCGCTGAGACGCCGGGGCATCACCAGAATATTGGTGTAGATATCCACCGGCAGATGCATGCTGAAAATATGCAGAAAATCACTGATATAGATGCATTCCATCCCGACTTCGTATGTTCCTCTGTAAGGAAACAGGGTCTCTTCCTTCAGGGTGCAGCTGCCAAGGGAAATCAGAGACACTTTCATGATCCGGCTTTCACAGCGGATCCCATCATCCTGGGGCATCTGCAGAACCGCTTCCACAAAGGGGAACACAAGCGGCGTGGGATTGATTACGCGCATTTCATAAGGAACCGGGGTCATTTTTTCCACCCGGGTCTGATCCGCCTGCACGAATACCTGAATCGTCAGCCGTCCGATCAGCACATACAGAAAAGATACCGGCAGATACAGGATCAGAAACCAGAATAGCATGGAGGAAGCGGGAGAACGGAGCGCCTGGGTGAAAACAATGGCAAACACCAGCAGCAGACCGTACAGCACAGCTCCCTTATGCAGCCGGAGAAATGCCCGGCTTTTGCTTGTTTCTTTCATGCTGCAAGCCCCTTCTTACTGTTCGTCCTTCTTTTCCGTTTTCTTCCGTTCGGTATACCGTTCCCCGTGGAAAGGCACTTCGGTACCACGGAGCAGCTCGGACAGAATTCCCTCGGCGGTTTCTCTGTTCAGTCTGGCTTCCTGGCTCAGAACGATACGGTGGGCAATACCCGGGGCAAATACAAAGGCTACATCTTCCGGTTTCACATAATCCCGTTCTCTGAGGAAAGCAAAGGCCTGTGCCAGCTTCATGATCAGCAGGGACGCACGGGGAGAAGCACCCAGAGACAGCTTTCTGGACTTTCTGGTGGCGTGGGTCAGGCTTACGATATATTCCGCAATTTCAGGAGCAACTGTTACGTTCTGTACCATGGCACGGAGCATCCGGATGGTTTCCATATCGGTTACGGGACGAACCTTTTCCAGCGGGTTGGCGGTACGTCTGTCAGAGATGATCTGCACTTCCTCCTGCAGGGTGGGATAACCCATGGACAGCTTCAGAGCAAAACGGTCCAGCTGTGCTTCCGGCAGGGGATAGGTACCTACATAACCGGTAGGGTTCTGGGTAGCAATTACCATGAACGGATCCGGTACGGGGTAGGTCACGCCGTCTACGGTTACCTTGGCTTCTTCCATGGCTTCCAGCAGAGCAGACTGGGTCTTGGGAGATGCACGGTTGATTTCGTCTGCCAGCAGTACGTTGGTCATAACCAGACCTTCGTTGAATTCAAACTGTTCCTTCTGTCTGTTGTATACGTTAAAACCGGTGATGTCGGATGCCATAACGTCGGGGGTAAACTGGGCTCTGTTGAAATCCAGACCGGCAGCTTTTGCCAGCGCAGCGGCCAGGGTGGTCTTACCGGTACCGGGTACGTCTTCGATCAGCACATGACCGCCGGACAGCATGGCGGTTACCAGCAGCACAATCTCGTTGTGCTTACCGATGACAACCTTTTCCACTTCGGTGATCAGCGCCTTGGCTCTCTGGGACAGCGCAGTCACCTCCGGATTTACCTGTTCTTTCATTTCACGGATTTCTTCTGCCATACGTTTCCGGACTGCATCTTCCGTCGATACAGTCCTTCCTCCTTTTGTTATTTTGAATAAATTATTCCGATTATTGGAAGGTGATTCTATATCTATCATACCATACAACCGGAATAAATACAACAGTCATTTTCTATTTATGAAAGGTTTCGGAATTTCTTACAAAAATTTTTTCTCATTTCTTGTTGTATTGCCCAAAGGTTTGTGTTATACTTATGATAAGGAAGGTTGTTTCCGATCGCAAGATCCGGATTTCCGGCAGATTCTGTCGGAAAAAGCTTTCCGGACAACGATCCGTCCCCTCTGTTTCCGAATCCCATCGGCAGCGGAGAGAAGACAGAAAGGCAAGTAACAACTGATGATTTACGATGTATTGATTATCGGTGCCGGGGTTACCGGGGTTATGACCGCCCGTTACCTTTCCGGCAAAACCTGCTCTGTAGCCGTATGCGAAGCCGGCTGCGACGTTGCCATGGGTGCCACCCGTGCCAACTCCGCCATTGTACACGCCGGATACGACTGCAAACCCGGAACACTGAAAGCCCGTCTCAATGTGCGCGGCAACAAGCTCATGAAGGAAATCGCAAAAGAACTGGGTGTGCACTGCCGTGCCGCAGGTTCTCATGTGGTCGGTTTCGGCGAGGAAGACGCCAAGACACTGAAGGAACTGTATGAACGGGGTCTTGCCAACGGTGTACCGGATCTGCGCATCATCGGTCAGGACGAACTGCGTGCCATGGAACCGAACATTTCCGCGGAAGCTTCCATGTCTCTCTGGGCCCCCACCGCAGCCATCACCTGTCCCTACGGTCTGACCATTGCCGCAGCCGAATGTGCTGCCACCAACGGCGTGGATTTCTATCTGAATTTCAAAGTGACCGACTCTTCCCGTGCCGGTGACATTTATTATATTTCAAACGGCGAACAGACCATCGCCGCACGGTATGTGGTCAACTGCGCCGGCGTACATTCCGCAGAAGTAGCGGAAATTCTGGGTGAACACGACTTTCCCATCCGGATCCAGCCCCGCCGCGGTGAGTATATCGTTCTGGACAAAACCTGCGGCGGTATGGCAAACGCCACCCTGTTCGTGGTTCCATCCAGCAAGGGCAAGGGAATTCTGGTCAGCCCCACCATCGACGGCAACCTGCTGATCGGTCCCAACGCCTACGCCATTGACGATCCGGACGACACCGAAACCACTACCCCCGGTCTTTCCGAGATTACAGAAGGTGCCCTGCGCCTTATGCCCTCCGTGGATATCCGCAACGCCATCACCTCCTTCTCCGGCGTACGTCCCACCCCCAACATATACGACTTCCATATCAAAAATTCCGAACAGCTCCCCGGCGTGGTTCACGCAGTAGGTGTGGAATCCCCCGGTTTCGCTTCTGCCCCCGCCACAGCCGAATATATTGCTGAGCTGCTGGCCGATGCAGGGCTGAAATTCACCGACCGGGATGATTTCATCCCCACCAGACGGAAGGACGGCAACCCCAAGCTGTTCAGGGAAATGACAGACGAAGAAAAGAACGAAGCCATCCGCAATAATCCCGCTTACGGCAAAATCATCTGCCGGTGCGAAACCGTTACCGAAGGGGATATTCTGGACGCACTGGATTCTCCCATCCCCGCTGTAACGCTGGATATGCAGAAAAGCCGGAACCGGAGCGGTATGGGCAGATGCCAGGGCGGGTTCTGTTCCCCCAGAGTGGCTGCCATCATTGCCGAACATGAAAACTACGGTCTGGAAAACGTCACCAAAAGAGGTGGCGGCTCCTGGCTGGTGGTTCCCAAAAATACCGCCAAGGGAGGAGACGAAGCATGATGCATAAGAAACTCATCGTCATCGGCGGCGGTCCCGCAGGTCTTGCGGCTGCTGTTTCCGCTGTGGAAAACGGTCTCTCACCGGAAGATATCTGTATTCTCGAACGGGACAGCGAACCCGGCGGGATCCTGAACCAGTGTATCCATGCAGGGTTTGGTCTCCACCGCTTCGGCGAAGAACTGACCGGCCCCGAATATGCGGGCAGATACATCGAAATGGCCAAAGCCGCCGGGCTGAACATCACGGTCAACGCCATGGTGCTCTCCCTGACGGAAGACAAAAAAGTAACCTACGTTTCTCCCGAAACCGGATATGTAACCTGCTCGGCCGACGCCGTGATTCTGGCCATGGGCTGCCGTGAACGGACAAGAGGGGCACTGAACATCCCCGGCTCCCGTCCCGCAGGCATTTTCACCGCCGGTACCGCCCAGCGGTATGTAAATATGGAAGGCTATATGCCCGGGAAACGGGTGGTCATTCTGGGTTCCGGCGACATCGGGCTGATCATGGCCCGCCGTATGACCCTGGAAGGAGCCAAGGTACTGTGTGTCTGCGAGCTGATGCCCTACTCCGGCGGTCTTGCCAGAAATATCGTACAGTGTCTGGAAGACTTTGACATTCCCCTGTATCTCTCCCACACTGTCACCGCCATCGGCGGCAAGGACCGGGTGGAATCCGTAACCGTGGCACAGGTAGACGAAAACCGGAAGCCCATTCCCGGTACGGAAGTAACATATGACTGCGATACCCTGCTTCTCTCCGTAGGTCTGATTCCCGAAAACGAACTGACCCGGGGGGCCGGCGTGCCCATTGACCGGATGACCAACGGCGCCTTTGTAAACCAGAACCGGGAAACCGAAACGGAAGGCATCTACGCCTGCGGCAATGTACTCCACGTACACGACCTGGTGGACTTTGTTTCCGAAGAAGCCGCCATCGCAGGCCGGGCTGCCGCCGAACGGATCCTTGGCAAAAATGCCCCCGCTGTACATTCTGTGGCCGTAAAAACCGGTTTCGGCGTGCGCTACACCGTTCCGGAACGGATCGACATTCCGGCAGAGCCCACGGAGGAAGTTCGTCTGTTCTTCCGGGTGACGGACATCTACAAAAAGGTGCGCCTGACTGTCACGGATGACCGCGGAAATGTGCTTGTGAAGAAAACCAAATCCGCCGTGGCACCCGGGGAAATGGAATCCCTCTCCCTCTCCGGGGATGTGCTGAAAGCCCTGACCGATGCAAAATGCGAATTCATCACCGTTGCTCTGGAGGTACTGTAACATGGAAACAAGAGAACTGACCTGTGTTGTCTGCCCTGCCGGATGCAAAATCACCGTCACGCTGAATGACGGCAAAGTCACCGATGTGACCGGCCAGACCTGCCCCCGGGGCAAGACCTATGCCGTCAGCGAAGTGACCCACCCTGTTCGCACCCTGACCACCACCGTTCTGCTGGAAGGTGCTGCCAACGGCGCCAGAACCCTGCCTGTAAAGACAAACCGTCCCCTCTCCAAGGGTCTGCTGTTTGCCGCCATGGAAGAGCTGACCGGATACACCGTCACCGCTCCCGTTGCTGTGGGCGATGTGCTGGTGAAGGACTTCATGGAACCCGGTGTGGATCTGGTTGCCTGCAAAACCGTAAAATAAACCGCAAAACGAGAGAAACAGGTATTTTCCGCCTGCTTCCCTCGTTTTTTGTATCCGATACAATACCACGGAGGTATCCTCATGAAACATATTGGCCGGGAAGTGCTGTTTCTGTCCGCCGGGGAAGGAAATCCCCGCAACGGCGAAAGCACCATGATCCGTCTGAAAGACGGTAAAATCCTGTTTGTCTATACCCAGTATTACGGCGACAGCTGGGAAGACCATGCCATCGCCCGCCTGGCTGCCTGCGTTTCCGAAGACGAAGGCGAAACCTGGAGTGCGCCCTTCCCCATTATCGAAAAAGATGAGAGCGCACAGAATATCATGTCTCCCAGTCTGGTACGCATGCCGGGCGGCGATCTGGGCATTGTCTACCTGCGCAAGGAAAAAATGTCCGACAACGGTGTGACCTGTATGCCGGTGTTCCGCCGTTCCGCCGATGAAGGAATAACCTGGAGTGAAATGCTTCCCTGCGCCATTCCGGAAGGATATTACTGCGGCATCAACGACGGTGCCGTCTGCCTCAGAAACGGCCGGATTGTATACCCTGTATCCTATCACGGAATCCGATACAACGCCTTCGGCAACTGTACCCTGTCCCTGATCCCCCGGCCGGCAGATATCCGTTTTGTGGTGTCCGATGACAACGGGATAAGCTGGCATCTGCTTCCGTCTGTACTGGAAACACCCTATACCGACAAAGTGGGGCTGGCAGAACCCGGCATATACGAACATGAAGACGGCACGCTCTGGTGCTGGTTCCGTACCGGCTACGGCTTCCAGTACCATTCCCACTCCACCGACGGCGGGAGCACCTGGGATCTGGTGGAACCCAACTTCTGCTTCACCTCCCCGGATGCACCCATGCGTGTGAAAAAAGTGGGAGACCGGGTGGCAGCCGTATTCAATCCCCAGCCGTACAACTGTCTGCGGACGGACACGGAAGTCTGGTCCAGTCCCAAACGCACGCCCATTGTCTGTGCACTCAGCGATAACGACGGCCATTCCTTCGCCGACCGCGGCATCACATCGGTCAACGGAGGCCTGCGCCGCTTCACGGAAAACACCTATCTGCTGGAAACCGACCTGACCAACAGCTACTGCTACCCGTCCATTCAGGAAGTAAGCGACGGTTTTCTCGTTTCCTATTACCACAGCAACAACACCCCCGCCTGTCTGAACAGCTCCAAGGTTGTGAAGATCCGGTGGGATGAACTGTAAAAGCAAAAGAGAGAAGCAGGATTATTTCCGTCCCGCTTCTCTCTTTTTTGGATTTACATGGTAAAAGTATATTCCAGCCAGATTGTTTCGTCCGCACCGACATACCGCTCGGCATAAACCGCTTTGTATCCGCCGCAGTCGATCACGCCGTTGCCCTTTTTAATACGGATGTTTTCCGCTTCCGCAGGGATCATCTGGATCATGGCGGACTTTACTTCCGCATCAAATGCATTGAACAGCTTTCCGCAGTATTGTGCCGGGTTCTCCTTATCCCGCCAGATGCCGAAAACCACCTCTCCCTCCCATTCGTGACAGGTCATATACTGCCACATATAAGGGTGCAGTTTCTGCAGTCGTGTTGCCCGGATCCGATAGTTGTTACTCTGCCGCTGATACACTTCAAAGCCGATTTCATTGCCTTCCTTATCAAATATACAATCCAATATACTCATATTCCCGAATCCGGAACCCAGCCACACCTCTCCTTCCGGAACAACACCGCCGAGTGACTGCAGTCTTGCTGTCACGTTTTCCGCATTGCCGAAAGGAAAGGCAATCCCGACATAGGTGATCTTCTGATTCGGGAAGTGAATATTGAAATGGCTGATCCCACCTTTATCCTCCGGCAGATGGGGAATCACTTTCTTCAGCGCCTCCGCCATCTTCCGGCAGCTTTCACACTCTTTCAGATGTGCCTCCACTTCCGTCTGCTTTTCTTTCAAAACGCCCATTGCATACACAAATAAAACCTGTATTACATCTCTGCATTCCATATTCTTTTCTCCTTTTTGCCCCCTGTCTGCTCCAAGCTGCTTTCTGAGAGCAGACAAGCCGTAATGGGTGCTGGATTTTACGCTCCCGGGCGCCATATCCAGCCTTTTTGCTACCTCTGGAATGGTCATGTCGAACAGATACCGGTATGTAAGCACCTGCCGCTGGTTCTCCGGCAGCTTTGCCAGTGCTGCAAGCACTTCTTCCGTCAATGATTTTTCCAGTA
>SVSN01000030.1 GCA_015064285.1 Oscillospiraceae bacterium | reverse complement strand
TGGCCAGAGCCATGGCAAATCCCACCGGCATTTCGCTTTTCTGCATGATTCCACCTCCATACTGTTGTAAAGACAGTATTTCTGTTTTGCAGACTCACATACATGACAATGTTTGCCGGTGATCTATGATTCTACGAAATAAGTGAAAGGTGACTGTATTGGTGGCTGGATATAGCAGATTGAGAATCACACAACGGAACACGCAGCATTATGACTGCATAATTCTGAAAATACTTTGATAAAAAATCCCCTCAGAAGGGTGAGAATTCCAAAAATCGAATCCTATCAATGCTGAAAACCGTTTTCTAACACATGCGTATTGTCAGTTACTGTGCAGGGACGATATTCCTTGACGGATGCATAACGATATTGTATAATAAAGTGAAACGAATTCGACAAATCAGAATTTATTGGAGTTAAATCATGGGAGATCTTTTCATCAAAATACTTGTGTGCTTTATCGCAGGTGCGGGTGCAGGTATAGGAACGGGATTTGCAGGTATGAGTGCAGCCGCGGTTATAGGACCTATGCTGATAACATTTTTGGGCATTCCTGCCTATGATGCGGTCGGAATCGGACTGATCAGCGACGTTTTGGCAAGTTCCGTCAGTGCATATACCTATAAAAAAAGCGGAAATCTGGATATTAAAAACAGTCTGCCTTTGCTTGTGAGCGTTCTGATTGTAACAATGATCGGCAGTTTTGCGGCGAGCTTTCTGCCCGAGCGGGCCATGAGCGGTACGATGCAGATCGCGCTGATCATCATCGGATTACGCTTTTTATTAAAGCCGGTCACCAAAACAAGGGAGCAATTGGAAGCGATTTCCCCCAAAAGCAGATTCATCAAGGCAATTATCGGCGGCGTATTTGTTGGATTTATCTGCGGCTTTGCGGGGGCAGGCGGCGGAATGATGCTGCTGCTTGTTCTGACCACGTTCCTCGGTTATCCCATGCATCTGGCAGTTGGCACAAGTGTATTTATTATGGCATTTACGGCACTTACAGGCGGCATCAGTCATTTTATGATTGGAGGAGTTCCCGATATTTCCTGCCTTGTGCTGTGCGTTGTATTTACACTGCTTTGGGCAAGAATTGCCGCAAAAATTGCCAATAAATCCAACGCAAAAACACTGAACCGCGTGGTCGGTATTGTTATGATCGCCACGAGCATTGTGATTCTGGCGGTTAATTATCTTTGATAAATAAGAATTTCATGAAGAAGTAAGACTGTATGAAAAAGACTATTTGCAGAGTTATTTCCGTATGGGACAAGCTCCTGCAGATCAAAACCACCGGAGGGGACGATTCCCATCCTATCAGATGAAAGCCAGAACCATCGGCCAGGACGGTGGATGAGCTGGAGTTTTTCGACGGAATCACATGTGTGGATTTGTTCGCCTGGAATGACCCGAGAAAGCGGATTGCGGTATTCCGGGTGATTTAGTACCCATCCATCCGATTTCCCGTACCCTGCATACACATCCTCCCCCAACATACCGTTTTCCGGTACCTCTTATCATTTCCCGAAATCCGTTCATACGACTCCCGCAAGGGTATGAATCCCTATCCGCAGCAATATCATGTCGGCAGCTAACCAGACTGCCGGCTTTTCTCTTTTCTCTGCGGCACCGCTTACATACAACAAAAGCCTCTGTGTATATACAGAAGCTTTTGTACATATGATTTCCCACGGGGGTATTTTCACAGAGTCAGATTTTCTCCCTCTTCCATTTTGTATATCTTCTCCCGGTACGGTTCGCTGCTGGGATCCTGCAAAAAGCGGTCTGCAATTTCTGTGGAACCAAAATAATGCATGGGAACCGCGGCTGCCACAGAAAAATGCCGCATATAATAATCGATATTGCAGAATGCTGCGTCTCCCTGCCGGTTGTCCAGTGTCAGAAATGCCAGATCGATCTGATACTCCCGCAGGGGGGCTGTGTATTCCATGTAACGGCGCATCATGGAATACGACTGCTGTTTTTCCATCCCCGGCCACAGCCACAGATTCAGATCTCCGGCATGATAAATGGTTTTGCCGTCACACTGCACGAGAAAAGCAACGCCGCAGTCCGTGGAACGCAGCGTATGAATCCGACAGTTTTCCACGGTACAGATCTGGTTATGGGAGACAAAAACCGGTTCTTCGATACCATAATGGGCCGGAAGCGCCCGGGAAATATCCCTTGACAGAATATAGTGCACGGCGGGATGGGAGGCACATATACTGAATACGGAACCGTTCATATGGTCGGGATGATGATGACTGGCGAAGACAAGCAGCGTTTTCGTGGTGTCCAGTGGGGGAACGGTGCCTGTATAATAATCAAACAGAAGCAGATGGCTTTCGGTTTCCACCAGAAATCCGCTGTGTCCCAGATAGGTAATGTTCATGCCTGTATCTCCGTTTTTTTCTTCAGTATATCACGGTTCCGCAGATTTGGCAAGAGATATGGTGCTGCTTTCTCCGGATGCGTGCCCGAAAATATGGCATGGGATATGAATGAACCGTGAAATTCCGGAAAATTCTCATTCCAGCTATTTACTTTCCGGAAAATTTATGGTATGATAAGGATAACCAAAGTACCTGTTTTCCGAACATGTACAACAGAAAGGATGAATCTCACCATGGGAATGATTGAAGTTCTTAAGCATTTCAATATCAGTGTAGAGCCCTCCCTGTACGGGAACGGACATATCAACGACACCTATATCGTTCATACCGAACCTAAGTATATTCTGCAGCGGATCAATAAGAATGTATTCACCAATCCGCCTGCTATGATGGAAAATATCATGGGCGTTACCAGTTTCCTTGCCGAAAAGATCAAGGCAGCCGGCGGCGATCCTGCCAGAGAAACCCTGCATTTCATGACCGCAGAAGACGGAAATCCCTATTTTGTGGATGAAACCGGCGAATACTGGCGTGCTTATCAGTTTGTTGACGGTGTCATTTCCTGCACGGTTGTGGAAGACCCTATGCAGTTGTATCATGCAGCCAGAGCATTCGGTAAGTTCCAGAACATGCTGGCTGATTATCCGGCAGATACACTGCACGAAACCATCGTTCAGTTCCACGACACCAAGAAGCGTTTCAACGACTTTGTAAAGGCTGTGGAAGAAAACAAATCCGGCCGTGCCGAGCTGGTCAAGGACGAAATCCAGTTTGTACTGGACAGAGAAGCCGACTGTGCCATTGTGGTTGACGCTATTGCCAACGGAGAAATCCCGCTGCGCGTTACCCATAACGACACCAAGCTGAACAATGTTCTGCTGGACGAAAAAACCGGCGAAGGTGTATGCGTCATCGACCTGGATACCGTTATGCCCGGTTCCCTGCTCTACGACTATGGCGATGCTCTCCGTTTCGGCGGCTCCAGCGGCGCAGAAGACGAACCCGACCTGTCCAAGATCTGGTTTGTTATGGAAAACTTCGAAGCTTTCACCAAGGGCTTCCTGGAAGAACTGGTTTCCATTACTGACAAGGAACTGGAACTGCTGGCTTTCTCCATCAAGCTGATGACACTGGAATGCGGTTCCCGCTTCCTGGCTGACTATATCAACGGCGACACCTATTTCAAGACCAGATATCCTGAACACAATCTGGACAGATGCCGTACCCAGTTCAAGCTGGTAGCCGATATGGAAGCCAAGATGGACGAAATGAACGCCATCGTTCACAGAATCGCAGGCAGATAACCTTTTCTCCCAAACCATCCACCCGTTTCGGAAATCCGGAGCGGGTTTTCTTTTTGTTTCTTAAAAAATAACAAAGACTTTCCCGGAAACAATTTACAAAAATGAAATTTCATGTTATAATGGTATTAGTTTACTTATAATACTATTTTTCATCATGGAGGAACCTCATGAAACACAACATTCTGGCTGTCCTGCTGGCTGCACTGATGCTGACGCCTGCTCTTGCTTCCTGCGGCGGCGGAGAAACCGAAACAACCGCAGACACTGCCGTACAGGGAGATACTGTATCCGGAGATGCAGAAGCGGATCTGTTTGCCGCTTACAGAGGAATCGACCTGGGCGGCCGTTCTGTCAGGATTTCTGTCAGTTCCAATATTTCCGAAAACGGCGGCGGGATGCCCACATCCTACCCCTACATCGCCGGCCCCGAAGAAATGACCGGGGAAAGTGTGCAGGACAGCGTATTCCAGCGGAACATGGAAGTGGAAGAAATGCTGAACTGTACGCTGGAACATGAAGCGCTGGATCTGAACTTTGACCAGGTTCAGCCTCACATCGAAAGCCTTGTTATGTCCGGGGATGCGGCTGTTGATTATTATGTCAATGACCAGCTGGGCCTTCTGCACTGCGGTCTGAAGGGATATCTGCTGGATCTGGCCGACAAATCCATGTTCGGCGAATATTATTTTGACCTGGATTCCGATGTTTACTACAGCGAATATATGCAGCAGCTGTCCGTTGGTGACAAGCGCTTCATCATCACCGGTGACTATTTCATCGACACCATGCGTGCTGCTCACGTTCTGTATCTGAACAAGAACATTGTAACCGAGCTGTACGGCGATTCCAATTATGTATACAATCTGGTGCTGGACGACGACTGGACGCTGGCCAAGATGAACGAAATGATCACCGAAGCGTATCAGGACACCAACGGTGACGGTACGCCGGATGAAAACGACATCTACGGTCTGACCGGTCACTCTTCCGGCTGGGCCTTCCCCTATTATGCATTCTACTATTCCACCGACTGCAAGGTTGTTTCCTTTGACGACAAGGGTCTGCCCTATATCAACGAAAACAGCCAGGAAGCGCTGAGCAAAATGGCAGAATATCTGATCACCACCGACACAAGCATCGGTATCTGGAAGACCACCACCGTAGCAGACAGCCTGAAGAAGTTCGTGAACGGCCAGGCTATGCTCACATTCTTCCAGAAGGTCGGTGATATGGAACAGTCCTCCATCCGTGACTTCGACGGTATGGGCGTTATTCCCTACCCCAAGATGGACGACAACCAGGCTATCTACCGCACACTGGTACATGACACTGCCGAAATGGGTGCTGTACCGATTACCACCGTTGGCGAAGCTGCTACTGCTGTCAGCGCCGTGATTCAGGTATTGTCCACACACGCTCACGAATATCTGCTGGAAGGCTATTATGAAGTGGCTCTGAAGTCCAAGTATGCACAGGACGCTTACACCGCACAGATGCTGGACATCGTGGTTGCCGGTATCTCCGCGCCCTTTGAATTTGCATACGAGCTTGGCTTCGGTACCGACTCCTTCCTGAACACCATCACTTTCCAGCCCATTGCAGACTCCATCACCAAGGGTACCGATGTAACCGCATCCACCTTTGCGACTCTGCTGCCGGCTGCACAGACCCGTCTGCAGGAACTGACCGCTATCTACACTGAAAACTAAGGACACACACCCATGAAAAAGACACTTCGTTCCCTTTCCATCGGCAACAGCTTTTCCGAAGATGCGCTGGAACATGCCCATGCCATTGCCGCAGCCGATGGGATTGCATGGGAAACCATCAACATGGACATCGGCGGCTGTACGCTGGAACGGCACTGGAATTCCTATACCGGCGACATTGCGGACTATGATTACGAACATAACGGCAAGGTAGAACGTACCGGTGCCGTGCTCAGAGAAGTTCTGTGTGACGGGACGTATGATGTGATCACCCTTCAGCAGGGGAGCCATATGTCCGGCAAACCGGAATCCTATCAGCCGTATCTGACCGATCTGGCGGCCGCAATCCGGGAGCATCAGCCGAACGCCAGACTGTATCTGCAGGAAACCTGGGCATATGACTGGGCTTGTACTTACCATTACTTTGCGGATTATAACAAAGACCAGCACGAAATGTATCGCCGTATCCGGGATGCCTACAGTCAGGCGGCATCTTCCATCGGCGCGGAGCTGATCCCGGTGGGGGATGTGATCCAGTATATCCGGGACAATGTACCCGGGTTTGATACCAGGGCCGGCGGGATTACACTCAACTACTCTGACGGCTTCCATCTGAGCCATCCCTACGGCCGTTATCTGAACAGTGCGGTATGGTATACGGTACTGTTCGGTGCGGATATCCGTCAGAACACCTATATGCCGGAAACCGCCGCAGACACCACACTGATCGAAACCCTCAAACAGCTGGTATACGGATATTTTCATCCGGAAACCGGCAAGTGAGAATTACAGGAGATTATCATGAAAACTTATCGTTCTCTTTCCGTTGGCAACAGTTTTTCCCAGGACGCGCTGATGTTCTGCCACGACATCGCTGCCGCTGACGGTATCGAATGGGAAACTGTAAATCTGGTGGTAGGCGGATGTGAACTCCACCGCCACTGGCAGTACTGGATCGAAAATGATCCCCATTATTCCCTGGAAATCAACGGGAAGTGGGTCAGAAATGAAGTTACCATCAAGGAAATGCTGGAAAACGGTACCTATGACATTGTAACTACCCAGCAGGCAAGCCACTTCTCCGGCAGACCGGAAACCTACTTCCCTTATGTGGTGGATCTGTGCAAGGTATTCCGGGAATATCAGCCGGACGCCAGACTGTATCTGCAGGAAACCTGGGCATACGAATGGGACAGCACCCACGGTGCCTTCCCGCACTACCACAATGACCAGCGGGAAATGTATGATCGGCTGAAGATCGCTTATGCAGCAGCTGCCATCGCCGTGGATGCAAAGATCATCCCCACCGGCGATGTGATCCAGTATTTCCGGGAAGAAGTACCTGGTTACGATTACAGAAACGGCGGCGAAAGCCTGAACCGGGACGGTTTCCACCTGAGCATTCCCTGCGGACGGTATATCAACAGCGCCGTCTGGTACTCTGTTCTGTTTGACGCAGACATCCGCGGAAACAGCTTTGTTCCGGAAGGAATGGATGCCGGACAGGTCAAGGGGATTCAGGAGCAGATTTACGCATACCTGCACAGATAAATCCATACAACAGAAAACCAGCAGGATTACGGTTCATTGTACCGGCTCCTGCTGGTTGTTTTTATTTTGTCCGGGGATTATCTGGCATACTGCAAAATAAATGCAGCGGACTCGGCGGCAAGAATATTGATACCGTCTGCATTCTTTGCGCTGTTATAGCCGCAATGTCCGAAACCGTCAAAACGCTTGATATGGATCTTATCCATGGGATACTGCAGATGTTTCAGCGTACCGTAGAACATTTCCGTCTGTTCCGGCCGGTTCGGCATATCTTTATCCGCATAGAAGAATATCATAGGCGGCACTTCGTCCGCTTTGGGGGTGTGATCCGCATAATATACCGGGCAGGCTTCGTCCACACGGATGATGCGGGAATCCATTCCCCTTTCCCGGAGCACGTTGAAATGAACGGTAGGCTGTCCTGCATCATGCACATACCCGGCCAGATCTGTGGGTTTCAGTCCTACCGCTGCCAAAAACTGCGGTGCAAAACACAGCATCATGGAAATATAGCCGCCGGCAGAAGAACCGCCTGTAAACACAGCAGAAAACCGGGCATCCTTATAATCCATCATAAACCGTATACATGCGGCGGCATCTTCCAGATAGTCCGGAAATTTCGCCTTCGGATACATCCGGTAATCGGCAGTGGCAACGGCAATACCGTATAAAGTCACCATTTCCTGCAGCTGGGCATCGGTACGCTTGCCGGATTCCAGTCCGCCGCCGTGGAAATACACAAAGAGCGGCACCGGTTCTTCGGTATCCGGCAGCCAGAGATCCACAAGACAATCCTCCGGATACCGGGTATCATATACAAGTCCCTCCCGTTTTTTCATGGTGTACATAGCAAATCCCATCCTTTTTTGGTGTTTGTTACAGTATACCATGCTTTCTCCGGATTGTCAATTCTGCCCCGCGGATTCAGCAAAAAAACAGCCGCGGAAGCTTTTTGTTTCTCCCTGCGGCTGTCTGTGAAGAGGGTTTCCGTTTTATTCCGGCATCACAACGAAGGCGTTGTTGATCCAGCGTTCGTGTCCCAGGCTGGGACGGTTGATGTATGTATCTTCATGCACCATGGCTGTGGAGCTTCCGCCGTCCAGCATGGCTGCGTTATATGCCTGTTCTGCCAGCATAACTTCCTGCAGAACATCCAGGTCGCAGCCGATACTCCAGTCCACCTGGCGTCCGTCTACTACAAGGAAAAGGATCTCGCCGGTCTGACGCTGTCCGATAGCGGTTCGCGGCGCCAGTCCCCAGCCGCCGGTCCCGTTTTTGATCAGCCCTTCTCCGTTCACCACCAGGAAAGGCTGGAAGGTCACGGCGCTGACAATATCATTATCCAGTGCCCACTGGGACGTACAGTGCCGCAGTACCAGAGCACCGTCCTTATTGATGCCGATCATATTGTAGACAATGGTATCGTCTGCATGGTACGGATATACCAGCTGGCTGTCTTCGATCAGCATACCGGCCGGCATACCGCCGTTGGAGTCATAGTTGGCACCGTCCTGGAATCCGCCTCCGTTGATACCGGCTACAGCACCGCTGTTTGCCACCATGGTCATAACATTTTCCCCGCAGCTGTACTGTTTTGAAGTGTCCACCAGTTTTACCCGCATAGGGTCTGCCACCAGCATCACATATCCTTTCCATCCGCTGCCGCTGACTTCCTTCAGGTACAGACCGTGTTCCAGCTCTTCGTACCCTTCCGCCGTATAATCCGGTTTGACAGGTTCAGGACGGCTGTCGGCTGCCGGCTTGGTCTCCGGTGCTTCCTGCCCGGGTTTCGTGTTCTGGGACGGTCCGGGATCGGGGGATTCGGTTTCCTGTTTATTGAAGTTCAGGATGATCGAGTCATGCTGGGAGTCGTCAACCCGGTTGGCTTCCATAATGGAATTGATGGTCTCCTCCGGGATAAACAGCGTGGCCAGATATTTATGGTCCATGGTTGTCATGGCGGTACACACCCAGATACTCTGCAGCTTCGGAGAAGCGCCTGCCGCTATAAGAATATAGAAGGCCAGAATGCCGCACAGCGCAATAGCGGTCACGCTGCAGAGGAGTGCGGAAAAGATTTTATATATACTGCATTTTTTATTATTCATGATGGCTCCGATGTTTTCGCCTGTGGGTCTGCTTTCGTATTCTTTGACGCTGCCATCCGGAAAGAAGTTCCGTATATTTGGTAAACAAGATATGAATTTTTACGGAACCTTCCCTCTGATCCGGGAATACAGCGGCAGGATCGGGACTATATATAGGTTTGTCCGGACCCGCTCCGGTATTCCCACAGGAGGAAACCATCTATGCATGATTTTTCGGATTCTGTATTCTTGCAGATACTGGATTTCTTTGCACTCTGCTGCACGCCGGTCATGCTGCTTGTCTGCGGTCTGATCCTTTCCGGAACCATACGGATCCATCGTCTGCTGCATCCGGTACGGTTCTGGAAAACACTGGGAGATATTCCGCCGGAAAGCCGCACCACACCGATGAAAGCTGTCACCATGGCGCTGGCAGGTACACTGGGCGTGGGCAACATCACCGGCGTTTCCGCAGCCATTCTGCAGGGCGGAACCGGTGCCGTTTTCTGGATGTGGGCGGGGGCGCTGTTTTCCATGGCCGTAAAATACGGCGAGGTGGCGCTGGCGGTAATGTACCGAAAAAAAACAACCGCCGGAAAATGGTACGGCGGCATGATGTATGTGATCCGGGACGGACTGGGCAAACGTTTGTCCCAAGGAGCTGCCTGGCTGTCCGGCGGTATTTTTGCGGTTCTTTGTCTGCTCAATTCCCTGATCACCGGCAATATTGTGCAAAGCAATGCGGCGGCTGACGTACTCCATCCACTGCCGGAATGGATGGGTGGGCTTCTGTTGACGGGGCTTACCGCAGCTGCCCTGGCATACGGCATCGGCAAGGTCGGAGACATCACACTCCGGTTGGTACCAGGCATGACCCTTGTGTTTATCCTGTTGTCCCTTTGGATCATTCTGGGAAATCTGGAACTGATCCCCTCCATCCTCCGGGAAATCGTTTCCAATGCCTTCTCCCTGCCAGCACTGGGGGGCGGGATCACAGGGCTGGGGTGCCGGGCATTCTTTCATCATCTGAGCCGGCATGGTCTGGTTCCCTCTCTGCGGTATGGGATCACCAGAGGCATTTTTTCCAACGAAGCCGGCTGCGGCACATCCCCCTGCGCGCATGCGTCTGCGGATACGAAAAGTCCTTACCATCAGGGCTGCTGGGGAATCTTTGAAGTGATCTGCGACACGCTGATACTCTGCACCATGACCGCGCTGGTGATCTGTATCGGAGACAGACGGTACGGCATTCTTTCCTCCGCAGATGAAAACCTTTCCCTGCGGGCGTTTCAGGTCTTCGGCGGAAACTGGGTCTATGGTATCATGGCCGGTATGGTGGCTGTATTTGCCTATGCCACCATTCTGGCACAGATGTATTACGGTTCCACGGCCATCGGATATTTCACGAAAGCAAAACTGCCCCAGGTTCTGTATTCCCTTCTTGCCCTGTTCTGTGTTTTTGCAGGAGCTGTAATGGAACCGGGCATTATGTGGCGTCTGGCAGATGGGATCGTCTGTATCATGACCTGCCTCAATACGATGGTTCTACTGCTTCTGCGGCAGGAGATCCGGGACACGGTAGATCAGCCGGATTCCTCCTCCAGCCGGATCTGCTGACCAGCCGCCAGATAATGCAGATGGCGCATATACTTTCCCATGAATGCATACTGTTCTGTACCCGTGCAGTGACAGGTATAATACGTAGTCGGATATCCGTCCAGAATCCGGGCATAGGAAGCCAGCGTTTCATCCGTCGGCAATTTGGAAAAGTGGAACCCGCCGATCAGTACATCCGGTCGGAACCAGTCTACAATATCCAATACCCCCTGGTGGGAACAACCGCTGATCAGGATCCGTCTTCCCTTTTCTTCCAGCAGCAGATACTGTTCATGGCGGAAATCTTCCGGTACCGACACACCATCTGCCAGCATCCGCAGACCGAAACTGCCCAGATCGTATCGTTTCTGCCGTCCTTCGGCAGTATACAGCGTCAGTCCGCTGGCAATGGTGACAGTATTTTCCACAAAAACAAGCCTGGGGTTTCCGGCCAGGGTGACATCCAGACCGATATATTTCTCTGTGCCGTTATAATGCGGTTCAAACGCATACCGGCTGAGATACACCGGTGCGGTATGATTGCGTTCCAGAAATGCCGCCAGGCCGCCGCCGTGGTCGTAATGTCCGTGGGACAGCACCGCCAGATCGGCTTCTGCCAGATCAATCTGCAGCTTTCCGGCATTCTCCGCGAACAGGTCGGTCTGCCCCATGTCGAACAGAATTTTATGTGTATCCGTTTCGATGAACAGACTGAGACCGTGTTCACAGCCGAATGCATCACATACAGCGGTGTTTTCTGCCAAACAGGTAATCTTCATACGGGTACTCTCTTTTCTTCTGAGATTTGTTTCATTATAACGCCGCCGGACGGTTCTGTCAATCCCGCCCATGATGTTGGATACAAAAAAGGACAGAGCGACTGTCCTTTCCTGCGGTTTTATTTTGCCTTGCCGCCATATACCTTACGGATATACAGCAGAAGGATGCTTCCCAGAATCGGGAAAACAGCGGCAATCACCATACCGGCTTTCAGGCCGATCTCTTCTGTGGTCATAGCGGATGACCGGCTCAGTTCCTGCGCAAAAGAAGTGGAGGATATTTTATCCACAATGATCCCCAGCATCTGAGGCGCCACGGAAGCACCCATATCACCGCCTGCCGCCATCAGAGCATAGGCTGCCACACCGGGAGCGGGAATCTTTTCTTCCATCAGGATCAGAGTCCCGGGCCAGAGCATGGAAGTAAACAGGCCGGTAAAAATGCAGGCGATGAATGCCAGTACCGCACTGGGGGCAAGACCGGCAATCAGATAACAGACTACCGCACCCAACATACTGACCTGCAGCGTTTTGGTAATATCCGGCGCATATTTGGCGTACCAGCCTCTTGTCATGGCCAGCAGCAGAGCAAACACGGCCAGACCCAGAATATCGCCAACCGCTTTGGGAATCATCAGCGCATTTTCCATGTAACTGGAAATCCAGTTTGTCATGGTGTTTTCCGCCGCGCTTCCTAAAAAGATACAAAGCACACACAGCGCAAGACCCTTTCCCCGGCTGCCCTTACCACTGTCCACGGAAGACAGATCCATCACCGGAATCGGGGAGATCCAGAACAGGAACGAAGCCACCAGAGGCAGTACGGCCCAGAACAGGGTCAGATACATCCAGTTTTCCGTACCGAAAAAATGGAAGAACACGGAACTGATCAGCACCACACTGACCACGCCCCAGCCATACAGGGAATGGAGCAGGCTCATGTCCTTTTCCGGATGTTCGGAAGGAATGGCTGCCACCAGCGGACTGAGCAGCACTTCGCAGAGCCCTGCCGCCACAGAAAAGATCACCGTTCCGATTACGAACCAGAGATAAGCCAGCCCGGGTACCAGGTTTGGCAGCAGCGCATATGCAGTCAGCCCCAGGGTTGTCAGAAGAGGCATAAGGCGGATGGTCGTCCGTATATTGAAAAAGCGGGTGAAAAACGTGAAGATCAGGTCGATCGTCATCTGGGTACAGAAATTCACCAGCACCAGTGTGCCCAGCAATGTATAGGAAATCCCGTACAAATCATGAAAGGTCATGAACAGCATCGGCGGCAGCACAAATACCGACGACATGGCCAGATAGGAAAAATAACAGGCAAATTTGGTTCGTTTGTAATTGGGTACAGTCATACAGCACCTCCGAAGATCCGGATAAAGAACAGACACGATTCTTTATTCCTGTTCTATATTGTATCACATCCTGCCGCATTCAGCAAGATTCTCTCTCATCATTTCTGCGGAAAACACCGTTCGGTTTATCGGGTCAGGGAACGCAGGCGGGGCTTATCCAGAAGAATAACGCCTTTCCGGGTAACTTCCACAATTCCTTCCGATGCGAAATACCGGAGCATCCGCGTGACCACTTCTCTGGCAGATCCCATATACCTGGCGATCTGTTCATGCGTCAGTTTTATGGTATCGGAACCGGTTTTGGACGATTCATCCAGCAGAAATATAGCCAGACGCTTGTCTATGCTCATAAACAGGATCTGCTGCATGACCCACATCACATCGGAGAAACGACTTACCGTAGCTTCCAGTGCGTAGATCTTCACTTCCGGCACTCGTTCCGACAACTGTGCAAAAGCACATCCGCCGATTACACAGCATTCGGAGTCTTCTTCCGCGGATACAAACACATCAAAGGTAATGTTCTGCAGCACGCAGGAAGCTGACAGAATACAGATGTCTCCACTGTACAGCCGATACAGCGTGATCTCCTTGCCTTCCTCAGAGAGCATACAGACCCGCAGACAACCGGATTTAACCAGGATCACACCGGTACATTCGCTGCCGTCATGGATCACTGTCCCTTTCTCAAACGGCAGCAGAAAAGAACTGCGGCAGAGGACATCCCGATCCTCCGGTGAAAGACACTCCCAGAACGGAAACACCTCCCCATACACAGAAGAAAAAACACAGTTCTCCATAAAACTCCTCTTTCTGTACCGGAACACACGCCGGACGACGGCAGAATTCCCGGTATTTTCCATTGATCCCGGATGCAGTATACCACATGAAACAGCATATGTCAATAACACAGACAAACAAGTCCGGCAGCAGAACTCTGCTTTTTTCCAAAGATGCTTGACAAACCTGTCCCGGCGCAGTATAATCCCGAATAGATCTGCAGATCTGCCCGGCTGCCATATGGTCGGACAGAGGCTGATACGCAGGGAAATGAGGGATTGACCATGGACACCGCAGCACTGTTCGGAAAAGAAAAAATCAGCCGTATTCTCCTGAAAACAGCGCCGCCTGTGATGCTGGCCCAACTGATTCAGGCGCTGTACAATATTGTGGACAGTCTGTTTATCGGCCAATATTCCGAGTCGGGACTGACAGCGCTTTCCATTGTGTTTCCGCTTCAGCTGCTGATGATCGCTCTGGCTGTGGGAACCGGTGTGGGGATCAATACAATTATGGCTGCCAGACTGGGTACGGGCAAGTCGGAGGAAGCAAACACCTATGCCGGTGTGGGTACGCCACTTGCGGTTGTGCTCTGGTTTCTCTTTGCTCTTGTCTGCTGGCTGATCATGCCTGCGTATGCCCGGATGTCCACGTCTTCTCCGGTTGTGATCCGGGATGTAATTGTATACGGCAGAATCGTCTGTGTCTGCAGTTTCGGATTGTTTCTGGAAAGCATCTGGACAAAAATCCTGCAGGCCGGCGGGGACATGAAAACACCCATGGCGGCACAGATCCTGGGCGCAGCTGTCAATATTATCCTGGATCCCATTCTGATCTTCGGACTGTTCGGACTGCCGGAAATGGGGATAGCAGGTGCAGCAGCGGCAACAGCAGCAGGGCAGGTTGCAGCAGCGCTTGTCGTTATGCGCAAAGGATTTCACCCCTCTCCTGCCCTGAAGATATATCCGGGGCATATCCGGATGATCTTCCGGCTGGGGCTGCCCAACATTCTGATGCAGTCCGCCTATACCTTATATATTTTCGGTCTGAATCTGATTCTGGCGTCTTTTTCGGATGCAGCCGTTACGGTTCTCGGTCTATATTATAAATGGCAGACATTTTTCTTTATCCCCACAAGTGCTATGCAAACCTGTATTGTCCCGATCCTGAGCTTTAATTATGCGGCTCACAACATTGACCGCTGCCGGAAAACCATGGCTGTTTCTCTCGGTTTCGGTGCTGTTCTCATGTTTGCCGGCACACTGTGTTTTCTGTTTTTCCCGGAAGCACTTCTTCGTTTTTTCTCGTCGGATGCGGATGTGATCGCCATTGGGATCCCCGCTTTCCGGATCATCGGCATGAGTTTTGTTCCGCTGGCAATCTCTCTGACTTTCCCTGTGTTTTTCCAGGCTGTGGGGTACAGCGCCAGAAGTTCCCTGCTGACCGTCATCCGCACGGTTATCCTCTTTGTGCCGCTGGGATATCTGTTTTCCCGGTTCGGTCTTGTCTATTTTTGGCTGACCTACCCTTTCACGGACGGAATCACCTCTCTGGCAGGCTTTCTGCTATACCGTAAATTCCTGCAAAACCCTTATCAGGAAGACCCTTCCCCTTCATCCGCGTCCGGACAATGACCGGTTCCGTTTTGAAACATCGCTGTCTGCGGATATCCGCCACTTTACAAAACGGCTGCCGCGTGGTATAATCAGAGTAAACCATACATTCAGGAGTCACTTATGCCTCTGCATATCACAGACGTTCGCGCCCATCCCGGGGACAGCGCGTTTCTCATAGATGACGGTACAACTGCCGTTCTGTACGACACAGGCTTCGCGTTCACCGGATATGCCGTGGCGGACAATATTCAAAAAGTACTCGGCAGCCGTCCGCTGGATTACATATTTCTCACCCATTCCCACTACGACCATGCGGCAGGTTCGCCGTACATATGTGCGCGATACCCGGATGTAAAGGTAGTCGCCGGGGAATATGCGGTAAAAATTTTCGCCAAACCTACGGCACGTGCCGTCATGCGGGAGTTGGATCAGAAGTTTGCGGCCCGGTGCGGTATTCCGGCTTATGAAGATCGGATCGATCAGCTGCGGGTGGACATTCCCGTAAGAGAAGGAGAACGAATCTCTGCAGGCGGTATGGAGTTCACTGTACTGGAACTGCCGGGACATACAAAGTGTTCTGTCGGGTATTATCTGGCTTCCGAAAAATTGCTGCTGGGTGCAGAAACGCTTGGGGTCTATGACGGCGGGGAGATTGTGTTCCCTTCCTATCTTGTGGGATATCAGATGACGCTGGATTCCATTGCCAAAGCGGAGCGTCTCGGGATTGACAACATTCTTCTGCCCCATTACGGTCTTCTGGATCGGGAGAAAACTGCATTCTACCTGTCCCGGTGCCGTAAAAATGCCGTGGAAACCGCTGATGGAATCGTTGCCATTCTGGAAAACGGCGGTTCTCACAGAGATGCGGTGCAGTATTTCCGGGACAGATTCTATCATGGAAATGTACCCTCGATTTATCCCGAAGATGCCATGGAACTGAACACCGGCATTATGGTAAAGCTTTTGGAAAAAGAACGGATGCACAAAGACTGACAGGAGGAAATCCATGTTATTGGAAAAACAGATTCTCAGAATGTACCGGGGCATGGCTTACACCCGGTGCGATGACAACGGTCTGGCATATTATTTCTCATCGGATGATTTTGCGGGTCTTCATAAGAAAGCGTACGGATTCCCTTCCTCCCGGGGACACAGGCTGCAGGGGTATGTTTATCACTACGACAATCCCATTCCCGGCAGACTGATCGTATTTGACCACGGGTTCGGCGGCGGTCACCGGTCTTACATGAAAGAGATCGAGATGCTGTGCCGTCACGGTTACACTGTATTTGCCTACGACCATACCGGCTGTATGGAATCCGGCGGTGAGAATCCCAACGGCATGGCCCAGTCTCTGTGTGATTTGCATGACTGCATCACTGCGCTGAAACAGGATGAACAGTTTTCCGGACTGGCTCTTTCCGTGATGGGGCACAGCTGGGGTGGTTTTTCCACGCTGAATATCGCCGCACTGCATCCGGAGATTTCTCATGTTGTGGCTCTGTCCGGATTTGTATCGGTGGAACTGCTGATTCAGTCTTATTTCAGCGGAATCATGAAAGGGTACCGCAAAGCGATCATGGCGCTGGAAACCCGGGCCAATCCGGGATTTGTGAAATACAATGCTGTGGAAAACCTGCAAAAAACCAATGCCGGAGCACTGCTCATTTACTCCGACAACGATCAGATGTGCCGTAAGACGGTACATTACGATGTTCTCCGGAAAAATCTGGAAGGCAGGCCCAATATTGATCTGCTGCTGGTACAGAACAAGGGGCACAACCCCAACTACACCGAAGATGCTGTGCGGTATCTGGGCGAATATGGGAAAGCCAAAACAAAGCTGATCAAAAAAGCGCCCTCCGATGCGGAGAAAGCGGCATTCGTGGAATCCTGGGACTGGAACCGTATGACCGCCCAGGATGAATCTGTCTGGGAAAAGATTTTCGGCTGTCTGGATGCATAAAAAACACAGGAAGGGAGGAACGCTTTGTTCTTCCCTTTTGTTATGCGGACTGTCCCGGGATCCGCTGCCGCTGCGGTGCTCTTTGGTATATCGCCTGACAGGTGAGAAAAAATGAAGAAACACGTTATTGCGGCGGAAATAATTTTGCGGTATAATCACTGCAGAAGCAGTTTTCAGTTACATTATCGTATACCGGGAAAGGAAACAAAAATGTTATATCTGGCAGAGAATCTGAGAAAACTCCGTATGATGAAAAACCTGACCCAGGAGGACATAGCCGCCTATCTGCATATTACACCGCAAAGTGTTTCCAAGTGGGAACGAAGCGAAACCTATCCGGACATAACCCTGCTGCCTGCGCTGGCCAACATATTGGAAACCAGCATAGATCTGCTGCTCGGTATGGACACGATCCGTGCTGCTGAAACACGATACAACATCCATAAAACGGCAACAGAACATATGCGGAAAGGGGATCTTGACACAGCGGAAACAATATACCGTGATGCGCTGCTGCTCTATCCGAACAAACCGGGGATGCTGCTCGGACTGGCTGCTGTACTGGCCCTGAAAGATTTATCGGCAGAGTCCATTGCACTGATTGAGAAAGGACTTCCTCTGTCCGACAACGAGAAACAGAAGGCAACCATGCGTGCCGTGCTTTGTTTTTTGTATGCCGGCTGTGGGGACACAGAAAAGGCAGAGCGTCTGGCATCTTCCCTTCCCCATGCAAGAGAATGCCGCGAAGTGATTGAACCTGTTATACAGCAAAAACCGGATCATGACACACTGCACGCCTGTATCCAAGTCCTTCTTCTCGGAGAATCATAATAACTTCAAAATAATTTTCGTCACACAATTTGTCATGTCAAATCCAGCAAATCCGCTGCCGGAAGACGCCTGTGGCTTTTCAGAAACAAAACTTTGCCGCTGAGACGGATCTCTCCCTCTCAGCGGCATTTTGATACTTATCGGACTACCGATGAATGACTGTAAATATAGAATTCTTCCTGACTGGGCATCCATGCCTTTTCTTTCGGCGGAAAGGTCGCATCAAAGGCTTCCACAGCGGCAGTGTCATCGCAGCAGTCGGCAGCGGTACTGGGGATATACATCCATTGTCTGCCGTCCAGTACGCCCGGAGTCAGTTCGCAGACAAGAAGTGCCGTGGGATAATTGCCCGGAACGACAAAGCTGACATTCTTCTTTTTGCAGCTGACGAACCCACGTCCGACATAGTTCCCCGGATTGCCGAAGTTGATGTTCACGTCATACCCCATTTGGCGCGCCGCTTCAAAGGAATGCTCAATCAATACCTTGCCAAGCTTTTGTCTCTGGTATTCGGGAGCCACGCAAAGGGGCCCGAAGGAAAGAACCTCCTTCCGGGTGCCCTGTTCATCTTCCAGCCATGCTTTGGTGTACATGATATTGCCAATAATTTTTCCGTCATGTTCCAGTACAAAAGCCAGTTCAGGGATAAAATCGGGATGGGAACGCATCCTGTGGACGAAATAATGCTCGGAAGCACCGGGAACATAGACGTTCCAGAAGGCTTCACGGGTCAGGTTTTCCACTTCACGGTAATCGTTTTCCGTTTCGAGACGGATGATGTAGTCATGGTTCATACTTGCACCTCATTTATATTGATGATTGCAGCAGCAAGAGACATACGGTAAAAGATTTGCAGGTCTCCCGCTTATCGAACCGACTCCAAGGTGTTGTTCTTCTTCAAACAGCATTCTCCAAAATTTCAGATTCGGGATTTTCCCGTATCCCCAGTATAACACAGACCGGCGGTTTTTGCAATAGGCTGCCTCCGATTTCCCCTGCAGAAGACAGTATAAGATAAATCTGTCCGGAAACCAAAAGCAATATGCCGAAAACTTGACAGAATCTGCGGCAGACGGTATAATTATAGCAGAACCGAAAGATTGTGAGCCATTTTCCGTATGCCGTTTCATGGCGGAATGTCTCACACAACCGTTTATGGAAGGAGGATTACCATGCCGCTTCATATCATAAGACAGGATATCACAAAGATCCGCTGTGATGCCATTGTAAATCCGACCAACCCGGAACTTCTGCCGGGCGGCGGCACAGACCGGGCGATCCATACCGCTGCAGGCCCGGAACTTTCGGAAGCCTGTGTAAAATGCGGCGGCTGTGAACCGGGAAAGGCGGTCATCACGCCCGGATTCCGGCTGCCGTGCCGATATGTCATCCACACTGTCGGCCCGGTCTGGAAGGACGGTGTATCCGGGGAACAGGCATTGCTGGAATCCTGCTATACGGAATCCTTGCAGCTTGCCCAAAAGCACGGGTGCCAGTCCGTCGCCTTTCCGCTGATTTCCTCCGGCACATACGGCTATCCAAAGGATCAGGTGCTGAAGGTCGCCATGGAAACAATCGGTGCGTTTCTGGACAAAAACGAAATGGCTGTGACCATTGCGGTATTCGACAAAGATTCCTATACCCTGAGCCGGGAGCTGACGGATGAAGTCACATCGTATATTGACGACCGCTACACCGGGGATGACGAACCGTCTGCTCTCCTGAAACTGCGTGAGAGAATCGATCGCCGCAGACAGAACCGCGCCGGAAAAGCCTCCCGGGCAGACAGTGAACCGGCAATGTTCTCCCATGCTGATGCCTGTCCTGTCCCGGAAGAATTTGCCGCACCGCCTGTGATCGCCGCTTCCCACGCAACAGGCCCGGAACCGCCGGCAGAAAAAGCAACACTGGACGAGATGCTCCGCTCCATGGACAAAGGCTTTGCCGATACGCTGTTCGACTACATTGACGCCAAAGGCATGGATGACGTGGAATGTTACAAGCGGGCCAACATTGACCGGAAGACGTTTTCCAAAATCAAATGCAACAGGAACTACAGACCCAGCAAACAGACAGTACTCTCTTTCGCCATCGCCCTGCGGCTGACACTGGAGGAAACGAATCATCTGCTGAATACGGTGGGAATGTGCCTGTCCCGCAGCAGCAAGTTTGATGTGATTATCGAATATTTTATTGTAAACGGAAAGTACGATATTTACGAAATCAACGAAACACTGTTTGCCTTTGACCAGATGCTGCTGGGAGCGTGATTTGTCTCCCAATAAGCGACCAAACCTCTCTTCCGATGTGGTAAACTATAACCACAACAGAAAGAGAGGTTTTTAACAATGAAAAACAACATTACAGAACTGGTATTCATCCTGGACAGAAGCGGCTCTATGGCAGGGCTGGAAGCAGACACCATCGGCGGCTTCAACGCCATGATCGAAAAGCAGAAAAAACTGGACGGCAAGGTATATGTCTCCACCGTTCTGTTTTCCAACCGGAGCGAAGTGCTCCACGACCGGGAAGACATCGCAGCCATCCGTCCCATGACCGTGGATGAGTATCAGGTAGGCGGCGGTACGGCTCTGCTGGATGCCATCGGCGGCGCCATCCACCACATCGGAAACATCCACAAATACGCCAGACCGGAGGATGTACCGGAACACACCATGTTCATCATCACCACCGACGGTATGGAAAATGCCAGCCACCAGTATAGCAGCAAAAAGGTGAAAGACATGATACGCCGACAGGAAAACAAGTACGGCTGGGAGTTCCTCTTTGTGGCTGCCAACATTGATGCGGTGGAAACGGCTGAACATATCGGTATCCGCAGAGAACGGGCGGCAAACTACAAGCAGTCTCCCATGGGCACGGCGGTGATGTTTGAGGCTGTGGAACACGCTGTGACCTCCTTGCGGCGCAGCAGTGCCGTGGATGACAACTGGGCGGATAAACTGGATACATGATCCCGCTGGAGAGGTATCTGCCCTCCTGACACCTGCTTTCCCGGGGCAGTGATACCAACGATTTACCGGAGAAACATGATGAATACCGGCTGTCCTGACTGCTGATCGTCCTGCCGGAACATTCACCTGGCAGCAGTGCCGGATTTACTCTTCCCTTTTGTCAGGTCATAACTGATCCCGATAAGAAATGCTATGGTATCTTCACGCACACCGTCCGCTGTGCTGTCAAGTATTATGGTCAGCCAGTGGTTCCGGTTCATGTGATACGCCGGGAATATCCCGGGCTGATGGTGGAATGAGTGCAGAATTTCCGGGTCACACTTTACGTTTACCACATCAACCCCGCCGTCTTCCGGGATGCCCAGTTTCGCCTTCGGAATCCGCATGGCTACAGCAAACCACTTACGGTTGCCCGGATGACGGAATACAGCAGTGACAAAGTCCCCTGTAAACGGATAGTCCGGTGCAATTCCGTACGTGGATTCGATGTAGGCTTCCAATTCGGTTCTGATCATTTTTTCAGATCACCCAGCAGTTTCAGTGTTCTTCTGTCCCCTATGCCGTCAAAGAATTTCTCCAGTGCCCGGTGGAATACCGAACCATCCGCACTGACCGCCGCGAACAGTGTCATGGAAGAACACAGTTTCATGGCATCAATTCCGCCGAAGATCACATGGGGGTTGGATTCCTCCAGAGCCAGCAGTGCTTCGGTGATTTCACGCAGTCTTGCAGCCAGAACGGGGTGAGCGATGTATGCTTCCGCTTCCGCATAATCGGCAATACCGTAGAAATATGCCATGTCGCTTCTGCCCAGTCCGCGCATCTGGGGGAAGATGAACCACATCCAGTGGGACTCTTTTCGTCCGGCACGGATTTCGCGGAATGCAGTAGGATAGGTATGCTCCTGTGCTTCGAGAAATCGGTCAAGTGTATCAGTCATGATACGGCTCCTTTCAGAGAGGATGATGGAAATATTGTAGCATACTCTTGTGGGAAAGTCAAATTCTCACAGAAGCCCTGCAAATAGAGAGTGACGGAAACAAGGAAGTTTGACGTTCTCGAGGAACAGGAATTGTGATACAGTAAGCCAAGAGATACGGGTAATAGTCCCGTGTCTCTTCTTTATTGGTTTCTGTGAATATGAAAACTTTATATCTTATGAAAATAACCTATTGCACCGCTTATATTATCTTATGTTTCTCGAATATTTTTGTCAGAATCACCCCCAGCACCAGTCCTGCAATACCTTGTATGCCATTGGCTGGAATGTTTACCGCAGATGTTCCGAAACCGTAGAGAAATCCCTCAAACAACCAATAGCCTGCAATCATAAAAACCTCAGCTACCGCTCCGCTGATGATTCGTGCGGTCAGATTTTCCACACGCTTATGAATAAACTGAAATCCGCTGAATGCGATCAGTGCCATCAGTCCCTTAATGAGAAACGTAGCCGGTGCGTAAATAACATAACCGGCGAAAAGATCAGCCAGGGCCGACCCCAAACCTGCAGACATAAAGCCATATACAGGTGACATAAGCCACCCGGACAGCAATACAATACAATCGCCCAAATTTATGTAGCCGTTCAGCGGAGACGGAAACTTGATTACCATGGTTGCCACACATGTAAGTGCCGCCAGCATGGAGGAGAAAATGATTTTTTGCGTCGTTGTTTTCATATGTTCCTCACAGTATATCAATATATTCATCATTCAGCGCCTTGTTCATGCTTCTGACCGCACAGAACTTGCCGCACATACTGCAGGAGTCCTCATGCTCCGGTGCGCGGCTGTTCCGGATTGCCTTTGCGGTTTCGGGATCAATAGAGCATTCCCACTGGGTTTCCCAGTCAAAGGTTCTTCTTGCATCTGCCATTTTATCGTCAAGATCTCTCGCATGGGGGATCTTTTTTGCAATATCGGCGGCATGCGCGGCAATTTTCGATGCGATAATGCCCTGCTTCACATCTTCCACATTGGGAAGCGCCAGATGCTCGGCAGGTGTCACATAACAAAGGAATGCCGCACCGGAAGCCGCAGCAACGGCACCGCCGATGGCAGAGGTGATGTGATCATAACCGGGCGCAATATCGGTGACGATGGGACCGAGCACGTAGAACGGTGCTCCCATGCAGATGGTCTGCTGCAGCTTCATGTTGGCTTCAATCTGATCCATCGGCATGTGACCCGGGCCTTCCACCATTACCTGTACATCCTTTTCCCATGCCCGTTTGGTCAGCTCGCCGAGACGAACCAGTTCTTCGATCTGGCAGACATCGCTTCCGTCCGCAAGACATCCGGGCCGGCAGGCGTCGCCAAGGGAGATCGTTACATCATATTCCCGACAGATATCCAGAATCTCATCAAAGTATTCGTAGAAAGGGTTTTCCTGCCCGGTCATGCTCATCCATGCGAAGACAAGAGAACCGCCGCGGGAGACGATATTCATCTTCCGCTTGTGCTTTTTGATCTGCTCGATGGTCTTGCGGGTGATGCCGCAGTGGAGGGTGACAAAATCCACCCCATCCTCAGCGTGCAGGCGAACGACATCGATGAAATCCTTTGCCGTGAGCGTGGCAAGATCCCGCTGATAATGAATCACACTGTCGTACACGGGAACCGTGCCGATCATGGCAGGGCATTCCGCTGTCAGCTTCCGGCGGAACGGCTGTGTGTTACCGTGGGAGGACAGATCCATGATGGCCTCTGCACCCATATTGACAGCCGCCATGACCTTCTGCATCTCGATGTCGTAATCCTTGCAGTCACGGGAAACGCCGAGATTGACGTTGATTTTGGTGCGAAGCATGGAGCCCACACCGTTGGGATCGATGCAGGTGTGCAGCCTGTTGGCGCAGATTGCCACCTGCCCCCGGGCAACGAGTTCACGGATTTCTTCCCCGGTACGGTATTCCTTTGCGGCGACTGCTATCATTTCGGGGGTGATCATACCGCGTCTTGCGGCATCCATCTGTGTTGTGTAGTTTCTCATTTGTATGGTTCCTTTCAGGCAATATTCATCCGGCAAATCGGCTGTTCAGATCAAAGTTGTGCATCATCGGTCCCGATCCATGCCCCAGATCCAGCATGGCTGCAAGTGCACCGGAGATATATTCCTTTGCCCGCTTTACGGCTTCGTCAAGGGCAAACCCCTTCGCCAGATTCGCGGCAATGGCAGAAGACAACGTGCATCCGGTACCATGGGTGTTGGAATTGTCAATACGCTTTCCCTCAAACCAGCGGTCTTCACCGTTTATATACAGTAGATCATTGGCATCGTTTACGCTGTGACCGCCCTTGAGCAGAACCGCACAGCCGAAATTGTCACCGATCACTTTCGCCGCTGTTATCATATCTTCACGGTTTTCGATCGCCATTCCGGCCAGTACATTCGCTTCGGGAATATTGGGTGTGACAAGGCTTGCAATGGGAAGCAGTTCCTCTGTCAATACCTTCACCGCCTCTGATTTCATCAATGCGGAACCGCTGGATGCGATCATCACGGGATCGACCACAATATTCTTTGCCTTATGGGTTCTCAGTCTCTCCGCAATCACACGGATCAGCTCACAGGAGGATACCATACCGATCTTTACCGCATCGGGATAAATATCCTCAAATACCGCATCAATCTGTTGTGCCAGAAAATCAGGCGACGACTCTTCGATTGCTCTGACGCCGGTTGTGTTCTGTGCTGTCAATGCCGTGATCGCACTCATAGCATAAACACCGTTCATGGTCATGGTTTTGATATCTGCCTGAATACCGGCGCCTCCGCTGCAGTCACTGCCTGCAATGGTCAATGCTGTTTTCATTTTCATGTAGACTCTCCTTTCGTTTTGCAGCATCGTTTTCTATAGCGGCATAAGGTGGTGCCCCCAATCTGCCGCTTTCCTGATTAAATCAGCGCAAGTTCGTGTGCTCTCTGTTTCAGTTCTTCTACCGCAGTCTTCGGATCCTCCGCTTTCATAATGGCGGAAACCGCACAGATTCCGGCGATGGGAATACCGGCGAGAACATCAATGTTCCCCTTGTTCAGCCCACCGATGGCATTCACGGGAATCGGTACGGCTTTGCAGATATCCCGCAGCGTATCGGTGGAGGTAAGCACGGTTTTTACTTTGGTTGTTGTGGGATAAATCGCGCCCACACCGAGGTAATCCGCACCCTGTCCGTACACATCCAGTGCCCATGGTACGGTTTTCGCCGTCGCACCGATGATCTTGTTCTCACCCAGAATTTTCCGTGCCTGTGCGATTGTCATGTCTTCCGCACCCAGATGTACACCCTCCGCATCCACGGCAAGCACAACATCCACCCGGTCGTCGATGACAAGCGGCACAGCATATTTTTTCGCAAGCTCATGTACCTTTTCCGCCAGAGTGATGGTTTCTCTGGTGGTTTTGTTTTTCTCCCGGAGCTGCAGAAGGGTCACACCGCCCATGAGCGCACGCTCCACACGAAAGAGAAATTCTTCCTCTGTAAACCCTGTACTGTCAGTGATAAAATACAGACTTGTATCAAACTTCTTCATCTTCAACCTCATACATATAAATAGTCGTTCAGAACCGGCTGCAGCCCCTCTTCGGCAATATCCCTGTACATCTTATCAAGACTGCGGTTGTCGTCGATCTCGAACTGCTCGTCCCCTTGTACTGTATCGGATTCCTTGCCGGTGTACTTGCTTTCATGGTCTCCAATGCCTGTGGAAACGCCTGCGGAAACCTTGGTGGCAGCAATCTTTACAATACCGTTTCTGAACGCCGCACTCTCACGTGATGATACCGTAATTCCTACAAAGGGCAGGAAAATACGGTAAGCGCAAAGTACCTGACAGAGCTGTTTTTCCCCAACATCCATGGGACTTATCTTATCGTTGTTGATGATCGGGCGCAGTCTGGGACAGGACAGCGACATTTCCGCATGGGGATATTTGCGCTGCAGATAATACACATGAAGCGCACTTGCTAAAGCATCCTTTCTGAAATCGGACAAACCAAGCAGCGCAGAGAAAGCCACACCTCTCATACCGCCGCGAAGCGCACGTTCCTGGGCATCAAAACGGTACGGCCACACGCGCTTGTGCCCGAGCAGATGAAGCTGTTCGTACCTGTCGGCATCATAGGTTTCCTGGAACACGGTCACATAGTCCGCACCGCATTCGTGGAGATATTTGTATTCATCGGTGTTGACAGGGTAAATTTCAAGCCCGACCATACGGAAGTATTTTCTCGCCAACCTGCAGGCTTCACCGATGTATTCCACATTGCTCTGCCTTCTGCTCTCACCCGTGAGAATCAGAATCTCTTCCATACCGCTGTCAGCGATGACTTCCATCTCTTTTTCGATCTGTTCCATAGACAGCTTCATGCGGTTGATATGGTTATAGCAGTTGAACCCGCAGTACACGCAATAATTCTCACAGTAGTTCGCTATGTAGAGCGGCGTGAACAAATACACGGTATTGCCAAAATGTTTACTCGTTTCCAGTCTTGCTCTCTGTGCCATCTGTTCCAGAAAAGGCTCTGCCGCAGGAGATAAGAGCGCCTTAAAGTCTTCTATGGTGCAGGTGTCGTGCTCCAACGCAGCCTTCACATCCGCTATGGTGTATCTGCCGCAGTCATAAGCGTTCATCTGCGCCATCACGTTTGCACACACATCCGATTCAATTATTTCCATTCCCGGCAGGTATTCCATGTGGTTCTTTCTGGAAGACGGATCATGTTCCAGACGGTGCTTTTTGGCAAGTGCTTCCGGTGACAGATGTTCCGAATCCACAAAAAATTGATTTTCCATCAGCACACCTCTTAATCACGCAGGAATCCGGTAAGCGGATCGGATGCGGATGCCCCTCGGGTAAGCACACGGCCAAGACCTGCAAGATATGCCTTCCGTCCTGCTTCAATGGCATTCCTGAAAGCAGACGCCATCATGGGCAGATTCCCGGCAGTAGCAAGTGCGGTATTCGCCATGATCGCAGCTGCCCCCATTTCCATCGCTTCGCAAGCCTGTGACGGTCTGCCGATTCCTGCGTCAACAATGATGGGGAGGTCGATCTCATCAATGAGAATCTGGATGAATTCCCTGGTTGCCAGACCCTTGTTGGAACCGATGGGAGAAGCCAGCGGCATGACAGAAGCAGCCCCTGCATTCACAAGATCCCGTGCAGTGTTGAGGTCGGGATACATGTACGGCATAACCACGAATCCCTCGTTTGCAAGGATTTCCGTAGCCTTAATCGTCTCCGCATTATCGGGAAGCAGGTATTTACTGTCACGCATGATTTCGATCTTCACGAAATCCCCGCAGCCCAGCGCTCTTGCAAGGCGTGCTATGCGGACAGCTTCTTCCGCATTTCTCGCACCGCTGGTGTTGGGAAGAAGCGTGATTCCGTCGGGAATGTAGTCAAGGATGCTTTCCTGCTCCTTGGTGTTTGCCCGGCGGACCGCAAGGGTGATGATCTCCGCTCCCGCATCCTTTACGGCCGCTTCGATCAGCTTCATGGAATACTTGCCGGAACCGAGGATGAAGCGGGACGAAAATTCGTGTCCGCCGATAATAAGTTTGTCATTGTTCATTTTGGCAGCCTTCTTTCATTAAGTTTCAAATTCACCTGCAAGAATCCGCAGGACGGTGTGTGCCTGATGTGCGGCGCAGAGCATTACACGGCTGGATATCAGACCAATTCCATCGGACACATCACAAATTTCATCACCGCAGAGATAGAAACGGTTTGTGATTCTGCGTGTCCGTATGCTGTTGGCACTGCCGAGTCCCGCCATGCCCGATGCGGCAACAAAATATTTTCCGGGCATCTCCGATAATACAATGTCCGTCAGCATCGACTTGCATTCTGCGTCATCAAAGGCTTCACAGATGATATCTGCATCATGCAGAAGAGTTACAGCGTTATCTTCTGTTATGTATTTGTTGTGTATTTCAAGTTCAATATACGGCGCGATCTCACGCAGATTTACCGCCAGCGCGTCTGTTTTGTACTGCCCGATCTGGTTTGCTTTGTACTGCTGACGATGGAGGTTGGCAATATCTACCCTGTCAAAATCAATGAGAATCAGTTTGCCGGTTCCCACACGAGCCAATGCGACAGCGATATTGGAGCCGAGTCCGCCCAACCCGCAGATTGCGACAACAGCAGAAGAGAATCTGCTGTGCAGTTCTGTACCATGCCGCTTTTCCAGCGCCCGGGTCCATTCTTCCCTGGTTGGTATCACTCAGCCACCTCCCACAAAGCTGACGATTTCAACGCTGTCGCCGTCCTGCAGAATCGTTTCGACATACTTGGCTTTTGGGACAATGTCACCATTGCATTCGACTGCAATCCGTTTCGGATCATAGTTTGTGGATGCAAGATACTCTGCGATCGTTTTTCCTGCAATATCCAGCTCTGCACCGTTTACGCTTACCATTTACATACCTCCTTAAAATAAAAAATACGGAAGACCCCGCTCTGGAAGTTCCCCGTAATCATTACAACAAGTCCCTACGTTGGTATTATCCAAATCAGGTTCAGGTTTCGTCTGTGACGAATACCTATGGGTCGAAGGGCACACCTTCCTCTCAGCCTGTCCGCGTCGGGCGACGCATCAAGCTCCCCGGTTATTCGATTGAAAAACAATAACAGGAGACAGCCTTTCGGATGCCTCCTGTAAAAAATCCCTGTATAATGACTTCCTACGGCGGCATTATCCGCATCAGGTAAAGGTTCAAAGTTCGATTACTTCCTCTCAGCCTGCTTCACAAGCTCCCCTGTTTTTATGTTGACATTATTATACACCTGCTTTTATAAAAATACAATAGTTTTTCCGAAAAAACGCAGATTGGAAAACACATTGTTTGGAGATGGAACTGCAATCCCGGGTTATATTTCCGGGAATTACGCATATTTCCAATACAGTGGTAAACGTGATCCATGCCCCGGAATCTTGACATCACCCGGTCCTGTCAGTTATAATAACTGTAACGGTAATAAAACACAGGAGAAACGACATGAATCGAACCCAAACACGACAGCGAACCGGTTCAGATGAGATACAGGAGGCAGGAATGAAACTGCACACGCCGACTTTGGATGAGCTGTGGTTCAAGGAGAAACTGCTCGCCGATCACCAGACCATGTCCTACAATCGCGCATACGGCGGCACAATTCCGTTTCCCCGTGAAAAATGGACGGCATGGTATGACCGGTGGATCGTGCATCATGAAAACAAGCGGTTTTACCGGTACCTTACGCGGGATGACGGCACATTCGTCGGTGAAATCGCGTATCATTTGGACGAAGAACGCGGGATTACCGTCGCCGATGTCATTGTTCATGCGAAATACCGCGGACGCGGCTACGGTAGATTGGGACTGAATCTTCTGTGTCAGACGGCAAAGCAGAATGGTGTGACCGTACTGTACGATGATATTGCTGTCGATAATCCAGCGGTGACGCTGTTTCTGCAGTGCGGGTTTTCGGAAGAATACCGTACAGATGAGATCATTATGCTGAAAAAGCAGCTTTGAATAGGGAGGAATTATGCTGAAATTTATCTGTTACCCCAAATGTACCACTTGCCAGAAGGCGAAAAAGTGGCTGGATGACAACGGAATCGAATACGAACTGCGGGATATTAAGACGGACAATCCCACGCTGGACGAACTTGCTCTGTGGTATGAAAAAAGCGGTCTGCCGCTGAAGAAATTTTTCAACACAAGCGGACTGTTGTACAAGTCGATGGAGTTGAAGGATAAGCTGCCCGGGATGAGTGAGGAAGAAATGCTGCAGCTTCTGTCAACGGACGGTATGCTGGTGAAGCGGCCGCTGCTCATCGGCGAGGAATTTGTGCTTGTTGGATTTAAGGAAGCGGAATGGACGGAGAGAATGAAGAAGTGATTCGAGGGAGGTCACGTTTTCTTACCCCATGGGAAGAGACAGAATTTACACCGCTGTAATCTGTACAAAAAGGAAAAAGTTATGATAAAAGAACTTCTGCACGACACGATACTCCTTTCAAAAAGGCGGAGGACGAAACATAAGAGTATTTGCAGATCGCACAGGACTTGCATTGATCGCTGATGGCGCACAAGGAGACTTGTGCCGTTATGGCGGCTAATATGATCGGAGTACGCATGTATAGTGAAGGAAAGGCAGAAGCTATCGCAATGTATTGCAGAAAGGGATAAACATGGCATTCAGAAAAATTGACATTGAAAACTGGGAGCGCAGGGAGTTTTACGAGCATTTCATCAAAGAGGTGGTATGCTCATATTCCGTTTCTGTCAACCTCGACATTACCCATCTCAAAGGGCAGAAACTGTATCCTGCAATGATCTGGCTGCTGACGAAAACTGTCAACGATATGCCCGAATTCCGGACTTTGCTGACTGCGGAAGGGCTTGGCATCTATGACGATATGCACCCGATGTATACCGTTTTCAACAAAGAAAACAAGAATTTCTCGGGCATCTGGTCGTATTTTTCGGAGGATTATGACACATTCCTCCGAAACTATGAGGAAGATTCCACAAAATACAGCACATCCACACGCTACGCGCCCAAGGACGGAACACCAGTCAACTCCTTCAATATTTCCATGCTGCCGTGGGTGGAATTCACCGGACTCAACATCAACGTGTACGATGAAGGCAAGTTCCTCCTGCCGATTTTCACCATGGGCAAGTATTTTGAGCGCGATGGCAAACGGATGCTTCCTCTGGCAATACAGGTGCATCACGCGGTTTGCGATGGCTATCATGTAGGCGCTTTTGTGGAGAAACTGCAGAAGTATATAAACGAGTTTTGATGAGAAAGGAAAACAATTATGCGTAAAAATTTCGGAGCAAAAACCTGGCTTTATCCCATGCCCGTACTGATTGTGGGCACCTATGACGAAAACGGTACACCCAACGCTATGAATGCGGCTTGCGAGAGTAAGAAAACAAGTGCAGCGACAACCTGCAATGCACTTGGGTAAAAGTGCAAAATAGCCAGAGACGGAAACTGAAAATCGTTCGCAGCAATATATCAGTGTCACACCTCTGCATCGGAACCTATCAGATTCTCTTTGAGGTCAGTGTGGATGAAGCAGGTCAGCTGATCCTGACCTTGAACGGCGAGGATCTGGCATACACAGTGGTCGGCAGAGCTACCGGCGCTTCGCAGATCGTGGGCATGGCGATTGTCACAACCACTGTGATTAACTCAATTCTGACTGTACGGAATCCTGCCGGCAATGCGGCTGCGCTTACCGTTACACCGCTTGCAGGCGGTACATGTCCTGTTTCTGCGCATCTCGTCATTACGCAGATCGGCTGATTTTCCGCTGACAAACTGAATTTTACAGCCAAAGGCACATCTCATTTTCTGAAATGTGCCTTTGTTGTGGTTATACAAAAACTCTATATACAAAAAGAGAACTGGAAGTGTTATCATGACAAAAGGAATTGATGTCTCTGTACACCAGGGAGATATTGACTGGAAAAAGGTGAAATCCGATGGTGTGGAATTTGCCATCCTCCGTGCAGGATATGGCTGGGCACTCTCGCAGAAAGATGCGCAGTTTGAAAAGAACTACGCGGGCTGCAAAGCAAACGGCATTCCCGTGGGAGCCTATACTCCAGAAGAACGCAAACAGCGTCGGGCATTGAACCTGTTCTTTTCGATTGTCATTTTTGCGATCATATGGGTTTCTATTCTCCTTGCCGCCGCAATTGTTGCTCTGCTCATCCGGTTCGGTGTCTATCCATATCATGAGGTGGCGG